>NZ_CP076060.1:1207272-1509090 GCF_018729255.1 Cupriavidus sp. EM10
GGGCGCAGCGGACGCATGACAATGCGCGGGTCGGGCGATGGGGCGGTTTCCTCGTGGGGCAGCAGCGCCGCGCCATAGCCCGCCGCTACCAGGCTCTTGATTGCGTCGTTGTAGTTCAGTTCGATGCGCGGCGCCGGATGGTATCCGCCGGTCGCGAACCATTCCGCGGTCAGGCGTGACAGGCGCGTGGTGGCGTCATTGAGAATGAGCGGCCGGGCTGCCAGCCATTCGGGCGTGACGTGGGCCGGGCAGTGCCAATCCGCAGGCACGAAGGCCATCACCGGGTCACGCCGCCAGGGTTTGATCACCAGTCCCGCCGCCGGAGACTGAGGCAGGGCCACCAGGCCGATGTCCAGCGTCCCGTCCGCCAGGCGGGACAACGTTTCCTGCGACGTCAGAACGGCTACCTGGATGTCGATGGCGGGATGGTGCTGGCGCAGCCCCTCGAGCGCCTGAGGCAGCAGGTGGGCGATCGCGCCCGTCGACGCCCCAAGCCGGACGCGGCCCTCCAGCCCCTGCACCTGACGCTCGATATCGTCCAGCGTCTGCTCCGCATCGGCCAGCAGGCGACGTGCGCGTTCCACCAGCACCTCACCGATCGCCGATGGGCGGACTTGTCCACGCTTGCGCGACAGCAGCGGGGCCCCGATGCGGCTTTCCAGGTCGGCGATATGAAGGCTGACCGTGGGCGGCGCCAGGTGCAGCGCGCGCGCCGCTTCGGCAAACGAGCCGCGGTCTGCAATGGCGACAAGTGTGCGCAGGCGGTCCAGGCTGATCTCTCGCATGTTGGTGTCAGGATTCAGAAAAACTGAATGTTCAGGTTGTGAAATTCAACTTTCGCTATTCTAGCCGCAGCGGGAACATAGGGGCTCGCGTTCTTACTCGCTCGCATTCTTCCTTTTGCGTCCTGCTTCTCTTACCCCACAACCAGCGGAGTATTCCCCCATGCGCTCTCCTGTTGTTTTCATCGACGGCGACCAAGGCACCACCGGGCTGCTGATCCACGAACGGCTCCGCGACCGGGCCGATATCCAACTGATTTCGCTGCCTGCCGCGGAGCGCAAGGATCCGCGGCGTCGCGCCGAAGCGATCAACGGCTGCGACATTGCCATCCTGTGTTTGCCGGATGCCGCTGCGCGCGAGGCAGTCGCCACAATCGTCAATCCCGCCGTGCGGGTCATCGACGCAAGTTCCGCCCACCGTACCCACCCGGACTGGACCTACGGATTTCCGGAAATGGCGTCCGGACAGGCCGAGCGGATTGCCCGGGCACACCGCGTGACCAATCCCGGCTGCTATCCGACCGGTGCAATTGGCCTGCTCGGCCCGCTGGTGCAGGCCGGGCTGATTCCGGGTGATTACCCCATCAGCATTCACGCCGTTTCCGGCTACTCGGGACGCGGCCGCAGCGGCGTGGAGCAGTACGAGGGTTCCGAAGCCGCCAGCGCGCCTGCGTTCCAGATCTATGGCCTGGGACTGACGCACAAGCACGTGCCGGAGATCC
The DNA here is from genome assembly GCF_018729255.1 of Cupriavidus sp. EM10. Lineage (NCBI taxonomy): Bacteria > Pseudomonadati > Pseudomonadota > Betaproteobacteria > Burkholderiales > Burkholderiaceae > Cupriavidus > Cupriavidus sp. EM10. The sequence continues at coordinate 1,208,777 of NZ_CP076060.1, forward strand.
AGCAGCACACCGGGCTGGCGGCGCCCCCCATCTTCGTGCCGGCGTATGGGGCGTACCGCCAGGGCATCGTGCTGACGGTGCCGCTGGCGCTGCGCATGCTGCCACCTGGCGTGAACGGCGCCACGTTGCACGCCTGCCTTGCGCGTCACTATGCCGACGCAAGTCATGTGCAGGTCTTGCCGCTGCAAGAATCGTCCGCGGTCGCGCACCTGGACCCGCAAGCGCTGAACGGTACCAACGACATGCGCCTGGGCGTATTTTCGGGCGTGGAGCACGGGCACGTGCTGTTGTCGGCCGTCTTCGACAACCTTGGCAAGGGCGCGTCCGGCGCGGCGATTCAGAACCTGAACCTGATGCTCGCGTAGCCGCTGCCAGGCCGTCACGCTTCTTGCTTCGATGAGCATTTCATGGGCAACGGCGCCAGCGGTATGGGCGCGGCCGTATTGATGCAGCGAATTGACGCAGCGAAGTGACAGGAGAGGGTCGTCATGCATGAAGATACGAGGCGAACGGGGGGATACCCCAAGGGCTACACGCGGTCGGACGAAAGCATCCGCGAGGATCTGTGCGAGCGGCTGGCTTTCAGCGATGACGTCGACGCGCGCGATGTGGAGGTAAGTGTCGACGCTGGTATCGTGAAGTTGACCGGATCGGTACCCGACCGGCGCCAGAAGCGGTGGATCGAGGAACTGGCCGCGCGGGTATCAGGCGTGCGGGACGTCACCAATCATCTGCGCGAGACGGCGCAGGACGGCTCGGGGGCGATGCCCGGCGCGCATATCAGCGGCGTGAGCCAAGGCAGCCCCGCGACCGGCTCTTCGGCAAGCAGCTATGGCGGTGGGCTGGAGCGCGGCGATTCGCGCGAGTTTCCAAAGGGGCGCGATCCCTATGGTGGCACGACCAATCCCATGAAGTCGGTGACATGAACCCGAGCGGCGAGCGCGCGGCACACGCGAAGCGTCGCCAAGAATCTACAACGCCTCTACTCGCGACTTGCAACACCTACCATTGCCGTTCCTGTTGGCTCCTTCCTTCAGCCCGCCTTGTGCGGGCTTTCTTCTTGTGCGCGGCTGTCCGAAATGCACCCCTTAACCAACCGACACCCTCTGCGTTGATGACGTAACTTTCAGTTTAGCGAAGAGCGGATTGCACACGATTCGGACAGGGATGACGCACGTCGGGAGGCCGTGTCCATCAAATGCCGTAGCGAGCCGGCAAACCTGGTAGTGGCCCCCTTGACTGGAGGAGGTCGTTGACATGTTTCCCGAGCGCCCTCGGTTTCTAAGCGACGTGGTACTGGATGTGACGCTATATCGCGGCGCGCGCCGGGCACTGCTGGTGCGCGTTGGCGTGGAACTGGAAAACTGACCTTGCCCCTGTTCCACGAATCCCATAACCGAGGGAATTAGGCAGCCCGGTGTTGCTGAGCTGCGGACCAGTTTTTCTCGAACGTCATGGGGCTGACGTAGCCCAGCGTCGAGTGGAGTCGGCTGGCATTATAAAAGCCAAGCCAGTCAATTACCTCGTCCATTGCGGCGCGGCGGGTAGCGAACTGGCGACCGTGCAGGCGAGCGACCTTCAACGACCCCCACAGACTCTCAGTCGGCGCGTTGTCCCAGCAATCGCCCCTGCGGCTCATTGACGAGCGCATGCCATACGCCTTCAGGGCGTCTTGAAACAGATGGCTGCAATACTGGCTTCCCCGGTCGGTGTGCACAATCACACCGGCTTCCGGGCGGCGCCGGAACCAGGCCATGCGCAGCGCGTCCGTGACCAATTCGGCCTTCATGTGTGGTTGCATCGACCAGCCAACCACCTGCCGGCTGAACAGGTCGATGATGACCACCAGGTAGAGCCAGCCTTCGGCGGTCGCCACATAGGTTATGTCGCTCGTCCAGACTTGATTGGGTGCTGCTGGGCTAAAGTCGCGTTGCAGCAGATTGGGGGCCACCGGCAAATCGTGGTTCGAGTTGGTTGTCGCGATGTACTTGCGCTTGTGGCGGGCACGGATGCCGTGCAGCGCCATCAGCTTGCGAACACGCTCCTTGCCCACCCGCACCCCACGCGCCAGCAGTTCCTTCCACATGCGCGGCCAGCCGTACTCCCCCTTGACCCCGGCGTGAATCGCCTTGATGTGGGCCAACAAGGCATCGTCACTGAGTCGGCCTCTATCTGGCCTGTCGGTGCTTACTGTGCGTTGCTTGCGCTGGTGATAGCCGCTGGGGCTGACCCCTAACAGCTCACACAGGACCGAGACCGGCCAGTAACGTCGGTTTCGCTCGATGAACGCATACCTCACACCGACTCCTTCGCAAAGTATGCTGCGGCTTTTTTAAAATATCGCGCTCCATCTTCAAGCGCGCCACCTCCGCCCGAAGCCGGGCCAGCTCCATCTGCTCCGGGCTGACCGGCTTCATACCCGCACCAGTCAGCTTGCCTTCCCGCTCCGCCTTGACCCAGTTATGCAGCGTCTGCGCTCTGATGCCCAGGGTCGCGCTAACCACTGCCATGCTCTGCCCGCTCTTCACCAGCCGTACCGCTTCCAGCTTGAATTCCAGCGTGTACTGCGCCCGCTTTGTCTTGCTTGTCATCACATCTCTCCTTGCTTCAGTTTAACCTCAGCAAGGGATTCGTTTTGCGGGGGCAAGCTCAAACCTGCCGCCCCATGTGCTGGCCTGGCTTGGCGACATCCAGTCATCAGAGAGAACGGAATTCTCCGAAACGACGTCGATGATTGGCATCTCCGCGCCCGCAGTCATGTACGACCTGCTGATCCATGGCTACTTCCTTGTGGAAGAGCCTTCGGCGGGCGCAACTCGCCGGCTATGACGTCGTGCAAGGGACTGTCCGGTTAGGGAAGGTAGCGAACATGTCCGCTTATGTGCGATTTGACAGCGCTTTGGTTACGGTGGAACCGATGACTTCGGACGAGGTTGACGGAGGACGACATGATGGCAGGCGGAAACTTGCGTGACCTGGTAATGGTCGAGCGCTATCTCAAGGAGATCCGCGAGGACGTCGTCAGGCAGACCGCACTGGTACGGACGCTCACACAGGACGGACGGGATGCGGCGATCGAGGCCCAGGTGCTGACGAACATGAAAGGGGCCCTGGATGCACTGGAATGGCGTGCCGCGCAGCTGCGCCGTGCAAAGCACACGTCAATGGCCATGGCGGGGTAGATGAAACCGGTCGTGCCTCGGCGTCGTCCATCCAGGCAGGACCGGTTTTTGCATGGGCAGCAGGTTACATGGGCGTGCGCCCAGGTCAACCGGAGATGCCATGCCGACAATCATTGCCGGGTTTGCGGAGCGTTCCACGGCAGGTGCTGCCTGTCGAGACCTTGTCGAGTCATACCCGGGACTCAACGTTGCGATGCGCCTTCCGCCTGAGCCCGGCAGCGAGGCCGGGGGCGAGGGCTTTCTGGCCGAGTTGCGCAGCCTGATGGTGGAAATCGTGGGCGTGCAAAGCGCTGACGGCAACGAGTGCGCGGACGGGTGCTCGGCAAAGCTGGTTGTCTCGGATGTCCCGGTGTCGCAGCTCGAAAGCGCCAAGGCGCTGCTGTCGAAGCACCGCGCGTTTTCCATCAGCGAACTCAGCGACGGGGCCGGTCATGAACTGGGCTAGCAGGTTGCTTCGCTTGGCGCTGCCCGCGCTGGTCCAGATGCTGGCGTTCCTTGCCGGAGTGGGGCTCGCCGCCTGGCAACGAAAGCAAGCCCGGCGCGCCCTGACCAGGGAGATCCGGTGAAACGCGGCAAGTCCGAAGTCAGTCCGACCGAATCGGCGGGTGGGTGGGGGTCCCTGAAGGCGGTCGCCAGAATCCTGGTTCACGAGCATGTGCCGCTGCGGGCAAGCCAGGCGCTGGCCCACCAGAACAAGCCGGACGGCTTCATGTGCGTCAGCTGTTCGTGGGCCAAGCCGAAGGACCCGCATGCGTTTGAATTCTGCGAGAACGGTGCCAAGGCAACTGCCTGGGACCTCACGGCTCGCAGCATCGGCGCCGACTTTTTCGATCGCCATACGGTCGCCGAACTCCATCAATGGCACGACCACGATCTGGAAGATGCGGGCCGTCTGGTGGCGCCGCTGCGCTGGGACCCTGCCACGGACAAGTACGTGCAGGTGCCGTGGGCGCAGGCCTTCGACGAGATTGGTCGGGAGCTGCGTGCGATGGACCCGAAGTCGGCGGTGTTCTACACCTCGGGGCGGGCGTCGCTGGAAACGGCCTACATGTACCAGTTGTTTGCGCGGATGTACGGCACGAACAACATGCCGGACAGCTCGAATATGTGCCACGAAAGTACGTCGGTGGGCCTGAAGGCGTCGATTGGCGTCGGCGTGGGCACGATCACGCTGGACGACTTCGAGAAAACCGACCTGATGTTCTTCTTCGGCCAGAACGTCGGCACCAACAGCCCGCGCATGCTTCACCCGTTGCAGGATGCCCGCAAGCGCGGCGTCCCGATCATCACCTTCAATCCGCTGCGCGAGCCTGGCCTGGTGAGTTTCGTGAACCCGCAATCGCCTGCGGAGATGCTGGGCCCCGGTGCCACGCAGATCAGCACGCAGTATCACCAGGTCAAGGCGGGTGGCGACACGGCGGCGATGATGGGCATCTGCAAGGCGCTGCTCGAAGCCGATGCCGACGACATCATGAATGGCGGGACGGGTCTGCTGGACCGCGAATTCATTGCCGAACACACCGTCGGATTCGAATCCTTCAGCGACTGTGTGAAGGCCACGCCATGGGAAGACATCACGCGGGAAAGCGGCCTCACGCGTGCCGCGCTGACCGAGGCTGCCAGGGTGTACGGAGCGGCCAAGGCCGTCATCGCGCACTTCGGCATGGGCCTGACGCAGCATCGGCATGGCGTGCAGAACGTCAGGATGGTGGCCAACCTGCTGTTGCTGCGCGGGAATATGGGAAAGCCGGGCGCTGGGGCGTCGCCGATCCGGGGGCACTCGAACGTGCAGGGGCAGCGGACCGTCGGCATCACCGAGAAGCCCGAACTGGCGCCGCTCGACAAGCTGGCGGCGCAATACAGGTTCGAGCCGCCAAGGGAAAAGGGCCTCGATACCGTGGGCGCGTGTCGCGGCATCATCGACGGCAGCGTTCGGGCAGTGGTGCAACTGGGCGGGAACCTGGTGAGGTCGGTGCCTGACCGGTACGTGGTGGAACCCGCATGGCGCAAGCTGCGCCTGACGGTGGGTATCGCCACCAAGCTGAACCGCAGCCACCTGGTGCATGGGGCCGTCTCGTACGTGCTGCCGTGTTTGAGCCGCATCGAGATTGACCAGCGTGCCAGCGGCCCCCAGGCGGTGTCGATGGAGGACAGCACGGGGTGTTTCCACGGCTCCCGTGGCGTGGCCGATCCAGCCGCGCCGGACCTGCTCTCGGAGCAGCAGATCGTTGCCGGCATCGCGGACGCCACGCTGGGCGCAGGCAACCATGTCGACTGGAGCGCATGGGCGAACGACTATGCGCTGGTCCGGCACGCCATCGAGGAGACCTATCCGGACATCTTTGGCGGGCTCAACGACCGCATGTGGCAGCCGGGCGGCTTTCGGCGGCCGATGCCCGTGGCCGAGCGGCAATGGAAGACGAAAAGCGGCAAGGCGGAATTCTTCACGCCCACATCGTTGATGGAAGACCCCGATGCGCCCGAAACCGGGCCCGATACGCTCCGGCTGTTCACGCTGCGCAGCGACAACCAGTTCAACACCACGGTCTACTCGCTCGATGACCGCTTCCGGGGCATCAAGGGCAGCCGCATGGTGGTGCTGATGAATACGGGCGACATCGCGCGTCTTGGCCTGTCGGCGGGGCAGCGTGTCCGGCTCGAAGCGGTAGCGGCCGACGGCCGGGCTCGACGGGTGGACGATTTCGAGGTGGTGCCGTTCGACATCCCGGCCGGATGCGTGGCGGGGTACTTCCCGGAGTGCAATCCGCTGTTGCCGCTGTCGCACCACGCGGAAGAAAGCCATGTGCCGGCTGCGAAATCCATTCCGGTAAGGGTTACCGCCATGGAAGCGGATGCCGCCGGCACCGAAGCGTCCGCGGCGTGAGCAGGCCGCCTGGGTGGGCGGCCTGAGCGGGGGGCTGAGCGCCGGTCAGTATTCCATCAGTAGTCCCACTGCACCGGCACGAACCGGAAGCCCTTGCCGTTCTTCGCGATATGGCCAATGGACGGGAAGGCGATATGCGCGGCGGCCAGCATCGAGCCCGTTTCGGCGGCCTCGTTGAGCAGGCCGATACGCACGTTCGCTGCCACCTCCGGCTCGTGCTCGAAGCCGTTTTGCCATTCCGGGTGGTCGAAGCCGACCTCGAAGATCGCATCGCCGACGAACGTCAGCTTTTCGCCCTTCGACGCCACGTCCACGACGCAGTGGCCCGGCGTATGGCCGCCCGTCACGCGTGCCGACACGCCGGCGGCAACTTCCACTGTCTGGCCGAACTGGACGATGTTCTCGCTGTAAAGCGCCACGAACTTCGCGGCTGCCTTGCGCAGCGCGGGAGGCACCGTTTCAGGCATCACCGGCCTGCTGAAGTCCGGGTTCTTCCAGAAATCGACTTCGGCGGCGGCCACGTGAATGCGCACGTTGGGGTTCAGCTTGGCCTTGACGCCATCCACGTTCAGCCCGCCCACGTGGTCCATGTGCATGTGCGTGATGACGATATCGGTAATCGCGGCCAGGCCGATGCCGGCCGTTTCCAGGCGCATCACCGAGCGGCCGGCGCGCGTGAAGTACTCGAAGCCGTCGCCCACGCCGGAATCGACCAGGATCAGGCGGTCGCCGCTGCGCACCAGCGCGATGTTGAGGGCCCAGTCGAACATGTCGCGCTGCAGGAAGCGGTGGTCGAACCACTCGTTTCGATCCGATTCGCTGACATTGGTGGACATCGTCGAGGTGGGCAGCGGCAGGATGCCGTCACTGATCAGTACGACGTCGACGTCACCGATGCGCACGGCGTAGCGGGAAGACACGAGCTCGCCGGCACCTTCCTTGCCAAGGTTGGTGGTGACGGGGCGCAAGTTGCTGGTGGTTTCGCTCATTTCGGTAGTCCTGTCCATTTGGTGGGTCAGCCGCGCCGGGCGGCGGCACGCGGTCCGCTGGTTGATGCGGACATCCTCATCGACCGTCGCACGGCTTGTGCAACCATCGTTGGACCGGATTCTAGGCAGGACGGCTGCGCGCCAGTAGAGCCACGGAAGTCCCCACTATGTTGTCCCGGCGGCAACAATCGGGGGCGGGCAGGCGGGCGACCGGCGTGGCGGGAAGGAGGGCCAGGAAGGCCCGCCTCACGTTGGGGGCGGGCCATGGGCGGTGGAAGTCAGGCGCGCCTAGCCGCGCACAAACGCCAGCAGGTCGGCGTTGATCGTGTCGGCGTTGGTGGTAGGCATGCCGTGGGGGAAGCCGGGGTAGGTCTTCAGCGTGCCGTTCTTCAGCAGCTTTGCCGACAGCGGCGCCGAATCCGCATACGGGACGATCTGGTCGTCGTCGCCATGCATCACCAGCACCGGGATCGTGGCCGCCTTCAGGTCCTCGGTGAAATCGGTCTGCGAGAACGCCACGATGCCGTCGTAGTGCGCCTTGGCGCTGCCCATCATGCCCTGGCGCCACCAGTTCCGGATGGTCCCTTCCGACGCTTTCGCGTTGGGGCGGTTGTAGCCGTAGAAGGGCCCGGTAGGGATGTCGAGGTAGAACTGCGCCCGATTGGCCGCCAGCTGGGACTGGAAGCCGTCAAAGACCTCCTTGGGGAGTCCGCCCGGATTGCTTTCCGTCTTGACCATCAGCGGCGGCACGGCGCTGATCAGCACGGCTTTGGCAACACGGTCCTCGCCGTGGCGAGCCACGTAGTGGATGACCTCGCCGCCGCCGGTGGAGTGCCCGACGTGGACGGCCTTCTGCACGCCGAGGTGTTGCACCACGGCCGCCACGTCATCGGCATAGTGGTCCATGTCGTGGCCGTCCCAGACCTGGCTGGACCGCCCATGGCCGCGCCGGTCGTGCGCCACCACCCGGTAGCCCTGCGCCAGGAAGAACAGCATCTGGGCGTCCCAGTCGTCGGCGCTCAGCGGCCAGCCGTGATGAAAGAAGATCACTTGCGCGTCGCGCGGCCCCCAGTCCTTGTAGAAGATATCCACGCCGTCCTTCGTTGTGACGTATCCCATGCTCGCTTCTCCTGTGTGGTGCATCGATTTGAAGGCAACCATTCACGATGCCGGCGGCTGGCGCTGGCACGCCATTGCCGGGCTGGGCCCGTGGCGCGGTTTCCTGGTGTACCGTGCGCGGGCCAGCAACCACTGTAGGACTGAAGCCCACGTCAAGGTCAGTCTTTTTCAGCTGATGGGAATTGGGGGCAGCAAAGCAGGCCAGGCGCGGCCGCACTGCAGGCACGTCCGGGCTTACGCGGTACCGCTTCCCGACTTCGCCGATTTGCCCCGAGTCTTGCGCGGCGCCGCTGCACGCGGCGCTTCGCGGTCGGGTACCAGCGAGATCGCGTGCATGCCTTCAAGCCATGCCAGCGCGTCGACATACGACAGGAACTGCTCCAGATAGCCCGGCGACACCCCGCGCATCAGCGACAGCGAGCGATGCACCAGCTGGTTCGTGTTCAGCGGCCCGGCATTCTCGGGCACGCCGGCCTGCGATTCGCGCAGCTGGCGGTCGACGCTGACGCGCGCCCATGTATCGCGGAAGTAGTCGGCCAGCGCCGGCTCGGCAAGACGGGCGCGGTGCGCGGTGGCTGCAGCGGGCGTGTGCCGGGCATTGGAGGTTTGGGATGCCTGGGGTGTGGCAGGCGCGTCAGAGGCGGCGGCAATCGCGTGCATGCCTCGGCCAAGGCGCGCCGTCAGGGCGGCAAGATCGCCGGGGGTGCCCGGGCGTGGCGGCGCGGTGTCTGGCGGCGGCAAGGTGCCCGCAGCGCGCGTCAGTCCCTCGCCATAATCGGCCACCAGCGCTGCCAGCCGTTGCTCCAGCCACCGCCGTGTTTCACCTTCGTAGCCGGACGCGCGTCGGGCCAGCGCCTCGATCAAGCGGAAGCGGACCGGATCAACGCGGTCGGCGCCGTTGTCGCGCCAGCCGTCGAGCAGGGCGCGGGGATCGCGCGTGTCGTCGCTATGCATCGGGTTTGGCTGCGCCGCTCGTGCCTCCGGCCGGGATGCGCGGCACGGGCGCGATTTCCACGCGCCGGTTCCTGGCCCGGCTTTCTTCGGTGGCATTCGGGGCAACCGGCTGCTGCGAGCCGAAGGCGGCCGAAAAGACCGAGGCCGGTGGCACGCCTGCATCGATCAGCGCGCGGGTCACGGTCAGCGCGCGTTGGGCCGACAGTTCCAGGTTGTCGGCAAACCGCCGGTTACCTTCGCGCACCTGCTGGTCGTCGGTAAAGCCACTCACCATCAGGATCTCGTCGCGCGCGCCCAGGTAGGCCGACAGCGGCCCCGCCAGGCTTTTGAGCAGGGTGCGGCCTTCCGGCTGCAGCTGGTCGGAATTCAGGGCGAACAGCACGTTGCCGCTGATGCCGATACGGCCATCCTTGAGCGTGACGCGGCCGGCTGCCAGCGGTCCGGCCAGCGCCTGTTCCAGCGTCTGGCGCCGCTTCAGTTCCGCCTGCCGCTGCCTGACCTCGTTCTCCAGCCGGGCCGACAGCTCCATCTGTACGCCGATTACACCCAGCAGCACCAGCACGAAGGCACCGAGCATCACCGACATCAGGTCGCCGAACACCGCCCAGGCCGGGACGGTTGGCTCCACGCCGGCGTCGATATCGTCCGTCATGCCGCCTCGGCGCCAGGCTGTTGCGCGGAGAACTGCTGCAGGTTCTCCAGGATCTGCTTCTGCGACAGCATGCTGAGGTCGACCACCTCGCGCGCCTGCGCCACGTAGTAGGCCAGCTGCTCGTCGCTGCGTGTCATGGACTTGTCGAGGGCGGCCTCGATGCGAGCCAGATGCTCGGCCAGCTTGTCATTCGATGCGCCGAACTGCTGCACCGCCACGCCGAACGCCTCGCCCAGGCTTGCCACCTCGACGGCACTGCCGGTGATCTGCGCGGCGATGCCGTCCAGCTTGCCGGTTTCCTGCGCCACCTGTTCGGTGAAGCGCGTGCCCACGCGCTGCAGCAGGTCGGCCGTGGTGGTGACCAGGTCATCCACCGCCGTGCGCTGCTCGGTCGACGCGTGGTTCACGGCGTCCAGCAGCGTGCCCAGCGTCTCCAGCAGGCGGCCGCGTTCGTCCAGCATCGCGTTGTCGCGCGCCATGCCGTCGGTCAGCTTCTGGCGCAGTTCGGCGATGACGTCGGCGGCGGCCTTGGGCGCCTCGGTCGCAATCTGCGCCAGTCGGGCCACTTCGGCGATGGTGCCGCTGGCCTGCTGCTGCGTGTGCGTGGCGATGTCGCGGGCGGTCTGGGAAAGGGCGTCGCGGATCTCCCGCTGGTGATCGGCGGATTGCGCGCTGGCCTGTTGCCACGCGTCGCGCATGGTCGCGGCCATGGCGGCCAGCGTATCGCGCCAGGCGGTCAGGCGCTGTTCGTCGCGCTCGGCCAGTGCCGACTGGCGTGCCGTTTCCTGCGCGGCCAATTGCGATTGCAGGCCGGCGTGCGACTGGCTGACCGTATCGGCGATGCCGGCGGCGTGCTGAGCGAAGGCGGCCGAGGCGTCGGCCATGGCCTGCTGACTGGCACTGGCGATCGAGGCACCGGTTTGCTCCAGGCGCGACAGCGCGGCATCCCAGGTGCGGGCCGCGCCGGCAGTGGCCGTATCGAGGCGGGTGCCGATATCGTCGACCAGCGACGCAGAGCGCTGCGCGAAGGTTTCGCCGAAGCCGTCCAGCGATGCGCGCAGGTCCGACGTCATCGCCGCGTTCGCCTGCTGGTGCTCGGCAAGGGCCCGGCGCCAGGTATCGGTCACGACGGTCGTGGAGGCATCGAAGCGGGCGGACAGGCCGTCCAGATGCTGCTGGACGCTCTGCGTGACGGTGTCGCGCACGGTTGCCGCTTCGTGGGCGAGGCCGGCCATGGTGGTGTCCACGGCGGGTTGGATCGCCGCGCTGGCGGCGCGGGCGCTGTCGGCAATGCCTTCCTTCAGCGATTGCCCGACGGTCTCTGCCAGCCGCGCGTAGGCCGCATCGGTGCGCGCGTGGAAGGCGTCCTGGTTCGCCGACAGGCGCTCGCCGAGGGCCTCGTTCTGGCGGGCCATGGCCGCGGTCATGGTGTCCAGCCGATCCACCAGCGCCGGCATCAGATCGGCCTGCCGCTGCAGCAGCGCCAGCACCGTTTCCTGCTGGTGATGGCGCGAATGCACGCGCAACGTGGTGGCGATCCGCTCGTCGAGCAGCTGCGCCGCCTGCACCCGTTCGCGTCGCACCAGCGTCGACAGCAGGCCCAGCATGGCGGAGGTGGCCACGCCTGCCACCGACGTGCCGAACGCGAAGCCCAGGCCCTTGACCGGTGCCGCCAGCGAGGCGCGGATGGCCTGCAGGTCGGCGGCGCTTTCCAGCGCCACGCCGGTGGTGCGCAGCGTGCCGACCATGCCCAGGAATGTGCCGAGCATGCCCAGCAGCACCAGCAGGCCCACCAGGTATGGCGTCATCGCCGGGCCGGGCAGGGCCACGCGCTCGCCCTCCACGCGCAGGCGCACGGTGTTGCGCAGGGTGGGGTGCAGGCGGTCCAGCCACGCGGCCAGGCTGGACGGCGGCGCGTCAAGGCTGGCAAGCGCAGTGGTCAGCGTGGGCGTGGCCTGGCGGTAGCGATGCAGTTCGATGGCGCCGCCCACGTAGAAGCCGCCAATGATCAGCGTGACGATCAACGCCAGCGGATTCGTACCCGCGTAGCCGGCGGCGACCCAGCCGACAACGGCCAGGCCCGCCAGGAATGCCGCGAGAAAGGCCGCGAGCGGTGCGGCGATGGGTGTCAATTGTCTCTTCATGTCGATTCAGCTTTCGCGCAGGGCCGCGAGCAGCGCTTCCACCGGCTGGAATCTGATTTCCAGCTCTGCCAGCAGCACGCTCTGCATGTCCCTGCGAAATTCGTTGAGCCACGCGCCCTCGGCGCCGCGCAGCCGTGTGAAATAGGGTTCCAGCAATCCCGGCACGGCCGCCAGCACGGCCTGCTCGCGCCGGCCCAGCACCTGCTCCATGACGGTATCCAGCATGGCCAGCCGGGCCGCCTGCGCGTTGCGTGCAGCCAGCGCCGTACGCAGCCGCGCCCGCAGGCCGGCAATCTCGTGCTCCATCTGCTGCTGCAGCGCCACGTAGCGCTGGCGATGGACGGCGAAGTCGGCCTCGGCCGGATCTGGCGCGCTGGTGCGCGCGGGCATGCGGCGGCGGTTGTCGGCCGACGTGGCCTGTCCCATGATGGCGGCCGTCAGCATCGCGCGCACATGGCTGGCGGCGGCGTCGCCGATCTCCCGGCCGCGGGCCGGTGCGCCAGGCGCCACTTCGGGCGGCACGCCGTTCAGCGCGGCGGACAGCGCGATGGCGTCGGTCCAGCCAAGCCACCGGCTCATCACGGCGGACAGCGACGGCGCGGCACCCGAGGCACTGGCGTCAGTGAGCCGGGCCAGCAGGCGTAGCAGTTTCGGGCCGCTGAGACCCGTGCGCTGTGGCACTTGCATCATGTCGGCTGGATGAAAAAACGGGGAGTTTACACGGTCGGGGCCGTGTGGAGACGTCAAACGGGAACGATGTCGAGGATGAGCCGGCCTCAGTCGTGCACGAAGTTGCCCGTTCCGTAGATTTTGTCGCACCACGCCGGGCTGGCGCCGAGCAGCCTGGACAGCCTGGTGGCGGCCACCAGTTGCACGCGCGCGATCTCGGTGCGATCGGCGGCCTCCAGGCGCGAGGCCGGGCCGGACAACGTCAGCGACGCCATGAACTTGTCGCCGGCGCCGAACAGCGGCGTGGCGAAGGCGGCGGTGTAGATGTCGCGCACACCGGACGTGAACCACGGCAGCGGTTCGTCGCGCCGGGCCGATTCTTCCTGCTTGCCCCAGAACTTGAGCACCGACCCGATGGCGGTGTCGTCCAGCGGCAGGATGGTGCCCGGCAGGCGCGTTTCGCGCAGGCCTTCGCTGGGCTCGGCGCGATACAGGCACATGCGCTGATCGTCGCCGTGCAGCACGTAGTACGACGCGCTTTCGCGGGTGGCCAGCGCCAGTTCCTGCAGCACGGGTTCGATCAGCGTCCCCAGCTGGAACGACTGTTCGTAGAGCTTGCCCAGGTACAGCACGCGCGGCCCCAACGCATAGCGGCCGTCGGCGGTGCGCACCACGTAGCTCATCCGCTCCAGCGAATTCAGCAGCCGGAACACCGTGGTCTTGTGCATGCCGGACGTGCTGGACAACTGCGCGAGCGACTGTATTTCCGCGCCCAGCCGGAAGCAGTCCAGCAAACCAAGCGCCTTCTCGACGGCGGCTACTCCGTGGTTACTCATGCTCATCCCCGCTACGTAATCGCAACCGGGATTGTACTGTGTACAACGGCGTTTTGTAGCGTACACGGGTAAACGCCGAGTGGAAGTCGGACTTTAACGAACTATAGTGGTCTCACATTAATGAAACGATGTTGTACACGGTACAACGAAACAAGACGGAGACAACCAATGCGTCAAGTCCGATCCCTTGCCCTGGCGGTATTTGCGATGTCCGCCATGTCGGCAATGCCTGCCCACGCCGCCTGGCCCGACGACCGTCCCATCGAGGTCTACGTCGGCTTTGCGGCCGGGGGCGGCACGGATCTGCTGGCGCGTGCCATGGCGCCGTACCTGCAGAAGCACCTTGGCGGAAAGGCCCGCATCGTGGTGGTGAACAAGCCGGGCGCTTCGGGCGAAATCGCGTACTCGGCGCTGTCGCGGGCGGCGGCGGACGGCTACACCATCGGCATCGTGTCGACGCCGTCGCTGCTGACCATCCCGATCCAGCGCAAGCCCAAGTACGACCCGGCCAGCATCGTGCCGCTGGCGCGCGTGATCGACGATCCGGCCATGTTCGTGGTGGCCGGCGACAGCAAGCTCGCGTCGCTGCAGGATCTGGTCAGGCAGCTCAAGGGCAACCCCGAAGGCGTGTCGATGGGCAGCAATGGCATCGGCACCAACGGCCACATGGCCGCGCTGGCGCTGCAGCAGGCCACCGGCGCCAGGGTCAACCACATTCCTTTTGCGGGCACGTCGCAGACCAAGACCAGCCTGCTGGGCCACCACATCGACGTGATGGCCATGAGCACCACCGAATTCACCGAGGCCGATCGCGCCTCGAAGGATGTGAAGGTGCTGGCGCAGCTGGGCAACGAGCGCCGCCCGGGGCTGGTGGCTGACGTGCCGACGGCGCGCGAGCAGAAGCTCGACATCACCATTTCGTCCGAGCGCGGCTTCGCCGCGCCGCGCGGTCTGCCGCCGGAGATCGCCAAACGGCTGCAGGACGCCATCGAGGCCACGACGAAAGATCCCGAATTCCTGGCCCGCGCCGTCAACGAGGCGCGCGGCATCTCGTATCTGTCAGGCGCCGCGTGGACCCAGCACATGGCCACGCAGCGCGGCAAGTTCGAAAGCCTGTGGAAGATCGCTTCCACGAAGTAACCCCTTGTTCGTCCGTCATACCTGGAGTCGTACATGAGCACCCAAGCCAAAGCATCCCCCGCGATCCGTCGCGATGTTGAGCGCGTCTCGCCCGAACTGGTGGCGCGTGCGTCGAAGTTCCAGGCCGCCATCCTGGCCGATGTGGTGGGCCGCCGGGGCACGCTGAATGCCCGCGTGCAGGGCCTGTCGCCCGCCATGAAGGTGTGCGGCCCGGCGCTGACCGTCGAAGTGCGTCCCGGCGACAACCTGATGTTCCATGTGGCGCTGGCCATCGCCGAGCCGGGCGACGTCATCATCGTCGACGGCAAGGGCGACCAGACCGCCGCGCTGTGCGGCGAGATCATGGCCACGCAGGCGCAGGCCTCGGGCGTCGCCGGCTTCGTGATCGATGCCGCCGTGCGCGATTCGCACGAGCTGGGGCAGGGCGCGTTCCCGGTGTTCTCGGCCGGCACCAACCCGTGCGGCCCCACCAAGGCCATCGGCGGGCTGGTGAACTGGCCGGCGTCGGTGGCGGGCGTGGCCGTCAATCCGGGCGACCTGATCGTGGGCGATGCCGACGGCGTGGTGGTCATCCCGCGCGAGGACGTGCCGGTCATCCTGGAGCTGGCGCAAAAGAAGGTGGATGCCGAGGCCAGGCGCATTGCCGCCATCAAGGCCGGCGACCTGCGTCCGGGCTGGCTAGACAAGGAACTGCGCGCCGCCGGCGTGCTGGCCGAGGGTGAATCGCTGTGAGCAACGTGAAGAAACCGGCGTTGCTGGTCACGGGCAACGACCTGGCGCCGCAGGCGCTTGAACTGCTGCAGGACTTCGAGGTGTGCTTCGCCGGCAAGCAATGCAGCGAGGAAACCGTGCTGGCACTGGCCAAGGAGAAGGACCCGGTTGCCATCATCGTGCGCTACGGCAAGGTCGGCGCGTCGATCATGGACGCCGCGCCGTCGCTGAAGGTGATCTCCAAGCACGGCAGCGGTATCGACGTGATCGACCAGAACGCTGCCGCCGAGCGTGGCATCGCCGTGAAGGCGGCGGTCGGCGCCAATGCGGCGGCAGTGGCCGAGCATGCGTGGGCGCTGATCCTGGCCTGCGCCAAGGCCGTGCCGCACCTGAACGACCGCATGCGTGCCGGGCATTGGGACAAGTCGATCCACAAGACCATCGAGCTGAACGGCCGCACGCTGGGCATCGTGGGGCTGGGCGAGATCGGCCGCCGCGCCGCCGTGACCGGCGTGGCGCTGGGCATGCGCGTGATCGCGTTCGATCCCTATGCGAAGACGGTGCCGACGGGCGTGACGCTGGTGGACAACCTGCCGGATCTCTATCGACAGGCCGATGTGGTGTCGCTGCATTGCCCGCTGACGGACGACAACCGCGGCATGCTGAACCGCGAGACGCTGGCGCTGTTCAAGGACGGCGCGATTTTGGTCAACACGGCGCGCGGCGGGCTGATCGACGAACCGGCGCTGGCGGCGGCGCTGGCCAGCGGCAAGCTGTATGCGGCCGGGCTGGACAGCTTTGCGGTGGAGCCGATGACGTTGCCGCACCCGTTCCAGCAGATTCCGAACCTGATCCTGTCGCCGCATATCGGCGGCGTCAGCGACGCGGCCTACGTGAACATGGGTGTGGGCGCGGCCAGGAACGTGCTGGCCGTGCTGCAGCACGCCGCCACGGCGGCTTGACAGTACAGGCGAGCCCCCCGGGCTTCGCCAGATAGAAACAGGCGTCACGATGGGACTGGCCTCGGGCCGGACCCGTCGCAGGCGCCAGGAGACAATGATGTTGCATCGCGCATTTTCCCGTTTGGCGGCGCCGCTGGCTGTCGCCGCGACCCTTGCCGGCCTGGGCGCGCCCGCGCAGGCAGCGTACCCGGACAAGCCGGTCCGCATCGTCGTGCCGAACCCGCCGGGCGGCGCCGTCGATGTGGTGACGCGCAAGGTGGCGCAGAAGCTGACCCAGCAGACGGGCCAGAGCTTCGTGGTGGAGAACAAGCCCGGGGCGTCTGGCACGATTGGCACCACGCAGGTGGTGAACGCGCCGGCCGATGGCTACACGCTGCTGGCCAACGACAATTCGTACACCACGCTGCCCTATGTCTTCAAGAAGCTGAACTGGGACCACCAGACCGCGCTGGTGCCCATCGCGCCGTTCGCGTTCTCGCCGGTCGTGCTGGGCGTCAAGGCCGATTCGCGCTTCAAGGACCTGCAGTCCCTGATCGGCTATGCCAAGGCCCATCCCGGCGAAGTCACGTTCGGCACCGGTGGCCCGGGCAGCTCGCCGCACTTTGCCGCCGAAGCCTTCCAGCAGGCCGCCGGCATCAAGCTGATGCACGTACCCTACAAGGGCGCCGGCGAGGCGATGGTGGGCCTGCTGGGCGGCAGTGTCGACCTGCTGGTGGTGTCCACGCCAACCGCGCTGGCGCCGGTCAAGGGCAACCAGATGCGGCTGCTGGGTATCAGCGGCAAGAGCCGGGTCGATGTCTTCCCGAACGTGCCGACCTTCGCCGAAGCCGGCCTGCCGGCTTTCAGCCTGTTCAACTGGTCGGGGCTGGCGGCGCCGAAGGGCACGCCGAAGGAAGTCATTGCCCGTTTGCAGGCCGAAATCCAGAAGGCCCTGCAGGCACCGGACATGAAGGATTTCCTGGCCAAGATGGGTTCGCAGCCGGGCGATCTGGACAGCCCGGCGTTTGCGCAGCTGATCCAGCGCGAAACCGCGCAATGGGCCACGGTTGCCCAGAAAGCCAATATCGAAAAGCAATAGGGCCCAAGATGCTGCTGCTTCAGCCTCCCCAAGTGCGCGATGCCACGGTGCTGACCCGGTTGCCCGACGCGTTCCGGCGCCAGGATCGGGACAACGCCTGGTCGCTGGCCAATCGCGGTGGCGCCTTCACCGATTCGTTCCTGGAAGGGCCGGTCTGGGCGGACGGCCATCTCTGGGTGACCGACATCCCGTACGGCCGCATCTTCCGGGTGTCGCTGCAGGGCGACTGGGAACAGGTGGCCGAATACGACGGCGAGCCCAACGGCATGAAGCGAATGGCCAGCGGCGATTTCCTGCTCACCGACTATCGCAACGGTCTGATGCGGTTCGATGCCCGGACCGGCAACGTCACCCCGTTCCTGGAGCGGCGCAATTCCGAGCGCTTCCGGGGCGTGAACGACCTGACCTTCGATTCTGCCGGCAACCTGTATTTCACGGACCAAGGGCAGACCGGCATGCACGATCCCACGGGCCGCGTCTATCGGCTGGCCCCCGATGGCCGGCTCGACGTGCTGCTGGCCAATGCGCCGAGCCCGAACGGGCTGGTGCTGTCGCCGGACGAGAAAGTGCTGTACGTGGCCATGACACGCGGCAATTGCGTGTGGCGCGTGCCGTTGCAGGCCGATGGCTCGGTCAGCAAGGTCGGCCAGTTCTTCACGTCGTACGGGCCAAGCGGCCCCGACGGGCTGGCCATGCGGGCCGATGGCTTCCTGCTGGTGGCCAACCCGGGGCTGGGCTATGTCTGGGTGCTCAACCATCGAGCCGAACCGGTGGAAGTGATTCGCACGCCCGTCGGGGCATCGCTGACGAACCTGTGCTTTGGCGGGGCCGACGGCAAGACGCTGCTGATGACCGAATCCACCACCGGGTCGATCCTGTGCGCGGACATGCCGCAAGGCGGCGCTCCGGTGCACGGGGGCCGCCTGGCATGACCGCCGGCCAGAGCCCCGCCATCGGGCTCACAGTTTCGTCACCCTCGCCGTCGCCAGGATGCCGCAGGGCATCGTGTCTGCATGTCTGATACAACTTCCCCCGAGATGGCCTGAACGCGCGCTCGCACGCTCAGTTTCCCCAGCGCCTTCACCAGCGGCGCATGTAAAAGCGAATGATTACTGTTGCGTATTGGGAACGGCGGCCGGGGTGCGGAGCATCCGCTGCTACAAAGTATTGCAATCGCTACATGTAATATGGTTACAATCTAAACGTTTGCTTACAATGTGCAGTTGTAGCAAAACGAATAAAATTAAACAAAACTTCGGGGTGGTCGATTCATGCGCGTTTTTGCTCCTTTGGTATTTACGATGATTCTCGGCCTGGCCGCCTGCGCCCAGACGCCGGAATCGCAGTTGTCGCGGTCGCCGACCGTGCGCCTCTGCAACGGCAACGCCTGCAGCGAGCAGGATCGCCGCGTAGCCACCTTTACCCCGGCAGGCCCCACCGAATCCGACCGTCGCATGCAGGCGCTGGCGGAAAAGGCCGAGGGCAATCCGAACGCTGCCTATGACCTGGGCCTGCGCCTGCTGCGCGGCGATGGCGTGGAGCGCAACACCTACCAGGCGCTGGAATGGATGCGCAAGGCCGGCGACAACGGCCATGTGCAGGCGCAACTGGCGCTGGGCCGCCTCTATCTGATGGGCTTCGAGGAAATGGGCTCGGACCCGGCCGAAGCCGAGGCATGGCTGATCCGTGCCGCCGCCAAGGGCAGCAAGGAAGCATCGGCGCTGATTCCGCAGGCACAGGCCGCCAAGAAGGACGAACAGGCTGCGTACAAGGTGCGCGAAGCCTATCGCACGTCCTGGTACGCGTGGTACAGCGGCTATCCGTATTACTGGGTGTGGGGCCCCTCCGGCTGGTACCAGCGCTAGGCGCGGGTGCCATTTCTTCCCTCACTGGCTTTTCCTTTCACTTCCGTCAACAGGAACGCGTTTTCATGTCCAAGAACATCTCTCTGAGCGCGGCCGCGTTGGCCGCGTCCCTGGTGCTGGCCGGCTGTGCGAACATGGGTGGTGGCTCGATCAGCACCGGCACGGCGCCCACGGCGGCCACCGGCGCCGCCGGCGGCGCCACCAGCGTGAATGCCAACCCGTCGCTGGAGCGCTGCGACAAGCCGCTGGGCACGCTGGCCGTTGACGATGGCCGTGGCAAGGAATGGTATGCAAGCTTTGGCGCCACCACGAAGATCACGACCATCGAGCCGCTGATCCGCCTGGCCGTGCAGCAGTCCAATTGTTTCGTGATCACGTCCGTGGGTAACAACCGCACGGAAAGCAAGCTGTCGAACATCACCGACAAGCAGCGCAATTCCGGCGAATTCCGCGCCGGTTCGAAGCAGCAGAAGGGCCAGCGCGTGGCCGCCGACTACTACATGGAGCCGGCCATCATCATCGACAACGACGCCACGGGCCAGATGGCCGCCGGCGTGGGCAGCCTGTTCGGCGGCGTTGGCGCGCTGGTTGGTGGTGCCATGGCAAGCAAGGCTTCGGTCGTGACGCTGACCATGTTCGACATCCGCTCGGGCGTGCAGCTGTCGATCTCGGAAGGCAATGCCACGGCAACGAACTTCGGCGCGGCGCTTGGCGCGTTCGGCGGCGGTGCGGCCGGCGGCCTGGGCGGCTTCTCGCGCACGCCGGAAGGCAAGGCCACCGTGGCGGCGTTCATGGATGCCTACAACAACATGGTGGTGTCGCTGCGCAACTATAAGGCGCAGGAAGTGAAGGGCGGCCTGGGTCGTGGCGGCCAGCTGAAGGTCGGCTCGTAATCCGGACGGACGATCTCCCGCGCCACCGGTTGCCTGCAACGGCGGCGCGGCACCCCATCTCCCGGATTCAGCCTTCGGCCGGCGCCACGTTGGCGCCCTGGATGTTGTGCTTGCGCAAGGCAGCGGCCACCTGGCCCGATGCCTTCATCTCCTCGACGAATTTCGCCAGATAAGCCGCTGCAGCCTCGCCGCGCGACTTGTGCACGCCCATCGCCTGGCGGATCACCATGAAGCGCTCGCCCAGCAGGCGCAGGCCGGTCATGCCGGCGGTGTCGGCCTCCAGTTGCTGCTTCACGCCGGCGGCCACGTCCAGCCGGTCTTCCAGGAAGGTCTTCACCACGGTCTGCGACGAAGCCGCGCGCACGATCTCGGCGTGCTGCAGCTCGCGCGTCAGGTACAGGTCGTAGGCGCTGCCCTGGCCGACCACCACGCGCGTGCCGGCGCGGTCGACATCGGCGTTGGCACGCACCGGCGAATCGTCGCGCACCATGTAGTAGCCCTCGATCAGCACATACGGCGCCGTGAACGCAATCGTGGCGCCGCGCTTGGGATCGATGGCGAAGAAGCCGATATCGGCTTCCTGGTTCGATACCACGTCGACGGATTTGCCGGCCGTCTCCACCACCACCAGTTCCAGCTTCACGCCAAGCCGGTCGGCCAGCGCCGTGGCCAGGTCCACGGAGACGCCGCCGGCGCCGCCGTCCGCGCGATGCGCCAGCACCGGGTTGCCCAGGTTGATCGATGCACGCAGCACGCCGGTCGGGGCGAAGGCGTCCAGAATGGCCTTGTCAGCAGTCATGTCTTTCCTCACGACGGTTTCAGGATATCGGTGATGCGGGCCAATGTGACGTCGCCAGTGCAAAACCGGGGGAAGGAGAGCAAAGGTAGCATCCATCGGGCCATAAAGCGTACAGGCGCAAATAAGTGCAATAAGGATTGGCCTTCGGGCCAATGGAGCGGCGAACCGGTGGGCAGTAGAGTGCATCGCATCAACGGCGCCCAACGTGCGGGAGATATCGATGATCCGGCCCCTGCGCTTCACCGTCCTCGCGTGCCTGGCCCCCGTGCTGCTGGCGGCCTGCAACACTGCCCCGATTCCTCCCGGCAAGTCGGTACCGGTGCAGGCGGCGCTGGACACCATCACGCGCGACATGTGCGCCTTCCGCCAGAAGTTCGCGCAGTCGCAGCAGGGGGCGGCGGTCGACAGCTATACGGTGGAACTCGTGCTGACCGTCGATGCCGAGCGCCAGCCGCCGGTGGCCGTGGCGCCGGACATCGCGTTCATGCCGACCGTCACCTACGGCAACACGCTGATGATGGCCAAGGACAGCCGGTTGGTGGTGACAATCCGCAATACGGATCAGGGCGGGGCGACGAACTGCCCGGCTCAGTGATTGGGCGCGCCCAGCGGTGCGGCGACGGATGTCAGGCGCCACGCATCGCCATGCCCTGACAGCGTGGTAAGCGTCAGCGGCGCGATATCGAGCCGCATCGTGGCCCGCGCCGGGGCGCCCAGCGCGTGCACGACGACGGCCCGGATCACGCTGGCGTGGGTCACTGCCAGCGTATGGCCGGGCTCCAGGCCCGACAGCCACGCGCCGGCACGATCGATAACGGCGGCCAGCGACTCGCCGCCGTGGGCGTCCATGCCGGGATCGGACAGCCAGGCCGTCAGTGCGTCGGGCTCGGCGGCGCCGATGTCCTTGAGCGACTGGCCGCGCCAGCGCCCGTAATCGACTTCCCGCAAGGCATTCTCCACGGCGACGGGCAGGCCCAGGGCGCGTGCCGTGTCCTGGGCGCTGGTCATCGGGCTACTCAGCACGCGGTCGGGGCGGCCGAGGTTGCGTGTCAGGACGGTCACGCGGGCGATGTCTTCCGCATCGGCCGCTTCATCGGCCGCTTCGTTGGCCGCTTCGTTGGCCGGAAAGCGCCCGGTGCGCAGGGCGGCCGTGGCGGGTACGCAGAGCAGGCTGAGATGGCGGGTCATGCGGTGTGACAGGCGATGCGCTGGCGATTAGGTGGATCGATGGCCGCTCGACTAGAATGCACGCATTCCGACGAGAGGAAGCCGGTGAGAGTCCGGCACGGTCGCGCCACTGTATCCCAACCTGAGCCGCTTGTTGTCGCGGGCCTGGCTGGCAAGTCAGACCTTCTCCTCGGGCACACCGATCCATCACGGGACGCGTCATCCTCCAGGAGAATCCTCATGCTCGCTAGCGCTTCCGCAGGCGCCAACCTTGCACCGGCCGTCGCGCCGAACCTCGCGCCGATCACCATCCCCGTTCGCGAATTGCTGCCCTGGGCTATCTTCGGCGGCATGCTGCTGCTCCTGGCCATTTATTTCGTGGGCGTGGAAGAGGGCGCCGCCGCCGTCTTCAACACCATGTACGTGCATGAATTCGTGCACGACGGGCGCCACCTGCTTGGCTTTCCCTGCCACTGAGAAGGCCCTTTCATGGTGAGAAGTCTGCTGGTCCGCGGCATGATCGCGGGCTTTCTGGCCAGCCTGCTGGCCTTTGCGTTCGCGCGCGTCGTGGGCGAACCGCAGGTGGAGGCGGCCATCGCCTTCGAGGAACAGGCGGCCCATGCGATGGGCGGCAGCCACGCACACGAGATGCCGGAGCTGGTCAGCCGCGAGACGCAGGCCGGCGCCGGCCTGTTCATCGGGCTGGGTGTGTTCGGCGCCGCGCTGGGCGGATTGTTCGCGCTGGTCTTCGCGTTCGTCCATGGCCGGATGGGCGCCCTGGGCGCGCGGGCGACCTCGGGCCTGTTGGCGCTGCTTGGCTATATTGCGATCGTGCTGGTGCCGTTCTTCAAGTACCCGCCGAATCCGCCGGCCATCGGCGATCCGTCCACCATCGGCCTGCGCACCGCGCTGTTCTTCGCGATGATCGCAGTGTCGCTGGCGGCCATGGTGGTGGCGGTGCTTGCCGCCCGCCGGCTGGCCGCGCATCGCGACGCCTGGACCATGGGGCTGGCCGCAGGCGCGATCTTCATCGTGCTGGGCGCGCTGGCGCACGTGCTGCTGCCAGACATCAACGAGGTGCCCGAGCACTTTCCGGCCACGCTGCTGTGGCAGTACCGGGTGGCGGCCTTCGGCATCCAGGCGGTATTATGGGCGGCGCTGGGCATCGTGTTCGCCCATCTGGCCGAACCGGTGATGGCGCCGCGCCGCCGCGCCTGACGCCTTTGTCAGCGCCGCGCCGTTTGCGCCCCTGTTGTCAGCCCGCGCTGTACACCTCGCTCGGCGCGACGTGGATGTAGACGCCGCTGGCCTGTTGCGAATCCGGCAGCAGCACGCGCAGCGGCATCGTGGCGCCGTTCAATGCTTCCAGGAAGGTCCAGTTGACGGTCTGCCCGCCGGCGCGGATCGCCACCGATTCGCCCGAGGCCACGGTGACAAAGCGGGTGTTCGGCTCGATGGCGAGGGTGCGGCCGACAGTCTGCGCCGGCGCCGGGCTGCCGAACAATGAGGCATCGTGGCTGACCGGGGCAGGGGCGGGAGCGCCCCATGCCAGCAGGGGGGCAACCAGCGGGGCAACAAGCAGGGCAGGGATCAGGAAGGTCTTCGAGGTCATGGTGATGTTGTTGTGATCGGCTCCGTGCGAGCCGTACGGAAAGGCTACGCCGTCACATCCAATTCACAAAATGACTTGAATTCACAAAATGCATTCCAAAAAAGAATGTTGGTCAGCCGGCTGACCTGATCGCGCGCGTGTCATATCGATCTGCATCCGGCGCCGCACGGGCGGCCGGGCAACGGTGTAGTATCCGTGGCCAAACTGTTTCAAGCTGGAGAGCCAACATGATCGTATTCGTCACCGGTGCCACCGCTGGATTCGGCGCCGCCATCGCCCGTCGCTTCGTCAACGCCGGCCATCGCGTCATCGCCGCCGGCCGCCGCGAGGACCGGCTGCAGGCCCTTGTCGACGAGTTGGGCCGCGACAACGTGCTGCCGCTGGTGCTGGACGTGCGCGACCGCGACGCCGTGTTCGCCGCCGTGGCGAACCTGCCGGCCGACTACGCCGCGATCGATCTGCTGGTGAACAACGCCGGCCTGGCGCTGGGCCTGGAACCCGCGCACCGCGCCGACCTGGACCAGTGGGAAACGATGATCGACACCAATGTCACGGGCCTGGTTACCATGACGCGGGCGGTGCTGCCCGGCATGGTGGAGCGCAATCGCGGCCACGTGATCAATATCGGCTCGGTGGCCGGTGCCTATTCCTACCCGGGCGGCAATGTCTACGGCGCGACCAAGGCCTTTGTGCACCAGTTCTCGCTGAACCTGCGCGCCGACCTGACCGGCACCCGCGTGCGCGTGACCGATGTGGCGCCGGGGCTGGTGGGCGGCACGGAGTTTTCCAATGTGCGCTTCAACGGCGACCAGTCGCGCGTGGACAAGGTCTACGAAGGCGCCGATGCGCTGACGCCCGACGATATCGCCGATACCGTCTTCTGGGCCGCCACGCTGCCAGCCCGCGTCAATATCAACTATGTCGAAGTGATGCCGGTGACGCAGTCCTTCAGCGCCCTGTCGATCCACCGCGAGAAACCGTAAGCGTTTCCGATTAGCCCGGCCTTCTGTCGCATCCGGGCGGATCGAAAAAAATGTCGCGCACGGATGGAATAGCCCGCCGGGGTGGGGCGTATACCGGATGAGTCCTCACTCATCGGGAGTACGCATTGAACGAAAACACCCCACCATCCCAATCGGGCACGCGCATCTGCGTGCCATGCCGCCTGGGTGTCATCGGCGCCGTCGTGCTGTTGCTGGCCGGCGGCTTCGCCTATACGGGCGGGTGGATCGCGCCGCACAGGCTGTCCACCCCAACCATCATCGACCAGTTCCAGCGCAACGACGGCGTGCACGAAGGCTACCGGCGCAATCACGCCAAGGGCGTCTGCGTCGAGGGCTATTTCGAAAGCACCGGCGCGGCCGCGCAACTGTCGAAGGCTGGCGTATTTGCCCAGGGTCGCACCCCGGTGGTCGGCCGCTTCGCGCTGCCGGGCGGCAATCCACGCGCGCCGGATGGCAGCGTGCCGATCCGCAGTTTCGCGCTGATGTTCAAGCAGGCCGATGGCCAGCAGTGGCGCACCGGCATGAACTCCGTGCCGCTGTTTCCGGTGCACACGCCGGAGGAGTTCTACCAGCTGCTGGCGAACTCGCAGCCCGTACCGGGCACCGGCAAGCCCGATCCAGCCAGGATGAAGGCGTTCGCCGAGGCCCACCCGGCCTTGCAGGCCTTCGGCGGCTGGATTGCCAGGCATCCTCCCTCATCCAGCTTCGCCAATGGTGCCTACTACAGCGTCAACGCGTTCTATCTGGTCGATGCGGCCGGCAAGCGCCAGGCCGTGCGCTGGGCCGTGCTGCCGGAAACGCCCTATGCGCCGGTGGCCGACGCCCAGAAGGGCGAGGCGTCGTTCCTCGATGCCGACCTGACGCAAAAGCTGGCCGCCGGCCCGCTGCGCTGGCGCCTGATGCTGACGCTGGGCGCGCCCGGCGACCCCATCGACGATGCCACGCAAACCTGGCCCGATGACCGCCAGCAGGTAGACGCCGGCACGCTGGTGATCGAGCGCGCCAGTTCGCAGGCCGATGGCGGCGTCTGCCGCGACGTCAATTTCGATCCAACGGTGCTGCCAGCGGGCATTGCCGCGTCCAACGACCCGCTGCTGGCCGCGCGCTCGGCCGCCTATGCGCTGTCGTACCAGCGCCGCACGCGCGAGGTGGCGCTCGGCGAGCATGACCAGAAGGCACCCCAATGAAGGAACCAGGCATGATGGCTACGCACACTCAATTCAGCGGCCTGCAGAAGCTTTTGCACTGGCTGATGGCGGTACTGATCCTGTCGATGCTGTTCGTCGGCGTCGGGATGGTGTTCACGGTATCCCAGGCCCACGACACGCTGGTGGCGCTGCACCGGCCGCTGGGCATTGCCTTGCTGCTGCTGGTGATCGTCCGCCTGGCGGTGCGCCTGCGGCGCGGCGCGCCGCCGCTGCCCGATTCCATTCCCCCGGCGCAGCAGTTCGTCGCCAAGGCGTCGCACTACGTGCTCTACGGGCTGATGCTGGCCATGCCGCTGGTCGGCTGGGGCATGCTGTCGGCCGGCGGCTATCCGGTGACGATGGCCGGCAGCTTCCACCTGCCGCCGATCCTGCCCGCCAGCGTCACCCTGTTCGCACTGCTGCGGACGTTGCACACGTGGCTCGGGCTGGCGCTGTTCGCGGTGGTGCTGCTGCATCTGGCGGCGGCGCTGCTGCATGCGCTGGTGCTGCGCGATGGGGTGTTTGCGGCGATGGCGCCGGGTGGTGGTCGACGCTAGCAAGCCCCGGGGTTTGCTCCCCGCTCCCGCGAGCGGGAGAGGGGTCGGGGTGAGGGCATTGCGGTTCAAACTGGCGACTGCCTCATCTTGAGCGGCTTTACCCTCACCCCCAGCCCCTCTCCCACAAGTGGGAGAGGGGAGCAAGCCGAGGGGAGCAAACCAATCACCCCGGCACCTTCTCCGCCCCGAACGCCTCCATTTCCGTCACCAGACTGCGCGCCGCCAGTTCCACCAGTGCGCGGCCTTTTTCCGGGGTGGCCTGGTTGGGGTCGGATCCCATGCGGCCGTCGGGGAAGCGGGCGCGGAAGTCCAGCGCCTCGCGGATCGGGCCTGACGGCGCGATGCGCGGGGAATAGTCGGCGTGCTTGATCGCGTGCTGGTAGGCGTACTGGGTGACGGCAATTTCCGACGGCGTGGCGTGCGCGCCATGGCCGGTCGGGAACATCTCCTTGGCCAGTTCGTTCACGCCTTCCAGATCCCACCAGTTGACCAGCTTCATCGCAAAGCCGGCGCGGCGCCCGGCGAAGCTCGATTCGGCATAGATCTCGGAGAACGCCGCCTCCACCGAGGCGATGTTGCCGCCATGGCCGTTCAGGAACAGGATCTTCTCGAAGCCGTGGCGCGCCAGCGAGCGCGTCCAGTCGACGATGGCCGCGATGAACGTGGTCGGGCGCAGCGAGATGGTGCCGGCAAAGCCCAGGTGGTGCTGCGCCATGCCGATGTTGAAGGTGGGCGCCACCAGGATGTCGGACTGCTGCTCGGCCGCGCGGCAGATGATCTCCGGGCACATCCAGTCGGTGCCCAGCAGGCCGGTGGGGCCGTGCTGCTCGTTGGAGCCGATCGGGATGACGATGGTCTGGTTGCGCTTCAGGTATTGCTCGATTTCAGGCCAGGTGGACAGGTACAGCAGCATGATGGACTCCTTGTTCTACGTGGGGTGTTGCGGGGAGAGCGATGGATCTGGTGCGCTTCAATGGCGCTGGGGCAGGCGCGTGGCCAGGATGATCAGCGCGGCTGTCAGCGGCATGGCGGCGATGATCAGCACGCCCGGATGCAGGCTGCCGCTGGCCGACTTGGCCCAGCCGATGATGGCCGGCCCCCAGAAGCCGCCGGACAGGCCGATGGTGTTGATCAGCGCGATGCCGCCGGCCGCTGCCGGCCCCTTGATGTATTCGGACGGCATGGCCCAGAACACGGTGTAGGTCATCCACAGCGTGGTGGTGCCCAGCGTCAGCAGGGCGATGGTGGCCGCCAGGTGGCCGTCGGCCAGCGTCGATCCGGCCAGCAGCGCGGCACCGGCCAGGGCCGGAATCGCGGCGTGATAGCGGCGCTCGCGCTTGCGGTCCGAGCGGCGGCCCATGTAGACCATGCCGATGGCGCCACCCAGGTAGGGCAGGGCCGTGTACCAGCCCAGCCGCACGGTGTCGTCGACGCCCTGGGCCTTGATCAGCGTCGGCAGCCAGAAGCTCAGCGCATAGATGGCGGCGATGACGCAGAAATAGGCGAACGCCAGCACATAGATCTTGGGATCGCGCGCCACGGCGCCGAACGAGTGCTTGTGCGCGGCGGGCACGGCCAGTTCCTGTTCGAGCAGGCGCTTTTCGTCGGCACTGAGCCAGTTCGCATCGGCCGGACGGTCGGGGATCAGCTTCCAGGCCAGCACGCCCAGCAACAGGCAGGGCAGGCCTTCGATCAGGAACATCCATTGCCAGCCGGCCAGGCCGCTGTGGCCGGCCAGCGCGGTCATCAGCCAGGCGGACAGCGGGCCGCCGACGATGCCGCCGATGGGGCCGGCCAGGAACACGATGGCGATGGCGCGCGCCATGCGCTGCGGGCCGTACCAGCACGACAGGTAATAGATCATGCCCGGCGCAAAGCCGGCCTCGAACACGCCCAGCAGGAAGCGCATCGCGTAGAACGTGGGCACGTCGCGCACGAACAGCATGCAGGCCGACGTGATGCCCCAGAGCACCAGGATGCGGCTGAACGTCTTGCGGGCGCCGATGCGCGGCAGCATCAGGTTGCTCGGGATCTCGAACAGCACGTAGCCGATGAAGAAGATGCCGGCGCCCACCCCATAGGCCGCGTCGGAAAAGCCCAGGTCGCCCTGCATCTGCAGCTTGGCAAAGCCGACGTTGACGCGATCCAGGTAGGCAAACAGGTAGCAGACCAGCAGGAACGGCAGCAGCCGCAGGTTGATCTTCTGGTACAGCGCGGCGGTGCCGTCTACGGCGGCAGGGTTCGACATCACTAACATTTGCCAGTCTCCAGAGCGTTGTGATGGTTGTGGGAATGGCTTCGATAGTGGCAGCCGCGTAGACTGATACCAACAGCAACAAAGTCCACACTTCGTTCTTCTGAAAGCAACGCAGGGGCGCGCGGCGCACTGAAAGTGCCTTTCGGATAACAAAAAGGCATGACATGCGCGAAATCAATCAGCAGCGACTGCGTTATTTCCGGGAAGTGCTGGCGCACGGCACGATCCGGGGCGCGGCGGAAAGCCTCAACACGTCGCCCTCGGTCATCACGCGCCAGATCCGGCTGCTGGAGGAGGAACTGGGCACCACGCTGTTCGAGCGGCAGGCGCGTGGGGTGCGGCCCACCGAGGCAGCCGCGCACCTGCTGGAGTTCTGGCGCGGCTACCGCTCGCACCAGGAAAAGCTCGAAGACCAGCTGCACGCGCTGACGGGGCTGCAGCAGGGCCTGGTGCAGATCGTCCTGAGCGAAGGCTATGTCGATGCGCTGGTCAACGAGGTGGTGGCGCCGTTCTGCGCGCAATACCCGATGGTCGACATCCGCATGGAAATACTGCCCGTGGACGACGTGCTGAACGAGGTGGCCGAGAGCCGCGCCCATATCGGCCTGGCCTACAACCCGCCGCTGCATCCGCGCATCGAGTACCGGGCCAGTGCGGCGCAGCCCATCGTGCTGCTGGCGCGCCACGACCATCCGCTGGCGCGGCGGGGCGGCGCGGCCACCGTCCACGACGTGATGGCCTACCCGCTGGCGCTGATGCCCGAGTCCTATGGCATCGGCCATGCGGCCAGGATGCTGGAATTTGCCGAGAACATCCGCATCCGGCCCACGCTGGTCACCAATTCGCTGTCGGCGCTCAAGCAGTTCGTGGCCTACGACGACTTCGTGACGCTGATCGGCCAGTTCGCGGCCTACCGCGAGGTGGCGGCCGGCAGCCTTGCAACGGTGCCGATCGACCATCCGCTGTTCCGGGGCACCCAGGCCCGGCTGCTGGTCAAGGCCGGGCGCCCGCTGCCGGCGGCGGCGCTGGAGGTGCTGGCGTTTATCCAGCACCGGATGGGCATCTTTACCGAAAAAAGCGCCTGATCAGCGCCTACACTGGCTGGAGGCGCCCGGGGCGGCCCGGCCGGGAGGATGCATGTTCGGCAACCTGATTCGCATCGAGACGGGGCCAGACGGCCGGTTCTTCGTCAATACCGACAGCCTGGCCGTGGCCATCGTGCTGGTGGCGCTGCTGCTGGTGGCCATCGTGCTGGCCAGCGTGGTCTGCTACTACCTGACGCGCGTGCTGATGCTCTGGGCCGTGGGCCGCCTGGCGCGCGGCGAGCGCCGCAAGTGGCTGCGGGCGGCCGAACGGCGCAAGGTCTTCCACCGGCTGGCGCCGATCGTGCCGGCGCTGATCGTCTACCTGTCCGCGCCGCTGCTGAGCAGCCTGACGTTTCCGGTCATCGCGATGCTGGGCGCGCCGTTGGGCGTGGCGGCCGCCTGCTTCATGGTCTATACGGGATTGCGCGCGGGTTTTGCCTTCCTGGGCAGCCTGGAAGACCGGTATAGCCATCTGCCTTACGCCAGCGAGCGCCCGATCAAGAGCTTTCTCCAGGTGGCCACGCTGCTGCTGTATCTGGTGGCGTTCGTGGCCATCGTCTCGCTGCTGCTGGGCCGGCCGCCCACCTACTTCCTGACCGGGGTCAGCGCCATGACGGCGCTGCTGATCATCGTGTTCCGCGACTCGCTGCTCGGGTTCGTGGCCAGCATCCAGCTGGCGGCCTACGACATGCTGCGCGTCGGCGACTGGATCGAGGTGCCCGGCTACGTGGCCGATGGCGTGGTGACCGATATCGCCCTGAACACGATCAAGGTGCGCAACTTCGACAATACGATCGTCACGCTGCCCAGCTACGTGCTGCTGACCAACGGCGTGCGGAACTGGCGCGGCATGGTGGAATCTGGCGGCCGGCGCGTGAAGCACAGCATCCCCGTGGACGCCGACACCGTGCGTTTCTGCGACGACACGCTGCTGGGCGGGCTGACGGCCTGCCGCGAGCTGAAACTGCCCGTGACGCCCCACGTCGACGGCCAGCCGCTGACCAACCTGGGCATGCTGCGGCGCTACATGCTGGGCTATTTCCGCCAGCATCCGGCCGTGCGCCAGGACCTGCCGCTGGTGGTGCGCCACGTGCAGTCGCAAAGCCAGGGCCTGCCGCTGGAAGTGTTCCTGTACCTCAGCGACACGCGCTGGGAGACCTACGAACAGATCCAGTCGGACCTGTTCGATCACGTGTACGGCGTGCTGCCGGTGTTCGGCCTGCGGGTCTGGCAGAAGCGGTAGCCGGCCCGCATCCGCGCGTCAGTCGTTCGTGCCCGCGTGCACGTGGCCGTCCGCCGGCTTGCGCACCGCCGACCATCGCGCGATCCACGCATACAGCAGCGGAATCACCAGCGTACCCAGCAGGGTGGCGCCCAGCATGCCGCCCAGCACCCCGGTGCCCACCGCGCGCTGCGCGCCGGCGCCGGGGCCGGTGCTGATGGCCAGCGGCACCACGCCCAGGATGAACGCAAGCGAGGTCATCACCACGGGCCGCAGCCGCTGGCGGGCGGCCTGGATGGCAGCCTGCACGCGCTCCATGCCGCCGCGCCGCAGTTGCTCCGCATACTCGACCACCAGGATCGCGTTCTTCGCCGCCAGCCCCATGATGACGACCACGCCCACCTTGAAGTAGACGTCGTTGGGCAGCCCGCGCAGCCAGACGGCCGCCGCTGCGCCCATCAGGCCGGTGGGCACGATGGCCAGCACGGCCAGCGGCAGCGTCCAGCTTTCGTAGAGCGCCACCAGGCACAGGAAGATGAACAGCAGCGACAGCGCGAACAACCACGGCGCCTGCGAACCGCTCTGCTGCTGCTCGAACGCGCGGCCATTCCAGCGTACCTCGTAGTCCGGACCCAGTTCGCGCACCAGGGCTTCGAGCCGGGCCATCGCCGCGCCGGTGCTGACGCCGGGCGCGGTATCGGCATTGATGCGCACCGATGTCAGGCCGTTGTAGCGCTCCAGCGTGGCTTCGCTGTTGCCCCATTCCAGCGTGGCAAAGGCGCCCAGCGACACCATCTGCCCGCTGGCATTGCGCACATGCACGCGCGCCAGGTGAGCGGCCTGCATGCGGAACGGCGCGTCGGCCTGCAGGATCACGCGGCGCACGCGGCCTTCGCGGGCCAGTTCGTCGATATAGCGCGAGCCAATGGTGGCCGACAGCGCGTGGTGGATCGCCTCGGCATCCACGCCGAAGCTTTCGGCCTTGCGATAGTCGATGGCCAGATCGAGCGCCGGCGTGGGCTGGCCCGCCGTCGCGCGCACCTCGGCAAACAGCGGGTCGGCCTTGGCGCGTTCGATCAGCTTGTCGCGCATGGCATACAGGTCCTGCCGGCCGCCTTCGCGGCGCGTGACCAGGCGCATGTCCAGCCCGCTGGTGCTGCCAAGCTCGGGCAGGGCGCTGCCGTTGTACGGGTAAAGCTGGGCCTCGCCCTTGCCGGGCCACGCTTCCAGCCCCTTGCTCAGGCGTGCCAGCACCACGTCGGCTGCATGGGCGCGGCCACGCTTCTGCCAGTCGTCCAGCGACAGGAATACGCTGGCGCGCTGCTCGCCCGAGCCGCCGTTGTTCCAGCCCAGCAGCGAAAACGTGGTCTTGATCGGCAATTTCTCCGCCGTCATCCACTGCTCCAGCCGCGCGATGGTCTCGCGCGTCTGGGCCTGGGTGCTGCCCGGCGGCAGTTCCACGTCGATTACCAGTTCGCCGGTGTCTTCCTCGGGCAGGAAGCCGCCCGGCAACTGCCAGAGCACCAGCGCGCAGGCGGCCGTCATGGCCAGATAGACGGCCAGCCAGCGCAGGCGGCGCTGCTGCAGCCTTTCGATCCAGCCGGCGTAGCGCGCCGTGAAGGCAGCAAAGCGTGCCTCGAACCACGCCAGCGGGCCACGGGCCGGGGCGGCGCCGTGGCGCAGCAGCGTGGCGCACATGGCCGGGGCCAGCGTCAGCGCAAAGAACAGCGAGAACGCGATCGAGATGGCCAGCGTCATGGCGAAATGGCGATAGATCACGCCCACGGCGCTGTCCATGAACGTCATCGGCACGAACACGGCGCACAGCACCAGCGTGACCGCCAGCAGCGCGCCCGAGACCTCGCGCATCGAGCGCGACGCGGCCGTGAAGGCATCGACGCCGTCCTCGCGCATGATGCGCTCGACGTTTTCCACCACCACGATGGCGTCGTCCACCAGGATGCCGATGGCCAACACCACGCCGAACAGCGTGATCACGTTCAGCGACAGGCCGAACGCCTGCAGGCAGGCGACCGTGCCGAGCAGCGACACCGGCACCACGATGCACGGGATCAGCGTGGCGCGCAGGTTGCCCAGGAACAGCCACAGGATCAGGAACACCAGCACCGTGGCCTCGCCCAGCGTCACCAGCACGCGCGTGATCGAGTTCTGGACGAAGTGGGCCGTGTCGTAGGAAATGTCATAGGCCACGCCGGCCGGAAAGCCCTTGGCGGCCTCGTCCAGCGCCGCGCGCACGGTGCGCGAGGTGGCCAGCACGTTGGCGCCATCGGCCAGCTTCAGGCCCATCGACGCCGCCTCGCGGCCGTTCAGCGACGAGCTGTAGCGGAAGTCGGCGGCGCCCATTTCCACGCGCGCCACGTCGCGCAGCAGTACCGCCGAGCCGTCCTTGCCCGGGCGCAGCACGATGCGCTCGAACGATTCCGCATTGGCCAGCGGCGCAGGTGGCCGCACGATGGCCTGGAACGGCTGGCCCGGCATGGACGGCGCCCCGCCCAGCTGCCCGGGCGTGACACTGCCGTTGCGGGCGCGGATGGCGGCCTCCACATCGGCGGTGGTCAGGCCGTAGGCATGCAACTGGTCGGGGTTGAACCAGACGCGCAGCGCGTATTCGGCGCTGTACGGTTCCACCTTGCCGATACCGGGCAGGCGCCGCAGCATCGGCAGCACCGTGCCGGCCGCGTAATCGGCCAGCGCGGTCTCGGACATCGTGCCGGTCTTCGAGATCAGCGACACGTACATGAACGGGCTGGCACTGGCCTGGTCGACGTAGACGCCGCCCCGGCGCACCACCTCGGGCAGCAGCGGCTCGGCCTGCGCCACGCGGTTGCGCACGTTGACCTGCGCCAGTTGCGGATCGGTGCCTTGCCTGAAGCCGATGGTCACCGTGGCCGTGCCCGCCTCGCTGTTGGAGTCGATATAGAGCAGGCCGGGGATGCCGTGCATCTGCTGCTCCAGCACGGCCGTCACGCGGTCTTCGACAGTGCGCGCGGTGGCGCCCGGGTAATCGGCGTAGAGGATCACCATCGGCGGCGCAACGGCCGGGTACTGGGCCACCGGGATGCGGTTCAACGCGACCAGGCCGGCGACCATGGTCAGGATGGCCAGCACCCACGCGAACGCGGGGCGGCGAAGGAAAAAATGCGCCATATCGGACGAACGACAGCTAACACCGTGCATCGCGCCCGACCATGCGGCGGCGCGCCGAAGCCCGGCGAGGGTTGGGTGGGTGTCGCAATATCGGCCGCCGCTGGCCGGATGAAATGCCGGGCGGTCCGAGGGCCCGTGGGGCCCGGTGGCACGGTCCGCGCGGCCCGATGGCTCGATCGGGTGGCGCGGCGCGCGCTTTTGGGTATGACGCCCCGGCCGCAGCGGGCCGGGGGCGAGTGTGGCGGATTATAAACATCGCCCTTTGTTGGTGCAATCAAAGGAAATGCGATGTGCGGCGAGCGGCCTTCTGCCGGTGTGCATGGCCGTTTCCGGATTTGCCCATGGCACACCCGCGTCCTATCGTTACAGGTGCAGACCTCGGCGCAGGACTTCCATACGGCCGCCCCCCAAGGAGACGTCATGAGCAAGAAGTCAAATATCACGACCTGGATCCTGATCGCGATGATCCTGGGTGCCGTGGTTGGCTACGCGTGCAACACGGCGTTCCCGGACCCCAAGGTGGCCAAGGAAATTGCCGGGTATATCTCCATCATCACCGACGTCTTCCTGCGGCTGATCAAGATGATCATCGCGCCGCTGGTGTTCTCGACGCTGGTGATCGGTATCGCGCACATGGGCGATGCCAGCACGGTGGGGCGCGTCGGGGTCAAGGCGCTGGGGTGGTTCATCACGGCGTCGCTGGTGTCGCTGACGCTGGGGCTGATCATGGCCACGCTGCTGCATCCGGGCGTGAATATCGGCCTGCCGCTGCCCGACGTGGGCGCCGCCACCAACCTGAAGACCAACGCCTTCACGCTGAAGGACTTCGTGGCGCACCTGGTGCCCAAATCGGTGGCCGAGGCCATGGCCAACAACGAAATCCTGCAGATCGTGGTGTTCTCGATCTTCTTCGGCACGGCCATTGCCACGCTGGGCGAACGCGGCGCGCGCATGGCCGCCGTGATCGAGGATCTGGCGCAGATCATGCTGAAGATCACCGGCGCGGTCATGTGGCTGGCCCCGGTGGCCGTGTTCGCGGCCATTGCGTCGACCGTGACCACGCAGGGGCTGGGCATCCTGATCACGTTCGCCAAGTTCATGGGCAGCTTCTACCTGGCGCTGTTCGTGCTGTGGGGTTTGCTGACGCTGGCGGGCTTTGTCTTCCTGGGGCGGCGCGTGTTCGAACTGGTCCGGCTGATCCGCGAACCATTCCTGCTGTCGTTTTCCACGGCCAGTTCCGAGGCGGCCTATCCAAAACTGCTCGATTCCCTCGACCGCTTCGGCGTGAATCGGAAAATCTCCAGTTTTGTGCTGCCGCTGGGGTACTCGTTCAACCTTGATGGCTCGATGATGTACTGCACGTTCGCGGTGCTGTTCATCGCCCAGGCGTACGACATCCACCTGCCGCTGGGCACGCAGATCACGATGCTGCTGTTGCTGATGCTGACGTCGAAGGGCATGGCCGGCGTGCCGAGGGCGTCGCTGGTGGTGATCGCGGCCACGCTGAACCAGTTCGGCATCCCCGAGGCTGGCCTGCTGCTGATCATGGGCGTGGACCAGTTCCTGGACATGGGCCGCTCTGCCACCAACGCCGTGGGCAATTCGATTGCCGCCGCCGTGGTGGCCAAGTGGGAAGGGCAACTGGCCGCGGGGCCGGTGCCGGAGACCGAAAAGGACATACCGGGCGAGGAGCCCCGCACGCCCGGCACCGCGGAGGCCTGACGCCATGCGCGCATCCGTCTGGAAGCGGGTTGCAGGGTGCCTGGCCGCGCTGCTGCTGGGCGGCGCCGTCCAGGGGCTGGCGCAGGCACAGGACGCCGTGGCGCTGTCCGGCACGCTGAAGAAGGCCAAGGATACCGGCGTGCTGGCCATCGGCTACCGGGAATCGTCGCTGCCGTTCTCGTACCTGAACCAGGCCAGGCGGCCCATCGGCTATTCGATCGACATCTGCCAGGCCATCGTCGAGGCGGCGGCCGCCGAAATCAGCCGCAACCTGACCGTGCAGTGGGTGCCGGTGACGTCCGAGAATCGCTTCGATGCGATTACATCGGGCAAGGCCGACCTGGAATGCGGATCGACCACCCGCAATGCCGAGCGCATGCGCATGGTGGCGTTTTCGCCAGTGATTTTCGTGGCCGGGACCAAGCTGATGGTGCCGCGCGGATCGCCGGT
Source organism: Cupriavidus sp. EM10 (assembly GCF_018729255.1). Lineage (NCBI taxonomy): Bacteria > Pseudomonadati > Pseudomonadota > Betaproteobacteria > Burkholderiales > Burkholderiaceae > Cupriavidus > Cupriavidus sp. EM10. The sequence goes on from NZ_CP076060.1 coordinate 1,245,085, forward strand.
CAGGACATTCCGCGACCTGAAGGGCAAGACCGTGGTGGCCACGGCCGGCACCACCAACGCCAGCGCCATCGAGGACCTGTCCACGCGTTTCAACCTGGGCATCAAGCTGATCCGCGCCCGCGACCATGCCGATGCCTTCGAGGTGCTGCGCCATGGCGGCGCCGACGCCTACGCCGGCGACGACGTGCTGCTGTACGGCTTCCTGGCCCACTACAACGCCGGCAAGCAGTTCATCGTTACCAGCGAATTCCTGTCCTACGACCCCTACGGCATCATGTTGCGCCGGGGCGATCCTCAATTCGCCGCCGTGGTCGACAAGGCCGTGCGCGACCTGATTACCGGGGGCGACCTGGAACGGCTGTACAAACAATGGTTCCTGAACCGTCTGCCAACCGGCGAGCGGCTCGGCATCCCGATGAGCAACCAACTGGAAGACATCATCCAGGCCACGCCGCAGCAGCCGGAGTAGGGGCTGCCGTGCTTCCCTCTCGCGCCAGGTGGGAGGCGAGCCAACACATCGTATTCAGGCGCAACTCGTGATAATTCATCACTAACGCTGCCGATTCATGCCGATTCGATAAGCACAGTTCCACTTTTGTGCATTGCGATTGCACAAACTGTACTCTTCCCTCTGCACCTGTTCTGTACGTCCCTCAGGTCACTTTCCGGGCCTAGTCTGCATCCATCGCATCGAGCGTCCGGACATCACACGGAAAACCGGGCCGGGCACTCGGGCATTTGTTCCGGATGTCGCCCCCATGAGTACTCCCACGCCCGAAGAGGGGCATATCGCCCCCTATACGCACCCGGCCGCCGGCTGGGGCGCGCTGAAGCAGGTTGCCATCAACCTGGTCAAGGAAAAGGTTGCCGGCGGCAAGTACCGGACCCTGTTCCGGCAGAACCAGCCTGACGGCTTCGACTGTCCCGGCTGCGCCTGGCCCGACCGGCAGCATGCGTCCACGTTCGAATTCTGCGAAAACGGCGTCAAGGCCGTGGCCGCCGAGGCCACCAGCAAGCGCGTGACCAACGAGTTCTTCGCGCAGTACACGGTCACCGAGCTGATGCAGCAGTCGGACTACGAACTGGAACAGCACGGCCGCCTGACCCACCCGGTGCGCTACGACGCCGCCACCGACAAGTACGTGCCGGTGGCATGGGACGACGCGTTCCGCCTGATCGCCGACCACCTGCGCCGCCTGGACAACCCCGACGCCGCCACGTTCTACACGTCGGGCCGGGCCAGCAACGAGGCCGCCTTCCTTTTCCAGCTGTTCGTGCGCATGTACGGCACCAACAACTTCCCCGACTGCTCGAACATGTGCCACGAGGCCACCAGCCGCGGCCTGCCGGTGACGGTGGGCGTGGGCAAGGCCACGGTGCTGCTCGATGACTTCCAGTTGGCCGATACCATCATGGTGTGGGGCCAGAATCCGGCCACCAACCATCCGCGCATGCTCAACGAGCTGCGCGATGCCTCGAAGCGCGGCGCGAAGATCGTGTCGATCAACCCGCTCAAGGAGCGCGGCCTGGAGCGCTTTGTCAGCCCGCAGCACGTGACCGAGATGCTCGGTGGCGGCGGCACCCAGATTGCGTCGATGTTCGTGCGGCCCAAGCTGGCCGGCGATTTTGCGCTGCTCAAGGGCATCGGCAAGCGCGTGATTGAGCTGGACGACGAGGCCGTGGCCACGGGCGGCAAGCGCGTGGTGGATATCGCCTTCGTCAACGACCATACGGCCGGCTACGAGGCCTTTGCGGCCGACCTGCGCGCCGAAAGCTGGGCCGACATCGTGGCCGAATCGGGCGTGACGCGCGAGGATATCGACGCGCTGGCCGACGTCTATGTGAACAGCGAACGCACCATCATGTGCTGGGGCATGGGCCTGACACAGCACAAGGAAAGCGTGCGCACGATCCAGCTGCTGTCCAACGTGATGATGCTGCGCGGCAATATCGGCCGGCCCGGCGCGGGCCTGATGCCGGTGCGCGGCCATTCGAACGTGCAGGGCGACCGCACGATGGGCATCGAGGAACAGCCCGACGACGCGTTCCTGGATCGCCTGGGCGCCACCTTCGGCTTCGAGCCGCCCCGGCACCATGGCCAGGACGTGGTGGCAGCCATCGGCGCGATGCTGGAAGGCAAGGTCAAGGTGTTCGTGGGTCTGGGCGGCAATTTCTCGATCGCCACGCCCGACACGCCCCGCACCTGGCAGGCGCTGCGCCAGTGCGACCTGACCGTGAACATCGCCACCAAGCTGAACCGCAGCCACCTGGTGATCGGCAAGGATTCGCTGCTGCTGCCGACGCTGGGCCGTACCGAGGTGGACGAGCAGGCTGGCGTGCCGCAGGGCGTGACCGTGGAGGATTCGGTCTGCATGGTGCATATCTCGTACGGCATGAACAAGCCGGCGTCGCCGCATCTGCTGTCGGAAACCATGATCGTGGCGAAGATGGCCGACGCCACGCTGGGCTCGGACAAGGTGGACTGGCTGTGGTTCGCGCAGGACTACGCGCGCATCCGCGACGCCATCGAGAAGGTGATTCCGGGCTTCGAGCGCTACAACGAGCGCGTGGCGCAGCCGGGCGGCTTCCACCTGACGCCGGCCTCGCGCAATCGCGTCTGGCGCACGGCATCTGGCAAGGCGCAGTTCCTGGTCCATCCGATCGACCGCGACACGCCGATCAAGCGCGCCCGCGACAAGTACGGCGACGACCTGCTGGTCATGATGACCACGCGCTCGCACGACCAGTACAACACCACGATCTATGGCCTGGACGACCGCTACCGCGGCGTGTTCGGGCTGCGCCGGGTGGTGTTCATCAACCGCGCGGACCGCGAGCGGCTGGGGTTTGCAGAGGGCGAACGCGTAAATATCACCAGTGTCTGGGAAGACGACGTGACGCGCCATGTGCAAGACTTTCTGCTCGTCGACTACGACATTCCGGCCGGGTGCCTGGGCGCCTACTATCCGGAGACGAATCCGCTGGTGCCGCTGGAAAGCATCGGCGACAGGTCGGGCACGCCCACGTCGAAGTCGATCCCGGTGCTGCTGCAGCGCGTCGGGTAAGGCTGACATCCGAAGCAGGGGGTAGTACATGGCCGAACGCGGTTACATCACGCGAGAGATTCGCCGCCACCAGGGCGACGCCGTCGCCCTGGAGATCGACAACGTGGCCGAGGAAGTGCCTGTAGCGCTGGTCTACAACGACATCTCGCATGCGGTGATGATGGCCACGCCGCTGGACCTGGAGGCCTTTGCGGTCGGCTTCTCGCTGACCGAGGGCATCGTCGACAGCGTGGGCGAGATCTACGACGTCGAGGTCGAACCGGGCTGCGACGGCATCGAGGTGCGCCTGCGCATCAGCCAGCGCGCCTTCATGGCCATGAAGGAACGGCGCCGTTCGCTGGCCGGCCGCACCGGCTGCGGCGTCTGTGGCATCGAGAGCCTGGCCCTGCTCGACCTGGTGCCCGAGCCGCTGGCGGCCGCACGCAACATCGTGCCGTCGGCGGCGATGATCCGGCAGGCGGCCGACGGCCTGCGCGCCCGCCAGCAACTGATGGCGGCCACGGGCGGCGTCCATGCCGCCGCGTGGTGTGGCCCGGACGGCCAGCTACGCGCCGTTTTCGAGGATGTGGGGCGCCATAACGCGCTGGACAAGCTGATCGGCCACCTGGCCCGTGCCCGCGAGACGTTTGGCGACGGCTTCGTGTTCCTGTCCAGCCGGGCCAGCTACGAGCTGGTCCGCAAGGCCGCCCGCATGCAGATTCCGATGCTGGCGACGATTTCGGCGCCGACTTCGCTGGCCATCCGCATCGCGGAACAGGCCGGCGTGCGGTTGCTGAGCTTTTGCCGGCAGGACGGCTTCGTCGAATACACTTCGCCTGAATCCGTATTAGCATCCGATTCGCCGGTGGCCGCAGGCTGACGCCTGGGTAGTCCGGCACCCCCCGGACCCCACAGAAAGGCGAAGACCCGTTGGCCACCGCAACCCTGTACGAAAAGCTCGCTGCCGATATCGAGGCGCTGGTGCAGCAGGGCGTGCTGCTGCCCGGCGAAAAGATCCCGTCGGTGCGCCAGGCGGCCCAGCATCATCGGCTCAGCATCACCACGGTCATCCGCGCCTATCTGCTGCTGGAATCGCGCGGCATCCTGGAAAGCCGGCCGCAGTCCGGCTATTTCGTGCGCGCCCGGCCCGGCGAACCGGCCATCGACCTGCAGCCCACGCGTCCGGCGGCGCGGCCGTCGGCCGTCGATGTCAGCGCGCTGGTGCTGTCCACGCTGCGCTCCATCCGCGCCGACGACGCCGTGCCGCTGGGCTCGCCATATCCCGATCCGAAGCTGTATCCGTGGCAGCGCATCATCCAGTACGCCAATGCCATCGGCAAGCGACTGGATACCTGGAGCGTGCTCGATGACCTGCCGCCGGGGTCGCCCGAGCTGATCCGGCAGATCACGCGCCGCTACCTGGAAAACGGCTACACGGTCGATCCGAACGAGGTGGTCGTCACGATTGGCGCCACCGAGGCCATCAACCTGTGCCTGCAGGCGGTGGCCCGGCCGGGCGACACGATTGCCGTGGAATCGCCCACCTACTACGCGATGCTGCACGCCATCGAGCGCCTGGGGATGCGCGCCGTCGAGGTGGCCACCGACCCCGTGGAGGGCATCGATGTCCAGGCGCTGGCCCGGCTGCTGGACGAGCGGCCCGTGGCGGCGTGCATGGTGATGCCGAACTTCCAGAATCCGCTGGGCTTCCAGATGTCCGACGCGCGCAAGCAGGCGCTGGTGACGCTGCTGACCGAGCGCGATATCCCGGTCATCGAGAACGATGTCTACGGCGAGCTGTACTACGGCGACGCCCATCCAACTTCGCTGAAATCCTATGACACGGCGGGCATCGTGCTGCATTGCTCGTCGTTCTCGAAGACGCTGACCAACGCCTACCGCATCGGCTGGGCGCTGCCGGGGCGGTACAGGGAGAAGGTGGAGCGGCTCAAGTTCCTGAACACGCTCACCACGTCGACGATTCCCCAACTGGCCATCGCCGAGTTCCTGCGCCGCGACGGCTACGACTACCACCTGCGCCGGGTGCGCAAGGCCTATGCGCAGCAGGCCAATATCATGGCCGCCGCCGTGCGGCGATTCTTTCCGGCCGGCACGCGTGTGTCGCGACCGGCCGGCGGCTATGTGCTGTGGGTGGAGCTGCCCGAAGAGGTGGACGCCATGGCGCTGTACCACGCCGCACTGGAGCGGCGCATCACGGTGGCGCCGGGGCATATCTTCTCGCCGGTGCCGACCTACACGAACTGCATCCGGCTGAACTACAGCGGCGCGTGGTCTGAAGAGGTCGAGGCTGCCGTGGTCACGCTGGGCAAGCTCGTGGCGACATTACAAGAAAGGGAGACAACATGACGAACGACGCAGACGACCTTCCGGAAGACGAGGGCGAAGCCGGGGAACTGGACCCGGTACTGGGCGCGATCCTGCAGACGCTGTGGGACCACAGCCGCGCCGGATCGGATAAGGACCTGTCCCTGGCCCGCATCAGCAAGCGCGCCAGCGTGCAGATGAGCGTGCTGCGGCGCGTGCTGACCCAGCTGGGCGCCGCCGGCCTGGTCGACACGGCCATGGAAGAAGACGGCCGGGGGTCTGCCAGGCTGACGGACGAGGGACTGGCGCTGTGCGGGCAACTGTTCGAGACGCCGGACGACGAGGACGGGGCACCGACGGTGCATTGATCAAATGGGCATCAGGTTGTCCCGTTGTCTCATGGAAAAAGTGAAAACCGATTCGCACAATCACTGGGTCGATGACTTTATATGTGCGGATCGAAGATGGAAAACTCCATACCCGTTGCCGAGTATCAAACTTGGCTGGCGAGCCTGAAGGGGCGTGTCGAGGAGGCGCGGCGGCGCGCCATGTTGATGGCCAACCAAGAGCTGGTCTCCTTGTACTGGCAGTTAGGTAACGAGATTCTGGTGCGTCAGCGGCGGGAAGGCTGGGGAGCCCGGGTAATAGATCGGCTCGCTGCCGATCTTCGGGCAAGCTATCCCGATATGAAGGGGTTTTCGCCAAGGAATCTCAAATACATGCGTGCCTTCGCCGAATCATGGCCTGAAGCGGCAATTGTGCAGCGGCCTGCTGCACAATTGCCCTGGTCGCACCTATGCACTTTGCTGGACCGGCTGAAGGACCCTGGAGTAAGGGAGTGGTATGCCTGTGAGGCGGTCACTCACGGTTGGTCCCGGAGCGTGCTGGTGATGCAGATCGAGTCAAGACTGCATGAACGACAGGGACGAGCGATCAGCAATTTCGCCGAACGATTGGCGCCAGCGCAATCGGATCTTGTTCGGCAGGTCTTCAAGGATCCCTACATATTTGATTTCCTCGGCCTGTCGGAACATACGCAGGAGCGGGACCTCGAGCAGGCGCTAACGCATCACGTCACAAGGTTTCTTCTGGAGTTGGGGACTGGGTTCGCCTTCGTCGGCAGACAGTACAAAATCGAAGTTGGCGGGGATGAGTTCTTTATCGATCTTCTGTTTTATCACGTGAAGCTCCGCTGCTACGTTGTCGTGGAGTTAAAGACGACACCGTTCAAGCCGGACTACGCCGGACAACTGAACTTCTACTTGTCTGCGATCGATGATCGGCTCCGAGGGGAGGCGGACCAGCCAACCCTTGGTCTTCTGCTCTGCAAGGACAATAACCGACTTGTAGCGGAGTACTCGCTAAGCGGCATGACCAGGCCCATGGGTGTTGCGAACTATCAACTGCGACGCGAGCTTCCGCCGGGCTTGCCGTCTGTCGCCGAGATTGAAGCCGAGCTCGCTTCAGGGACCGCCAGGCTGGACATACCTCTCTGACAGGCAGCATTGGGAATTTGTGCAGCAGCCTGCTGCACAAATTGGTTTTTTCCGCTCAGACCACCTTGCCCGGATTCATCAGCCCCTGCGGGTCCAGGGCCTGCTTGATGGCCCGCATCATGGCCAGTTCCACTTCGCTCTTGTAGCGGCGGTTTTCCTCCAGCTTGAGTTGGCCCAGGCCGTGTTCGGCCGAGATCGAGCCGTTGTGGGCGTGCACGCTGTTGTGGACGATCAGGTTGATCGCGTCCTGGTGGGTCAGGAACTGGTCGTTATCGACGCCGACCGGGGGCGAGACGTTGTAGTGCAGGTTGCCGTCGCCCAGGTGGCCGAACGTGACCATGCGCGAACCGGGGAAGGCGTCCTGCAGCAGCGCGTCGGTGGTCTCGATGAAATCGGCCACGCGCGAGATCGGCACGGCGATGTCGTGCTTGACGTTCTTGCCTTCCTCGACCTGCGCCAGCGGAATGTGCTCGCGCAGGTTCCAGAAATCGCGCGACTGCTGCACCGATTCCGCCACGACGGCGTCGATCACCACGCCGGCGTCGAAGGCCGCCTCCATCATCGTTTCGAAGATGGCGCGGGCGTGGTCCTCGCTCTCGCTGTCGGACAGCTCCAGCAGCACCAGCTGCGGATGGTGCTCGCTGAACGGGTAGCGCAGCTGCGGGAAATGCTTCGTCACCAGGTCCATGCACATCGCCGACATCAGTTCGAAGCCCGTGAGCATGGCGCTGGCGTGGGACTGGGCGATGGCCAGCAGGGCCAGCGCGGCGCGCGGATTCCTGACCGCGGCCAGCGCCGTCACACGTGCGCGCGGCGCCGGGAACAGCTTCATCACGGCGGCGGTGATGATGCCGAGCGTGCCCTCGGCGCCGATAAACAGGTCGCGCAGGTCGTAGCCGGTATTGTCCTTGCGCAGGCCGCGCAGGCCGTCCCAGACTTCGCCCCGGGCGTTGACCACCTCCAGCCCCAGACACAGTTCGCGCGTATTGCCGTAGCGCAGCACCGCCGTGCCGCCGGCATTGGTCGACAGGTTGCCGCCGATCGTGCAACTGCCCTCGGCCGCCAGTGACAGCGGGAACAGTCGCCCGTGCTCGCGCGCCACGTCCTGCAGCTGCTGCAGGATCACGCCGGCTTCCACGGTGATCGTGTTATTGAGCGGGTCGACCTGGCGCACGCGGTTCATGCGCTGCAGCGACAGCACCACCACGCCGCGCGCGGCGGAGTCTCCCGCGCCGGGCGTGGCGCCGCCGCACAGGCCCGTATTGCCGCCCTGCGGCACCACGGCCAGCTTGTGCGCGTGGCAGGCATGCATCACGGCGGCCACTTCCTCGGTGTTGCCAGGGCGCAGCACGGCCAGCGCGTCGCCGGTATAGCGGCGGCGCCAGTCGGTCAGGTACGGCGCCTTGTCGGCCGCTTCGGTCAGCACGTTTTGCGGCCCAATGGCGGCACGGCAGAGATCGAGGAACGAGTCGGAATGCACGGCGGTCATGGCAGTCAGGAGGGTTGGGACGTCTTGTCGACAGATTGGGCGATGGCCTTCGCGCGGCGCTTGTAGGGGCGCAGGTACAGGATCGTGGCGGTGAAGAACAGCACCGTCAGCGCCACCTCGCCCCATGCCAGCCACGACGATGGCGCGCGGTCGCTGGTGGCGCGCACGATGCCTTCGGTGAAATACAGCAGGATCAGCATCGACGACCACTGCATGGTGTAGCGGTTGCGCGTCCACACGCCACGCAGCACGGGCAGCAACAGCACGAACTTCAGGACCAGCCACGACCCGCCCGGGCGCAGCGGCGCCAGGAACCATTCCCAGCCAATGCACAGCGCGATCAGCGCGACCAGGCTGGACAGGCTCAGACGCCAGAGCGCCTGGCTGTGCAGCGAAAGATCGTCGGGCGTCTTCATTGGGCAGCGAGCTTCAGGGCCATCTGCGCCAGCCGGCGTCCCATGGCCGTGGCCAGCGCCGCTTCCTGGTCGGTGACCGGGCCATGGTTGTCCACGTGGGCGTGATGGCTCGGGCCGTAGGGCGTGCCGCCGGCGGTGGTCGTCATCAGGCCGGGCTCGGAATAGGGCAGGCCGACGATCAGCATGCCGTGGTGCAGCAACGGCAGCATCATTGACAGCAGCGTGGTCTCCTGGCCGCCATGCAGGCTGCCGGTCGACGTGAACACGCAGGCCGGCTTGCCGGACAGCGCGCCCGACAGCCACTGGGCGACCGTGCCATCGAGGAAATACTTCATCGGCGCGGCCATGTTGCCAAAGCGGGTGGGGCTGCCCAGCGCCAGCCCGGCGCATTCCTCCAGGTCGCGCAGTTCCGCGTACGGCGCGCCTTCGGGCGGAATGTCGGGCGCGGTGGCCTCGCAGACCGTGGAAACCGGCGGCACGGTGCGCAGGCGGGCCTGGGCCCCTGGCACGCTCTCGATGCCGGTGGCGATCAGTTGGGCGAGTCTGCGCGTGGCGCCGTGGCGGCTGTAATACAGGACGAGGATGTCGGTCATGAGCGGGACAGGCGCGTCGGGCACGGACTGGAAGGGTCCGGAGCCGTGAAAAAGGTGGAAGAACGCGGAAAGACGCGGAAAAACGCGAAAACGGCGCCGCGAAACGATCCGCGTATTATAGTTGGGCCGCCGCCCGAAGTGCCGCAGCCTCGGCGTCGCGGCGATCGATTCATCCCATTCTTATTGCATTTCAGGGAGAAAGCCCCCGCATGACCGCCGCCCGCATTGCCCGCCTGCGCAGGGAATGGAACCTGCAGAAGGTGCGCGCACTGGCCCGCTACGCGCTGCGCCGCGCCGGCGAGAACCGCCTGCCCCAGGTGGCCGCCAGCCTGACTTTCACGACGTTCCTGTCCGTGGTGCCCGTGCTGACCGTGGCATTTGCGCTGCTAGCCGCGTTTCCGGTATTTCGTGAGTTTCGCGGCGAGATCGAAGGCTTCCTGTTTCAGAATCTGATTCCAGGCGGCAATATCAGCGATTCGGTGTCGCGCTACCTCGGGCAGTTCTCCAAGAGCGCGCGCGGGCTGACCGCACTGGGCCTGGGCGGCCTGATGGTGACGTCGGTGCTGACGATGCTGACCGTGGAAGACGCGCTCAATGCGATCTGGCGCGTCAAGCGGCGCCGTCCGCTGGCACAGCGGGTACTGGTGTTCTGGGCCGTGCTGACGCTCGGGCCGGTGCTGATCGGCGGCAGCCTGTCGGTCAGTTCGTACCTGATCTCGATCTCGATGGGCTATGTCGGCAACCTGCCGTTCGGGATGGGCCTGGTGGTCAGCCTGATTCCGATCGGACTGACCGCGCTGGCCTTCGCCTTCCTGTACATGGCCGTGCCCTATGCCTACGTGGACTGGCGCGATGCCATCTTCGCCGGCATCGTGGCCGCCGTGGCCTTTGAAGTCGCCAAGCGCGCTTTTGGCTATTTTATTACGCACATTCCGACCTACACGGCCGTCTACGGCACGTTTGCCGTGCTGCCGCTGTTCCTGCTGTGGATGTACGTGAGCTGGCTGGTGACGCTGCTCGGCGCAACGATTGCCGCCAACCTGCCGGTGATCCGCGAGGGCCACTGGCGCCGCCGCACGTTCGCCGGCAGCGAGTTTTTCGACGCCCTGGGCATCCTCTACGTGCTGTACCGCGCCCGCGAAGAAGTGCCGCGCACCATCGGCGAACTCGACATGGGGCGCAAGCTGAGGGTGGAGGCCGACTACCTGGCCGGGCTGCTGGCCAAGCTCAAGGCGCTGCATCTGGTGGGCAAGCTGCAGCAGGACAGTGGCCAGGCGCACTGGGCGCTCTTGTGCGACCCGTCGCAGGTCACGCTGCGCACGCTGCATGACCGGCTCGTGCTGAACATGGCGCGGCTGCCACGCACGGCGCTGGCCCAGCAGATGCAAGGGGTGGAGGTGCTGCGCGGCATCCTGGACAACCCGCAGCTGGACCAGCCGCTGGAGGCGGTGTTCCGGCAATCGGCGAATGGGGCGAATGGGGCGAATGGCGCGAGTTATGAGTTCCCCTCTCCCGTGCGGCGGGAGAGGGGTGGGGGAGAGGGCACGGCGGTCCAAAACGCGACGGTCGCATCCTGATGCGTTGACCCTCACCCCCGACCCTCTCCCGCGTGCGGGAGAGGGGAGAAAGCGAGACATCAAAACGGAATCCGGCCCCGCAGGATATCCGCGTACATTACCCAGTCGCCCATCAGGCTGTAGAACGGATGCCGAAACGTAGCCGGCCGGTTCTTCTCGAAGCCGAAATGCCCGATCCAGGCAAAGGCATAGCCCGACAGCAGCGCGGCCAGCAGCCACCAGGCGTTGCCGGTGACCACCAGCGTGACCAGGCAGGCCAGCGCCAGCGTGGAGCCCGCGAAATGCAGCCGCCGGCAAGTACGGTCGCGGTGCTCGCTCAGGTAATACGGATAGAAATCGGCAAAGCTGGCGAACTCCTTCGCATGGGCCTGGGCCATCGTAGTCTCCTGATTTTTATCGCTACCGTTGTCGTTTTCTAGAGTGTAGACCTTGCGAACGCGGCGAGTGCGTCGAGCACTTCGTCGGGCTTTTCGCCCATCATCGCGTGGCCGCTCGGCACGGTTACGACCTTGGCCTTGGGCATCTTGCCGGCCAGTGCCTGGGCCGCCTTGGGCGAGGTCATCATGTCCTTGCTGCCGACGATGAACAGAGCCGGACAGGCCACGGCCGCAGCCGCTTCATCGCCATGCGCGTAGCCGTTACAGGCCGAGAAATCGGTATGGAACACATGGGCGCCCGGGTTGCGGGCGCTGACGCGCTCCATCAGCCGCTGGCTGCCGCCATGCATCCACGCGCCGGGCCCCGGCGACGACGGCTTGCTGGCCAGGCTGGAGATGGACCACTGGTTGACCATCGCGATGGCGTCGCCTTCGCGGTGCAGCGCGGCGTCCAGCAGGGCGTCGGACACCTTCATCGGATAGGCGGTGGCCAGCAGCCCGATACCGCGCACGGCCTGCGGATGCCGGGCCGCGCATTCGAGCGCGATCAGCGACCCCATGCTGTGGCCGATCACCAGCGCCGGCTGGGTGACACCAGCCGCCCCGGCCAGCGCCATGACCCAGTCGGCCATGTCCTCGACGGACGTCAGCGGTGCGCCCGCGCTGCGGTTGTGGCCCGGCAGGTCCACCGCCAGCACCGAGAATCCATGATTGGCAAACCAGCGCGTCTGCAGACCCCACACGCTGTGGTCGTTCTGGGCGCCATGGACGAAGATCGCGCATGGCAGGGCAGCGTCGAACGGCTTGCCGCCGGTGTAGGCATAGGCTGGTTGGCCGGCAACGGTCAGTTTCATTGCGCATTGCCTCCCTTGGCGCCCATCGCCTTCTCGGCGGCCTTGAGGCCCCGCTTCAGATCGTCGAGCAAATCGTCCGGATCTTCCAGGCCGATCGACAGCCGGATCGTACCTTCGCCAATTCCGGCGGCCTTCAGGGCAGCGGCATCCATGCGGAAATGCGTGGTGGAGGCCGGATGGATTACCAGCGAGCGCGCATCGCCGACGTTGGCCAGGTGCGAGAACAACGACAGGCTCTCGATAAAGCGCTGGCCGGCCTTGCGGTCGGCCTTCAGGTTGAAGCTGAACACGGCGCCGCAGCCGCGCGGCAGTAGCCGTTTCGCCAGTTCGTAGTCGGGATGCGATTCCAGTTCGGGGTACGCCACCGATTCCACCATCGGATGCCCGGCCAGGAACTGCACCACGCGGCGGGTGTTGTCGACGTGGCGGCTCATGCGCAGCGGCAGCGTCTCGATGCCCTGCAGCAGTTGCCAGGCGGCCATCGGATTCATGCACGCGCCGAAGTCGCGCAGGCCCTCGCGGCGGGCGCGCAGCAGGAACGGCGCCACTGTGCTTTCCTCGGTGAACACCATGTTGTGGAAGCCTTCGTACGGCTCGGACAGTTCCGGAAAGCGGCCGGACGCCTCGAAATCGAACGTGCCGCCTTCGGCCAGCACGCCGCCGATCGTCGTGCCATGGCCGCCCAGGAACTTGGTGGCCGAGTGGTATAGCAGGCCGGCGCCATGGTCGAACGGGCGCAGCAGGTAGGGCGTGGTGAACGTGGAATCGACCAGCAGAGGAATGCCGTGATCCTGGCCGATCTGCGCCACGGTGCCGATGTCCAGCACATCCAGGCCGGGGTTGCCCAGCGTTTCGCCAAACAGCAGCTTCGTTTCCGGGCGGATGGCGGCGCGCCAGGCATCGATGTCGCGCGGATTGACGAACGTGGTCTCGATGCCGAAGCGGCGCAGCGTGTAACGCAACAGATTGTGCGAGCCGCCATAGAGCGCGGTGGACGCGACAATGTGCGACCCAGCCCCCATCAGCGTGGCCACGGCCAGGTGCAGCGCGGCCTGGCCGGATGCCGTGCCGATGGCCCCGGCGCCGTTTTCCAGCGCGGCCACGCGTTCCTCGAACACGGCCACGGTGGGGTTGCTGATGCGCGAATAGACGTGACCGGCGCGTTCCATATTGAACAGCGACGCCGCATGCTCGCTGTCGCGGAACACGAACGACGTGGTCAGGTGGATCGGTGTGGCGCGGGCCCCGGTGGCGGGGTCGGGCGCGGCGCCGGCGTGCAGGGCCAGCGTGTCGAAGCGGCTGCCAGACGATGTGGACATGGCGGGAAGGGGCCCGGTGTGCCGGACCGCGGGTGGTTGTCTCCGCCGGCATCCTAGCATCATGCGCCACACCGGGCAGCCCGGGTTTTTCCCGTCGGAAAACGGCCTCCGGCCCGCCTGGCAGGCCTCTGGAGGCCACGCTCGCTTTACTTGAGACGGCGGTTTGGGCTAGCATCGACCATCAAACCTGAGCCACAGACCCTGCGACACAAGGCAGCCCCGGAGACACCATCATGAAAGTCAGCGACATCCTGCAGATCAAGGGCAACACGCTCTATACCGTCACGCCGGATACGCCGCTGCAGCAGGCCATCCAGACCATGGCCGAACACGACATCGGCTCGTTGGTGGTCATGGAATACGGCGACCTGGTTGGCATGCTGACCTTCCGCGAGATCATCGAGGTGCTGGCCGCCAACGACGGCACGCTGGGCCCGGTAGGCATCCGCAAGGTCATGGACGATGCGCCGCTGACCTGCACGCCCGAGACCGACGTCAACGAAGTGCGCCGCATGATGCTCGAGCGCCACACCCGCTACCTGCCGGTGCTGGAAAAACGCACGCTGATGGGCGTGATCTCGTTCTACGACGTTGCCAAGGCCGTGGTGGAAGAGCAGACCTTCGAGAACAAGATGCTCAAGGCGTACATCCGCGACTGGCCGGAAGAAAAAGACCAGCCGGAGCAGCACGCCCGCTGACGCCGCGCCAAACCGGTGCCGATCCCGGCATCGGTCTCCCTTTATTTTGAGAATCCTCCTGTAGCCGGAGCCGCCGGCTGCTGGCATGATGGCGGCGAACTGATGCCCCGGCGGGTCACCGGGGTCCACATCCTGTTTGCCATTGATGAGCCAACAAAGCCAGTTTCGCCTGCTTGGCGTGCGCCGTTTCGCCCCGTTCTTCTGGACGCAGTTCCTGGGGGCCATGAACGACAACGTCTTCAAGGTCGCGTTTACCTCGCTGGTCACCTATCACGCCGCGCTGTTCGAGGGCGTCGATCCGCATAGCGCGGCCTTCCTGATTTCCGCCATCTTCATCGCGCCGTTCGTGCTGTTTTCGGCCACCAGCGGGCAGATCGCCGACAAGATCGAGAAGTCGCGGCTGATCCGGCTGGTCAAGTCGCTGGAAATCGGCATCATGCTGATCGGGCTGGCCGGCTTCTACATGCACAGCGCCACGCTGCTCTACGCGGGCACGTTCCTGATGGGGCTGCACTCCACGCTGTTCGGGCCGGTCAAGTTCGCCTACCTGCCGCAGCACCTGGACCAGACCGAGCTGGTGGGCGGCAATGGTCTGGTGGAAATGGGCACCTTCGTCGCCATCCTGCTGGGCACGCTGCTGGGCGGCGAACTGGCCGGCCTGACCGGCGCCAGCGGCGCGGTGGTGGGGCCGCTCTATGTGGGCATCATCTGCGTGGTCATCGCGGTGGCCGGGCGCACGGTCTCGCAGGGCGTGCCGGTGTCCCCGGCGCCCCAGCCCGACCTGCGCATCAACTGGAACCCGTTCACCGAGACGTGGCGCAACCTGGTCCTGGCGCGTCAGAGCCGCGTGGTCTTCCTGAGCCTGCTGGGCATTTCCTGGCTGTGGTTCCTGGGCGCCACGTTCCTGACGTCGTTCTTCAGCTTTGCCAAGGACGTGCTGGGCGGCGACCAGAACGTGGTCACGCTGCTGCTGGCCGTGTTCTCGGTCGGCATCGGCATCGGGTCGCTGCTGTGCGAAAGGCTGTCGGGGCGCCATGTGGAAATCGGCCTGGTGCCGTTCGGGTCGATCGGCATGACGGTGTTCGCGGTCGATCTCTATTTCGCCACGCATGGCCAGGCCACGGGCGCCACGCTCAGCGGCGTCGGCGGCTTCCTGGCGCAGCCGGGTCATTGGCGCGTGCTGGTGGATCTGTTCTGCGTGGCCATGTTCGGCGGCTTCTACAGCGTGCCGCTCTACGCGCTGATCCAGAGCCGCTCCGCGCCCACGCACAGGGCGCGCATCATCGCCGCCAACAACATCCTGAACAGCTTCTTCATGATCGCCGCGTCTCTGCTGGGCGTGTTCATGACCCAGGCCGGCTACTCGATTCCGCAACTGTTCCTGGTAGTGGGGCTGCTCAACGCGGTGGTGGCGATCTATATCTATACGCTGGTGCCCGAGTTCCTGCTGCGCTTCATCGCCTGGCTGCTGGTGCATACCATCTACCGGCTGCGGCGCGTGAACGCGGAGCGGATTCCCGAAGAGGGCGCCGCCGTGCTGGTCTGCAACCACGTGAGCTTTGCCGATGCCGTGGTGCTGATGGCGGCCAGCCCGCGTCCGGTGCGCTTTGTCATGGATCACAATATCTTCAAGGTGCCGGGCCTTTCGTGGTTCTTCCGCCAGGCCAAGGCGATTCCGATCGCGTCGGCGCGCGAGAACCCCGAACTGCTGGCGCGAGCCTATGACGCCGTGGCGGCCGCGCTGGCGGACGGCGAACTGGTCTGCATCTTCCCGGAAGGCAAGATCACGGCCAATGGCGATATCAATCCGTTCAAGACCGGCGTGTCGCAGATCATCCAGCGCACACCGGTTCCAGTGGTGCCGATGGCGCTGCGCGGCCTGTGGGGCAGCTTCTTCTCGCGCAAGGGCGCGCCGGCCATGACCCGGCCGTTCCGGCGCGGCCTGCTGAGCAAGCTGGAACTGGTGGTGGGCGAGCCGGTGTCGCCGGAAGCGGCCACTCCGGAAGGATTGCAACAGATGGTGCTAGCCCTGCGCGGCGACTGGAAATGACCATGATCACCCTGTTCACGTTTGGCCCCGCGTTCGGTCTGCCCGATGCCAGCCCGTTCGTCATCAAGGCCGAGATGCTGCTGAAGCTGGCCGGGCTGCCTTACCAGACGAAGCGCGGCAATGTACGCCGGGCGCCCAAGGGCAAGCTGCCCTATCTGGACGACATGGGCCGTCAGGTGGCCGATTCGACGCTGATCCGCTGGCATATCGAGAAGACGTACCACGTGGACTTCGACGCAGGCCTGACCCCCGCCGAGCGCGGCGCAGCCTGGGCCGTCGAGAAGCTGCTCGAAGACAATCTCTACTGGGCGGTGGCCCGCGTGCGCTGGCTGGAAGGGGACAACTTCGAGCGTGGCCCGGCGCAGTTCTTCAACGTGGTGCCGGGGCCGTTGCGCGGCATGGTCAAGGCGCTGGTCAAGCGCCGGGTGCGCCAGATGCTGTGGTCGCAGGGCCTGGGCCGGCATAGCGTGGACGACATGACTGCCATCGCCGTGCAGGGCGTGCAGGCTGTGACCAATATCCTTGGCGACAAGCCTTACCTGATGGGTGACCGGCCATGCGGCGCCGACGCCACCTTGTTCGCGTTCGCGGCCAGCCTGCAGTCGCCGGTGTTCGAGACGCCGATCCGGGCAGCGGCCCAATCGCATGCGAACCTGCAGGCCTACCTGGCGCGCATGCGCGCGCAGTTTTATCCCGATTTCGTCGGCAGCGGGGTGTTCGCACCAGATTTCGGCAAGCCGGTTGCGGGTGCCGGGGTCCCGGCGACGGCAAGCGCGTCGGCGGGCTAACCGTCTGCCAGGCCCTAATGGCCGTACAATGTAGCCCGTCCCCCAATTCCTGCGCATTTCACCATGTCCGGCAATACCCTCGGCCTGCTTTTCACAGTCACCACGTTCGGCGAATCGCACGGACCCGCCATTGGCGCGGTTGTGGATGGCTGCCCGCCGGGGATGTCGCTGACCGAAGCCGACATCCAGATCGACCTGGACCGCCGCAAGCCCGGCACGTCGCGCCATGTGACGCAGCGCCAGGAGCCGGACCAGGTGGAAATCCTCTCGGGGGTGTTCGAAGGCAAGACCACGGGCACGCCGATCTGCCTGCTGATCCGCAATACGGACCAGCGCAGCAAGGACTACGGCAATATCGTCGAGACCTTCCGTCCGGGCCACGCCGACTACACCTACTGGCACAAGTACGGTATCCGCGACTATCGCGGCGGCGGCCGTTCGTCGGCCCGCCTGACCGCACCGGTGGTGGCGGCGGCGGCGATTGCCAGGAAATGGCTGCGCGAGCAGTACGGCACCGAGATCCGGGGCTACATGTCGCAACTCGGCGAGATCGAGGTGCCGTTCACGGACTGGAAGCACGTGCCGGAGAATCCGTTCTTCGCGCCGAATGCCGACATCGTGCCGGAACTCGAAACCTATATGGATACGCTGCGCCGCGACGGCGACTCCGTCGGCGCGCGGATCGAGGTGGTGGCCTGCGGCGTGCCGGTGGGCCTGGGCGAGCCGCTGTTCGACAAGCTCGACGCCGATATTGCGCACGCGATGATGGGCATCAATGCGGTCAAGGGCGTGGAGATCGGCGCCGGGTTCGACAGCGTGGCCCAGCGCGGCACGGTACACGGCGACGAACTGACGCCGGAAGGCTTCCGCACCAATAATTCGGGCGGCGTGCTAGGTGGTATCTCGACCGGGCAGGACGTGACCGTGTCGCTGGCGATCAAGCCGACGTCGAGCATCCGCACGGCCAAGGATTCGATTGACAAATCGGGCAGCCCGGCCAGCGTCGAGACGTTCGGGCGCCATGACCCTTGCGTGGGCATCCGTGCCACGCCTATCGCCGAGGCGATGCTGGCGCTGGTGCTGATGGACCACGCGCTGCGCCACCGCGCCCAGTGCGGCGACGTGCGCGTCGAGACTCCGCGCATCCCGGCGCAGGTCAAATCCTGAGTACCGCCTCATACCGGCCCGGGTCGATCGACCCGGCCACCTATCTCCGTTTCGGACTTTTCTACCTCGGCTACTACGGCTACGTCGGCGTCATCTCGCCGTATGTGAGCCTGTTCTTCGCCGATCGCGGCTTCTCGCCGGTGCAGATCGGCGTGCTGATGGCCTGTTTCCAGCTGAGCCGCATCGTCGGCCCCTATCTGTGGGGCTGGCTGTCGGACGTCACGCATACCCGGGTGAAGCTGCTGCGGCTGGCGGCCGTCGCGTCGCTGCTGGCCTTCCTGGCCGTGCCCGGCGTCCACAGCTACGGCGGCATGATGGCGATGATGATCGGGCTCAACCTGATTACCAGCGCGATGTCGCCGTTGGGCGATGCCCTGACGATTTCCACGCTGCGGCGCCATGGCGCGTTCGACCATCGCTATGGCCGCGTGCGCATGTTCGGCTCGGTCGGTTTTATCGCCGCTGTGCTGCTGGGCGGCGCGCTGTTCGAGCACTTCGGCATGCACGCTTTCCCCTGGCTGGCCAGCGCGATGCTGGCGCTGTTCGCCGTGGTGGTGTTCGGGCTGCGCGATGCCGCCGACGAGGGACCGCGCGTGAAGCCGCCCCCGGCGCTGCCGCTGCTGCGCCGGCCCCACGTAGCGTGGTTCCTGGCGTCGGCGTTCCTGATGATGTTCGCCCACGCCGCGCTCTACGTGTTCTATTCGCTGTACCTGGAGCAACTGGGTTATAGCAAGATCGCCATTGGCATGATGTGGACCATCGGCGTGGTGGCCGAGATCGTTTTTTTCTTCTATCAGGGACGGCTCTTCGGCGCCCTGGCGCTGCGTACGATCCTGGCAGGCACCTTCGTGCTGGCCGCGCTGCGGTTCGGCGTGACCGGCTACTTTGCCCAGTACGCCTGGCTGATGGCGGCGGTGCAGGTCCTGCATGCCGCCACGTTTGCCGCGCACCACAGCGCCAGTCTCAAGCGCCTGCAGCGCTGGTTCGCCGGGCCGCTGCAGGGGCGGGGGCAGGCGCTCTACACCGGAATTTCCTATGGCCTGGGCGGCACGCTTGGCGGGCTGGTCATGGGATGGACTTGGAAAACGCTGGCGCCGATGCACACATTCGGTCTGGCGGCGCTGGCGGCGGCGCTCGGGGCCGGGTGCGCGGTGATGAGCTTTCGGCGCGAAGGACAACCGGAAGCCCGCCCGGAAACGGCGCCGCAGGCTTAGGCCAGCAGGCCGGCCACTTTCTCCGCAATCGCCAGCGACGATGTCAGCCCCGGCGATTCGATCCCGAACAGGTTGACCAGCCCCGGCACGCCATGCACCTGCGGGCCATCGATGCGGAAGTCCGCAGCCGTCTCGCCCGGGCCGCTGATTTTTGGGCGGATACCGGCGTAGCCTGGCTGAAGGGCGCCATCGGCCAGGCCCGGCCAGTAGCGGCGCACCTCGTCGTAGAAGCTGTCGGCATCGTGCGGCGGCACGCTGTATTCGATCTCGTCGATCCACCGCACATTGGGGCCGAAGCGCGCCTGGCCGCCCAGGTCCAGCGTCAGGTGCACGCCAAGCCCGGCCGCTTCCGGCACCGGATAAATCAGGCGCGAGAACGGCGCGCGGCCCGCCAGCGTGAAATAGCAGCCCTTGGCGTAGTACTGGCCCGGAATGTGTTCCGGCGGGATGCCGGCAATGCGGCGCGCCAGTTCGGGGGCGGTCAGGCCGGCCGAATTGACCACGGTACGCGCCAGCAGCGTCGTTTCGCCATCGTCGCCCGCCACGTCCAGCCGGATCCCCTCCGGCGTCACCGCGCCGGCCACCACTGGCGACTGCACGGCCAGCATCGCGCCAGCCTGCTCGGCATCGCCCAACAGGGCGGTCATCAGGCCGTGGCTGTCGATGATGCCGGTCGATGGCGACAGCAGGGCCGCGTGGCATTCCAGCTGCGGTTCGAGCGCGCGCGCCTCGTCCCGGGTCAGCAGGCGCAGGTCGTGTACGCCGTTGGCCTCGGCCTTGGCGCGGATGCCGGCCAGCGTGGCCACCTGGGCCTCGCTGGTGGCCACGATCAGCTTGCCGCAGCGCTGGTGCGTCACGTGGTGGCTCTCGCAATAGTCGTAGAGCATGGCCTTGCCGCGCACGCACAGTTCGGCCTTCAGCGATCCGGCGGGGTAGTAGATGCCGGCATGGATCACCTCGCTGTTGCGGGCGCTGGTGATCGTGCCGAACGCGTTTTCGGCCTCAAGGATGATGACCTCGCGGCCCTGCTGCGCCAGCGCGCGCGCCACCGCCAAGCCCACCACGCCCGCGCCAATTACGACGCAATCCACGTTTTCCATCTGTCTGCTCCTGTCTTTCCGATTGTTCTGATGTCTGGTGATTGATGCTTAGTCGAGTCCCATCCGCCCGGCAGCCGCACTCAGGTGGGCCGAAGCGGCGGCCCGCGCCGCCTCCGGGTTGCCGGCGGCAATGGCTTCGACCAAGGCGGCATGTTCGGCATCGGCGGCGCGCGGGGCGCCCTGGGCGGCGTGCAGCCGGGCGCTGTTTTCCCAGGCGTGCTGGCGGGCCACCAGCAGTTGCTGGCTGACGAAATCGGTCAGGCCCGTGAAGCACGGGTTGTGGGCGGCCTGGGCGATGGCGTGATGGAACGCAATGTCCGCCGCAGCTGCGCTGGGGAAGTCGGCGGCATGGCGCTGCATGCTGGCCAGGGCGTCACGAATCCGCTGCAGATCGGCGTCGGTCCGGCGCAACGCCGCCATTTCCGCGCAGGCCGTTTCCACCACGCGACGGAGTTCGAACAGCTGGGATAGGGTCGGACCGCCGTCCGGCGTGCTGGCCACGCGCCAGACCTGGCCGCCCGGGGTCTCCGACACATAGGCGCCAGAACCCTTGCGCGTGACCAGCACCCCGTCCGCCTTCAGCAAGGCAATGGCCTCGCGCACGATGGGGCGGCTGACGTCAAAGGATTCCGCCAGCGCCGACTCGGCAGGCAGGCGGGCGCCCGCGGCAAAGCGGCCGGCGGCAATGTCGTCGCGCAGGGTCTGGGCAATGCGGTTGGGCAGGGAAGCAGGGCGGGGCAAGCGATCCATCGGGTTTGGAATCCTGTCAGGCTGTCAGACAGCTTTTCGTCGAGCGCCGATTCTGCAAGGTCCGTTGATGGCCGTCAAGCGGCAATTTGTCCCCAACTGGCCGAATGGCTACGACGCCACAAGGGTTCTCCCGAATGGGAACGCCACCAAGGTGGGGTCAAGGTTCTGTCACGTTGGTCGATAGCAGACGCATCAGGTTTGATGTGTCGGTCATGGGTCATGGCAGGCAGCCATCCACAACGATGTCTCGCGCCGGCGCCGGAATGCGCCGCCGCGCTTCATGGAGAGTCCGTTACGCCATGATTCCTCTTTCGCCGCAAGACCTGCCCGTCGGGCAGCCGCTTCCCTGGTCCTTGTTGGACGGACAGGGCAATCTGATGCTGGGCAGTGGCAGCATCATTCCCGATGCGCGTGATCTGGCGCTGATGTTCCGCCACGGCACGGTCTGTCGGCCGGACGACATGCCGGAGCCCGGCAACGAGCCCGATGCCCAGGCCGGCTCGCGGCTGAGCGCCGGGCCGCTGGGCCTGCAGGTGGGCACGCTGCTGCACGTCAAGACGCCGGGCGATCAGTCGCGCGCCGCGGCGAGCCGGCTGATCGGGTTCATCGAGCAAGGGCTGTTTGTCACCTGGCCCACCCTGGGCGGGCGTGAACTGGCCGTGCATGCTGGCGAGGGTTTGCTGCTGCGCGGATTCTCGGGGCATGCCATACACAGTTTCACGTCGACGGTCACGGCGGTTTGCCGCAGTCCGTTTCGCTACCTGGTGCTGTCGGCGCCAGCGCAGACCGAGCAGATGCCGGTGCGCCGCGCCGCGCGCGTGCCCACGCGCCTGGCGGCCTATCTGGTCGATGCCGGAGAGGGCGTCGCAGCGGGCGCCGAGGCCGGCGGCGATGACGCAGGCCACGCTGCTGGCGACACCCTCAACGATCTCACCGTCGAGCAGCGCATGGGCGAAGGCCTGGCGCGGCTGGGCCTGCTGTCCGACCTCAGCACCGGCGGCGCGCTGGTGCAGACGTCGTCGCCGGCCCCTGCCGTGGGCCAGAAGGTGCGGCTGCGCTTCCAGTTGCGCACCGGCGCGCTCGATGCCGAAGTCACGATCGACGCCACGGTGCGCAGTGCCCCAGGCCAGGACGACGAAGAATTTCCGGCGTTCGGCGTGGCGTTCGACGCACTGGGCGAGCGGGAACTGACGCTGTTGCAGTGCTTCATCTACGAGCAGTTGCTGGCGACCACCTGCATGCCGGTTTGAGTCGGCGTTCCGGCCGGGCGGCCAGTCCACAAACTTCTTGATCGCAAGGAAAAACGCCGGCCACTGGCCGGCGTTTTCGTGTCCACGCGGGGGCGGGCGCAGCTTACATGCCCACGTAGTTCGGGCCGCCGCCACCTTCCGGCGTCACCCACACGATGTTCTGCGTCGGGTCCTTGATGTCGCAGGTCTTGCAGTGCACGCAGTTCTGCGCATTGATCTGCAGGCGTTCCTTGCCATCGTCGTTCTGCACGAATTCGTACACGCCGGCCGGGCAGTAGCGCGACTCGGGGCCGGCAAACTTCTCCCAGTTGACGTTCACCGGCACGCTGGCGTCCTTGAGCGTCAGGTGGGCCGGCTGGTTCTCTTCGTGGTTGGTGTTGCTGATGAACACCGACGAGAGACGGTCGAACGTGAGCTTGCCGTCCGGCTTCGGATACTCGATCTTCTGGCACTCGGCGGCCGGCTTCAGGTACACGTGGTCCGGCTTGGTGCGGTGGATGGTCCAGGGCGGGTTGCGGATGCCCAGCTTCGGCAGCAGCCACTGCTCGATGCCGGTCATCAGCGTGGCCGTGGTGCGGCCCTTCTTGAACCATTGCTTGAAGTTCTTGGCCTGCAGCAGTTCCTTGTGCAGCCAGCTCTGTTCGAACGCGGCGGGGTAGGCGGTCAGCTCGTCGTGCTGGCGGCCGGCCTGCAGCGCGTCGTACGCGGCTTCGGCGGCCATCATGCCGGTCTTGATCGCGGCGTGGCTGCCCTTGATGCGCGACGCGTTGAGATAGCCGGCATCGCAGCCTACCAGCGCGCCGCCCGGGAACACGGTCTTCGGCAGCGACAGCAGGCCGCCGGCCGTGATGGCGCGTGCGCCGTAGCCAATGCGCTTGCCGCCCTCGAAATACTGGCGGATTTCCGGATGGGTCTTGAAACGCTGGAATTCCTCGAACGGCGACAGCCAGGGGTTGGTGTAGTCCAGGCCCACCACGAAGCCGACGGCAACCTTGCCGTCTTCCATGTGGTACAGGAACGAACCGCCGTAGGTGGCCGGGTCCAGCGGCCAGCCGGCCGTGTGCACCACCAGGCCGGGCTTGTGCTTGGCCGGGTCGATTTCCCACAGTTCCTTCAGGCCGATGCCGTAGCTCTGCGGGTCCTTGCCGGCGTCGAGCTTGTACTTCGCGATGATCTGCTTGCCCAGGTGGCCGCGGGCCCCTTCGGCAAAGATCGTGTACTTGGCATGCAGTTCCATGCCGAGCTGGAAGTTCTCGGTGGGCTCGCCTTCCTTGTTGATGCCCATGTTTCCGGTGGCCACGCCTTTGACCGAACCGTCGTCGTTGTAGAGCACCTCGGCGGCCGGGAAGCCCGGGAAGATTTCCACGCCCAGCGCCTCGGCCTGCTGGCCCAGCCAGCGCACGAAGTTCGACAGGCTGACGATGTAGTTGCCTTCGTTGTGGAAACATTCGGGCAGCAGCGGGGCGCCCTTGGAGCCGGACTCATCCAGGAACAGGAACTTGTCCTCGGTGACGGGCTGGTTCAGCGGTGCGCCCAGTTCCTTCCAGTTCGGGATCAGCTCGTTCAGCGCGATCGGGTCCATGATGGCGCCCGACAGGATATGCGCGCCGGGCTCGGAGCCCTTTTCCAGCACGCACACGTTGACGTCGCCGCCTTTTTCCGCGGCAAGCTGCTTCAGGCGGATGGCGGTGGCCAGGCCGGCGGGACCGCCGCCGACGATGACCACGTCGTATTCCATGGCTTCGCGCGGGCCGAACTGCTCGACGAGCTGTTGCTGATCCATTGTCTCTAACCCTCAGTTTCTTCTGGGCGGCAATACTGCCGCATGGTTGCAGCCCTCTCCAGGCGTGCGGATTGTGGGATGCGTAATCGTGGCTCTGCGGAACCGGGGACCGTGCGGGGGGCGAGGCGGGTTCGACGTGTGGCGGCACGCGCGTGCCCGGTGCGGGCGCGGCGCGGCATGCGCGCTGACCAGGCGGCGGCTGGTTGCCGGGCCGGATCTAGGCGTTTTTCCTCTTTCCCTTTGGGGACCAAGTTCTTAGAATCTTCGGCATTGTCCGGGACTCGACACCCTCAGGCAAGACATTTTTTGAACGACCGTTCTTTTTTTTGATAAGCTGCGGCCGCCTGGCGGCAGGCGCTCTCCCGGGCGCCCGCCATGCGGAACAGCGGGCCGTGCCGGGCGGCGCGGTTGCTCCCACACCGAGGTAACTATGGGTTTGTCGATCAATCTGGAAGGCAAGGTCGCGCTGGTGACCGGTGCGTCGAGCGGGCTGGGCACGCGTTTCGCCAACGTACTGTCGGCCGCGGGCGCCAAGGTGATACTGGCTTCGCGCCGCGTGGAGCGGCTCAAGGAACTGCGCGCGTCGATCGAGGCCGACGGCGGCAGTGCGCATGTGGTGCGGCTGGACGTGACCGACCCCGACAGCATCCGCGCCGCCGTGGCGCATGCCGAAACCGAGGCCGGGTCCATCGATATCCTGGTGAACAACTCGGGCGTGTCCACCACGCAGAAGCTCACCGACGTCACGGCCGACGACTTCGATTTCGTCTTCGATACCAACACGCGCGGTGCGTTCTTCGTGGCCCAGGAAGTGGCCAAGCGCATGATTGCGCGGGCCAAGGGCGCCGAGAAAATGGGCAATCCGCTGCCGCAGGCGCGCATTGTCAATATTGCGTCGGTGGCCGGTCTCAAGGTACTGTCGCAGATTGGTGTCTACTGCATGAGCAAGGCCGCCGTGGTCCACATGACCAAGGCCATGGCCCTGGAGTGGGCGCGTCACGGCATCAACGTGAACGCGATCTGCCCCGGTTATATCGACACCGAAATCAACCACCACCACTGGGATACCGACGCGGGGCAGAAGCTGATCCAGATGCTGCCGCGCAAGCGCCTGGGCCAACCCGAAGACCTCGATGGCCTCTTGCTGCTGCTGGCGTCCGATGCATCGCGCTTTATCAACGGCGCGGTGGTCACTGCCGACGATGGCATGGTCTGACCGCTGACCCTTCGGGGGAGGGGACGGGCCGAGAAGAACAAGCAACAGGAGAAACGCCCCGGACGGCCGTCTGGCCAGGGGCGGCCCGGAACCGGAGGCCGGGTTTTGATGGCTCAAGAAGAACAGGCACGGCGCGACGCCGGGCCGCAGCACGTCGTCGATTCGGTGATCATTCCCGAAGCCGCCGACGAGGCGCGCGACAGCGAATTCCGCATTTCACCGCGTATCGAGGACTGGATTGGCGTCATTGTGATGCTGCTGCTGGTGGGCATCACGTTCGCCAACGTGGTGGTCCGCTATTTCACCGACGAATCGTTCGCCTGGACCGAGGAATTCTCGGTCTTCCTGATGATCGTGCTGGCCCTGGTGGCCGGCAGCGCCGCCGTGGCGCGCGACCGCAATATCCGCATCGAGTTTTTCTTCGAGCGGGGCAGCGCGGCGCGGCAGAAGCGGCTGGCCATCCTGTCGGCCCTGGCCGTGGCGGTGATGTTCCTGGCGCTGGCGGTGCTGGGCGCGCGGATCACCTGGGACGAATACACGTTCGGCGAGACCTCGCCGGGTATTGGCGTGCCCAGCTGGTGGTATTCGATCTGGCTGCCGGTGCTGTCCGCGGGCATTGCGCTGCGGGCGCTGGCCCTGGCGCTGCGCAATCTCCGCGCGCTGAAGGCGCTGCAGGCGGGCAAGCACGAGCAGGGTGGAGGCCAGCCGCAATGACACTGGTCGCCATCATTCTCTTCGTGGTGTTCATCGGGCTGATGATGCTGGGCGTGCCGATCGGCGTATCGCTCGGTCTGGGCGGCCTGGTGGCCATCGGCCTGTCGAACCTCGACACCCAGATGTTCGGCCTGCTGGCCGTGCCGCAGAACTTCTACGCCGGGCTGGCGAAGTATCCGCTGCTGGCGATTCCGATGTTCGTGCTGGTCGGGTCGATCTTCGACCGCTCCGGCGTGGCGCAGCGGCTGGTGACGTTTGCCATCGCCATCGTCGGACGCGGGCCGGGCATGCTGCCGCTGGTGGCCATCCTGGTGGCGATGTTCCTGGGCGGCATCTCGGGCTCCGGCCCCGCCAACGCGGCGGCCGTGGGCGGCGTGATGATCGCTGCAATGTCGCGGGCCGGCTATCCGGGGTCGTACAGCGCCGCCGTGGTGGGCGCCGCGGCGGCCACGGACATCCTGATCCCGCCGTCGGTGGCGTTCATCATCTACAGCGTGCTGGTGCCGGGCGCATCGGTGCCGGCCCTGTTCGCGGCCGGCATGATCCCGGGCATCCTGGCCGGCGTGGCGCTGATCGTGCCGGCCGTGTGGCTGGCGCGCAAGCACAACATGGGGCATATCGAGGCCGCCACGCCGCGCCCGCCGTTCTGGAAGAGCCTGCGCGAAGCGGCGTGGGGCCTGGTGGCGCCGTTCCTGATCCTGGGCGGCATGCGCGCGGGCTGGTTCACGCCGACCGAGGCCGCCGTGGTGGCCGTGGTCTATGGCCTGTTCGTCGGCATGGTGATCTACCGCAGCATCGGCCTGCGCGACCTGTTCACGATCTTCCAGGAGGCGGCCGAGACGTCGGCGGTGATTCTGCTGGTGGTGGCGCTGGCCGGCATCTTTGCCTACGCGCTTTCCACGCTCGGCGTGATCGATCCGCTGGCCAATGCCATCGCGCATTCGGGCCTGGGCGAATACGGCGTGCTGGCGCTGATCGTGCTGCTGCTGATGACGGTGGGCATGTTCCTGGACGGCATCTCGATCTTCCTGATCTTCGTGCCGCTGCTGCTGCCCATCGCCAACGCCTTCCACTGGAACCCGGTCTGGTTTGGCGTGGTGCTGACGCTCAAGGTGGCGCTGGGCCAGTTCACGCCGCCGCTGGCCGTGAACCTGATGGTGTCGTGCCGTATCGCCCGCGTGCGCATGGAAGAAACCGTGCCCTGGGTGATCTGGATGCTGCTGGCGATGTTCATCGCCATGCTGATGGTGCTGGCCTATCCGCCGCTGGCCACCTGGCTGCCCGACTACCTGGGCTACTGATTTGCCATGAACGAAAAGATGAAAAGAGGAGATTCCCGAATGAAACGCCGTGCCCTGATGCTGTCCGTTGCCGCCTCGATCGCCGCCGCTGCCTTTACCGCGCCGGCGGCGATCGCCCAGACCTACAAGTCCGAATACAAGATGTCGCTGGTGCTGGGCCCCGCCTTCCCGTGGGGCAAGGGCGGCGAGATCTGGGCTGACCTGGTGCGCCAGCGGACCAATGGCCGCATCAACATCAAGCTGTACCCGGGCACGTCGCTGGTGGCTGGCGACCAGACGCGCGAGTTCTCGGCGATCCGCCAGGGCGTGATCGACATGGCGGTGGGCTCCACCATCAACTGGTCGCCGCAGGTCAAGGAACTGAACCTGTTCTCGCTGCCGTTCCTGATGCCCGACTACAAGGCGCTGGACGCGCTGACGCAGGGCGAAGTCGGCAAGTCGATCTTCTCGACGCTGGAAAAGGCCGGCGTGGTGCCGCTGGCCTGGGGCGAGAACGGTTTCCGCGAGGTGTCGAACTCCAAGCACGAGATCCGCAAGCCCGAAGACCTGAAGGGCCTGAAGCTGCGCGTGGTGGGTTCGCCGCTGTACATCGAAACGTTCAACGCGCTGGGCGCCAACCCGACGCAGATGAGCTGGGCCGATGCGCAGCCAGCCATGGCCTCGGGCGCCGTGGACGGCCAGGAAAATCCGCAGAGCGTGTTCGCCGCCGCCAAGCTGTACACGGTGGGCCAGAAGTACGTGACGACCTGGGGCTATGTGGCCGATCCGCTGATCTTCGTGGTGAACAAGCAGATCTGGGAAAGCTGGACCCCGGCCGACCGCGAGATCGTCAAGCAGGCCGCCATCGACGCCGGCAAGCAGGAAATCGCGCTGGCCCGCAAGGGCCTGGTGGAGGCGGGCGCGCCGGCCTGGAAGGACATGGAGCAGCACGGCGTGAAGGTGGTCTCGCTGTCGCCGGCCGAGCACGACGCGTTCAAGAAGGCCACGGCCAAGGTCTACGACAAGTGGAAGAAGCAGATCGGCGCCGACCTGGTGACCAAGGCCGAAGCCTCGATCGCCAAGCGCTGAACTGCCGATGAAACACGTCTTCACCTGCGTGATGCCGATCCGGTGGGGTGACATGGACGCCATGGGCCATGTCAACAACACCGTCTACTTTCGCTACCTGGAGCAGGCACGGATCGAGTGGTTCGAGTCGATCGGCCGCAATGGCCGGGACGGCAACGGCCACGGGCCCGTGCTGATCAACGCCCACATGACGTTCCTGAAGCAGCTGCGCTACCCCGGCGATATTGAATGCCGGGTGTACGCGGGCCAGCTTGGCCGATCGAGCTTTGAGACAAAGATCGAAATCCGGCGTACCGACCTGCCCGACGTGGTCTGGGCGGAAGGCGGGGCCAAGGTGGTGTGGTGCGACTACGCGGTGGAGAAGAGCGTGCCGGTGCCGGCGGAGATCCGGATGCTGATTGCCGAGTAACGACAGGCGCAAGCAAGGCTGCCGGTTGTTTGACAGCCAACGCCGCGAGTCACGCCCAAGTGGCGTCAGAGGGTAGTGTCCTGGCTCTCTCTCCCCTCATGGCCTCATGGGGAGAGAGTGGGAGAGAGAGGTGGTACAGCAGGGAACCACCTGGAGCGGAGCCTTCGGAGCACCCCTCAGTGGTTCACCAGCCGCTGGACCAGGTCCACGGCCGTGTGGGCCCCGTACTTCTTCATGAGCCGCGCCCGGTAGATATCCACGGTGCGCGGGCTGATCGCCAGCAGCTTGCCGATCTGCTTGCTGGTCTTGCCTTCCACCAGCTGTGCGGCGATGTCGCGTTCCCGGGCAGTCAGTTCGGCCGTGACCGGCCGCTTCTGCGACAGATCCTCGAACGTCCAGATGCCCGCGCCCAGCGGATCGGTACGGTCCAGCGCCCGGCCAGTGACATGGCACCAGAACAGCTCGCCGCTGGCGCGCTTCATGATCCGTTCGTCCGAATACAACCCCTTGGTGTTCATCACCGGCACGATGCGCGCGCCGGTGCGCTCGAACTCGTCGGCGGTGGGGTAGAGCACCTGGAACGACTGGCCCATCAGGGCTTCGCGCGTGGTGCCGAAGATCCGGCAGACCTGGTCATTGCAATCCTCGATCATCCGGGCGCGCGAAAGCACCAGGCCGACCGGCGCCAGCTGGAATGCGGTCTGGTAGTCGATGGACGGCATTATCCCTTATGTACTTTTACGTAATGGCGTTCGCGGTATCCGTTGACGTATCCTTTGGGGCGTCGACGGCGGCGCCTGACCGCCGATTGTACCGTTACAATTTCCGCGTGTGGCCAACCGGCCGCGCAAGAGCGGGACTACCGAGGAAGGAGCGAACATGAACAAGGTCTACGCCAGCGCCGCCGAGGCGCTTGCGGGCGTCGTACGCGACGGCCAGACGATCGCCGTGGGCGGTTTCGGTCTGTGCGGCATCCCCGAAGCGCTGATCGCTGCACTGCGCGACAGCGGCGCCAGGCAGCTCACCTGCATCTCCAACAACGCCGGCGTGGACGGTTTTGGCCTGGGCCAGCTGCTGGCCACCCGCCAGATCAGGAAGATGATCTCGTCGTACGTCGGCGAGAACAAGGAGTTCGAACGCCAGTACCTGGCCGGCGAACTCGAGCTCGAATTCACGCCGCAAGGCACGCTGGCCGAAAAGCTGCGCGCCGGCGGCTCGGGTATCCCGGCCTTCTTCACGAAGACCGGCGTGGGCACGATCGTCGCGGAAGGCAAGGAAACGCGCGAGTTCAACGGCGAGACCTACGTGATGGAGCAAGCGCTGGTGGCCGACGTAGCCATCGTCAAGGCCCAGAAGGCCGACAAGTCCGGCAACCTGGTGTTCCGCCGCACCGCGCGCAACTTCAACCCGGTGTGCGCCATGTCGGGCAAGATCACGGTGGCCGAGGTGGAAGAGATCGTCGAGACCGGCGAGATCGACCCGGACGACGTCCACCTGCCGGGCATCTTCGTGCACCGTATCGTGCTGAACACGAACCCCGAGAAACGCATCGAACAGCGCACCGTGCGTGCCAAGTAAGGAGACAGATCATGGCATGGACACGTGATGAAATGGCCGCACGCGCGGCCGCCGAGCTGCAGGACGGCTTCTATGTGAACCTGGGCATCGGCCTGCCGACGCTGGTGGCCAACCACGTGCCGCAGGGCATGGAAGTGTGGTTGCAGTCGGAAAACGGCCTGCTCGGCATCGGCCCGTTCCCGACCGAGGATGAAGTGGACGCCGACATGATCAACGCCGGCAAGCAGACCGTGACGACGCTGCCGGGCTCGTCGATCTTTTCGTCGGCCGATTCGTTCGCGATGATCCGCGGCGGCAAGATCAACCTGGCCATCCTGGGCGCGATGCAGGTCAGCCAGCGCGGCGACCTGGCCAACTGGATGATCCCGGGCAAGATGGTCAAGGGCATGGGCGGCGCCATGGACCTGGTGGCCGGCGTGGGCCGCGTGGTCGTGCTGATGGAACACACGGCCAAGAAGAAGGATGGCACCGAGGACGTCAAGATCCTCAAGGAATGCAATCTGCCGCTGACGGGCCTGGGCGTGGTGAACCGCATCATCACCGACCTGGCCGTGATCGACGTGACCCCGCAAGGCCTGAAGCTGGTGGAAACGGCGCCGGGCGTGTCGCGCGAGGAAGTCCAGTCGAAGACGGAAGCCGAACTGATCTGATCGGATTGGATCGAGCAGGAAGCAAAAACCCCCGCCGGGTTCGCGCCGGCGGGGGTTTTGTTTGGTACGGCGCCGGATTTGCCGGCCGGTGCGCTACGCGCTCAGGTCTTCGGCTTGTTGTAGCTCGAAAACACCGACGCGGCGCCGTCGGACTTCACCAGCAGCACGTCGAACGGGTCCTTGCGCGGACCGTACTCCATGCCCGGCGAGCCCACCGGCATGCCCGGCACCGCCAGCCCGGCTGCCTTCGGCCGCGTCGCCAGCAGTTTCTTGATGTCGCTGGCTGGCACGTGGCCCTCGACACCGTAACCCTGGACGACACCAGTGTGACACGAGCCGAAGCGCTCGGGAATGCCGTACTTCTTGCGATACACGCCGGTATCTTCCACGTCGTGCGTGGCCACGGTGAAACCGTTGTCGCGCAGGTGCTTGACCCAGTCCTCGCAACAGCCGCAGGTCGGGCTCTTGTAGACATCGATCGCCAGGGCCTTCGGCGCCTGAGCCGCCGCCATCAGCGGCGACAGCAGCAGGGCGCCGGCACCGAGCGTGCGCAGGACATGGCGTCGCGACTGGCGCCGCGATTGACTACGCTGCATCGCCGCCTCCTTATTGCGCCACCCAGCCGCCATCCATGTTCCAGATCGCGCCGCGCACCTGTTTGGCCGCTTCGCTCGACAGGAACACGGCCAGCGCGCCCAGTTCCTCGGGCGTCACGAACTGGCCCGACGGCTGCTTTTCCAGCACCAGCTCGCGCTTGGCCTGTTCCACGGGAATGCCTTCCTTCTGCGCGCGGGCTTCCACCTGCTTCTGCACCAGCGGGGTCAGCACCCAGCCCGGGCAGATCGCGTTGGCGGTGACGCCGGTCTGTGCGGTTTCCAGCGCGGTCACCTTGGTAAAGCCGACGATGCCGTGCTTGGCCGCCACGTAGGCCGATTTCTCGGCCGATGCCACCAGGCCGTGGGTGGATGCCACGTTGATGACGCGACCCCAGTTCTTCGCCTTCATCGACGGCAGGGCGAGACGGGTCGTATGGAAGGCGGAGGTCAGGTTGATGGCGATGATGGCATCCCACTTGTCGACCGGGAATTCCTCGATCTTGGCCACGAACTGGATGCCCGCGTTGTTGACCAGGATGTCCACGCCGCCGAAGTCCTTCTCGGCGTAGCGCATCATGTCCTCGATCTCGGCGGCCTTGCTCATGTCCGCGCCGTGGTAGCCCACCTGGATGCCGCTGCCGGCGCTGGCGATTTCCGCCTTTGCGCCGTCGGCATCACCGAATCCGTTGACAATGATGTTCGCGCCCTGCGCGGCCAGAGCCTGCGCGATGCCGAGTCCGATACCGCTGGTCGAGCCTGTGACCAGTGCCGTCTTGCCTTTGAGCATGTAAGCCTCCGTCGGGAGTGTCAGGATGTGCTGTGGCATTGTACTCGCAGGGCGTACAATCCGGCTTTGGCCTGGCGCCGTATTTCGCTTCGTTCTGCCCGGTATTCCACCGTGGGCAGGAAATTCCGAAAAAACTCGCACGCCGCACCGGATGCGGTGGCACCAGCAGGGGAGTCCCAGATGTCTTCCAGTCCGCGCCTCGGGTTCGTTCAGTGCATCAGCCCGTCGGGTCTGCATCGCATGGCCTATCACGAGTGGGGCGATCCGCTGAATCCGCGCGTGCTGATGTGCGTGCACGGCCTGACCCGCACCGGGCGCGATTTCGACGCGCTGGCGCGGGCGATGTCCGACGAGTATCGCGTGGTGTGCCCCGACGTGGTCGGGCGCGGGCGCTCGGAATGGCTGGCCGATCCACATCACTACGCCGTGCCGCAGTATGTGTCTGACATGGTGACGCTGATCGCGCGGCTCAACGTGGAGCAGCTGGACTGGTTCGGCACGTCGATGGGCGGACTGATCGGCATGGGCCTGGCCGGCCTGCCGAAGTCGCCGGTGCGCAAGCTGCTGCTGAACGATGTGGGGCCGCGCATCACGGCCCAGGCGCTGGAGCGTATCGGTGCGTACCTGGGCCTGCCGGTGCGGTTCAAGACCTTCGAGGAAGGGCTGGCATACCTGCAGACGATCAGCGCATCGTTTGGCCGCCACACGCCGGAGCAATGGCGCGAGCTCAATGGCGCCATCCTCAAGCCGGTGCAGGGCGACGAGGGGCTGGAGTGGGGGCTGCATTACGATCCCGCGCTGGCCGTGCCGTTCAAGGAGACGACGCCCGAGGCGGTGCAGGCCGGTGAACAGGCCCTGTGGCACATGTTCGCGGCGGCCCCGGGCCCGACGCTGATCGTGCGCGGCGCCCAGTCTGACCTGCTCCTGCGCGAGACGGTGGCCGAGATGGTGGCGCGCGGCAAACAGGTGTCGACCGTCGAAATCCCCGATGTGGGGCACGCGCCCACGTTTATCGATCCGGCGCAGATTGCCATCGCCCGGGCATTCTTCCTGGGTACGTAACGAATTTTTTGCTGAGAAGAACCTGATATGAGCACCAACACCCTCCAGCGTGCCCACGTGGGCAAGCGCCTGTCCGAATACGCGGTCTACAACGGCGTGGTCTACCTGGCTGGTCAGGTGCCCGAGGTCGACCCAAAGGCCGACCTGCGCGGCCAGACCCGCGAGGTGCTTGGCCATATCGACCGCCTGCTGGCCGAAGCCGGCAGCGACAAGACGCGCATCCTGATGTGCCAGATCTTCCTGACCGACGTCACGCGCATCGGCGAGATGAACGAGGTGTGGGACGAATGGGTGCCCCAGGGCAACACGCCGCCGCGCGCTACGGTGGAAGCAAAGCTGGCCAACCCCGACTACCTGATCGAAGTAGTGGTGACGGCAGCCCTCAACTGATCCAGGCGTTGTGACATGGTGACGTCAACGGAGCTGACGGGCCAGACCGCGGGCATTCCGGATGCCGGGCTCGTCGAGCGTGCGCTGAATTTCGTGCGCGACGTGGCGGATGGTGAAAACCCGGTGCTGTTGCCGACCGGCGAAAGCGTGCTGTCGCACGCCGAAGGGATGCTGCGCATCCTGGACGGCCTGCGCGTGGACGATGCCGCGCGGGCGGCGGCTTGCCTGTTCGCGGCGGCGGCCTTCGTGCCCGACGCCGAGGCCCAGATCGAACCGAGGTTTGGCGAGGAGGTGGTGCGCCTGGTGAAGGGAGTGCGCCAGCTGCTGCGCATCGGCGCCATCGCGGTGACGCAGACCGACGTATCGGAATCGTCGAAATCGCAGGTGGCGGCGCGCCACGAGCAGGTCGAGGCCTTGCGCAAGATGCTGCTGGCCTTCGCGCAGGATATCCGCGTGGTGCTGGTGCGGCTGGCGTCGCGGCTGCAGACGCTGCGCTGGCTGGCGCAGACCAAGACCCCGCCGCTGTCCGGCGTGGCCCGCGAGACGCTGGACATCTACGCGCCGCTGGCCAACCGGCTGGGGATCTGGCAGGTCAAGTGGGAGCTGGAAGACCTGGCGTTCCGCTTCGAGCAGCCCGATACCTACAAGCGCATCGCCAAGCTGCTGGACGAGAAACGCATCGAGCGCGAGGGCTATATCTCGCAGGCCATCGCGCGCCTGCAGTCGGAACTGGCATCGGCCGGCATCCGCGCCGAGGTGACGGGCCGGCCGAAGCATATCTACAGCATCTGGAAGAAGATGCGCGGCAAGGAACTCGACTTTGCCGACCTGTACGACGTGCGCGCGTTCCGGGTGATCGTCGATGACATCAAGGACTGCTACACCGTCCTGGGCATCGTCCACCATATCTGGCAGCCGATTCCGCGCGAGTTCGACGACTATATCTCGCGGCCGAAGGCGAATGGCTACAAGTCGCTGCATACCGTGGTGATTGGCGACGACGGACGCGCGTTCGAGGTGCAGATCCGCACGCAGGAGATGCATCACTTTGCCGAATACGGCGTGGCCGCGCACTGGCGCTACAAGGAAGCAGGCGGCAAGGGCTACAGCGGCCAGTTTGCCGCCGACAACACCTACGACGAGAAGATCGCGTGGCTGCGGCAACTGCTGGCCTGGAAGGACGAGGCCGACCACACCGTCGCGCACGAGGATTCGCCGTGGGAGCAGCTCAAGCATGCGGCCATCGACGACCATATTTACGTGCTGACGCCGCAGGCGCGCGTGGTGGCGCTGCCGCAGGGCGCCACGCCTGTCGATTTCGCCTACTACCTGCACAGCGACCTGGGGCACCGCTGCCGCGGAGCGCGCGTGGATGGGTCGATGGTGCCGCTGAACACACCGCTCAAGAATGGCCAGACCGTGGAGATCGTGGCGGTCAAGCAGGGCGGCCCCTCGCGGGACTGGCTGAACCCCGAGCTTGGATATCTGGCAAGCAACCGCGCCCGGTCAAAGGTGCGCGCGTGGTTCAACGCGCTGGATTCGCAGGAAACGCTGGCCCAGGGCCGTACGCTGATCGAAAAGACGCTGCAGCGCGAAGGCAAGACGGCGGTCAATCTGGAAGACCTGGCCACGCGGCTCAACTTCAAGTCGACGGACGACCTCTACGCGGCCGTGGCCAAGGAAGAGTTCAGCCTGCGTCATGTGGAGCATGCGTTACGTCATCCCGAAGGCGAGGCGCAGCCGCAGTTCAGCGAGGAAGAGGCCGTCACCAAGAAGAGCCGCGCGACCAGCGTGGCGCGGGGCGCCAAGAGCGGCGTGCTGGTGGTGGGCGTGGATTCGCTGATGACGCAGATGTCGCGTTGCTGCAAGCCGGCGCCGCCCGACGAAATCGTCGGCTTTGTGACGCGCGGGCGCGGCGTGTCGATCCATCGTCGCAACTGCAATACTTTCATGCAGTTGTCGTCGCGGGCACCCGAGCGGGTGATCCAGACGGAGTGGGGCAAGCGTAGCGACGCGGTGTATCCGGTCGACATCCAGGTGGAGGCGGTGGATCGGCAGGGTTTGCTGCGCGATATTTCCGAAGTGCTCTCGCGCGAGAAGATCAATGTGACCGGCGTCAAGACGCTGTCCAGCAAGGGCGTGGCGCGCATGCAGTTTACGGCGGAAGTGTCCGAGGCCACGCAGCTGCAGCGTGCGTTGCTGCTGATCGAGGAAGTGCAGGGGGTGTTGCACGCCCGGCGGAAATAAGGTTATACTCTGCGCTTCGCTAGGCTCGTAGCTCAGCTGGTTAGAGCACCACCTTGACATGGTGGGGGTCGTTGGTTCGAGTCCAATCGAGCCTACCAACGAACATGCAGTACAACGCCGGAAGCGCACCATGAACATGACAACTCGAACTACTACCGCTGGTTAGCGACAGTAGTCGAGGTGCGCCTTCGACCCGTGCAGGATGCGGGGAAACACAGAAAAACGCGGCCTTGGCCGCGTTTTTTTTCGTCTGTCGTTTGCCAGCCTGCTGCTAAGCTGCCGCGTTGCCCGGTTTTGGGTGCGGGTCAGCCCGAGAGATTTCCGTTGCCGGTGCTGTTCGATGCGCGATCCGACGCATCTGGCCGCCCGGCGCCACAAAAGTTGCTTTGTCCGCCCGCCAGGCTCCCGGAAGCCGGCGCGGAGGAATCCACAAGAGGTGCAATGATGATCGCAATCACGCTGCCGGACGGTTCCCGTCGCGAATACCCCGGCCCCGTCACGGTGGCCGAAGTGGCGCAGAGCATCGGCTCGGGCCTGGCCAAGGCGGCGCTCGCCGGCAAGGTCGACGGTCGCATGGTCGATACGAGCTACACGATCGACCAGGACGCGTCGCTGGCCATCGTCACGGACAAGGACGCCGACGGCGTCGACGTGATCCGCCACTCGACGGCCCACTTGCTGGCCTACGCCGTGAAGGAACTGTTCCCCGACGCGCAGGTGACGATCGGCCCGGTCATCGAAAACGGCTTCTACTACGACTTTTCCTACAAGCGTCCTTTCACGCCCGAGGACCTCGCCGCCATCGAGAAGAAGATGACGGAGCTGGCCCGCAAGGACGAGAAGGTAACGCGCGAAGTCTGGAGCCGCGACGAGGCGGTGGCGCTGTTCGAGTCGATGGGCGAGAAGTACAAGGCCGAGATCATCGGTTCGATCCCGGCCGACCAGGAAATCGGCCTCTATCGCGAAGGCAACTTCGTCGACCTGTGCCGCGGCCCGCACGTGCCGTCCACGGGCAAGCTCAAGGTCTTCAAGCTGATGAAGGTGGCTGGCGCCTACTGGCGCGGCGACTCGAACAACGAGATGCTCCAGCGCATCTACGGCACGGCCTGGGCCAAGAAGGAAGACCAGGAAGCGTACCTGACGATGCTGGAGGAGGCCGAGAAGCGCGACCACCGCCGCCTGGGCAAGACGCTGGACCTGTTCCACCTGCAGGAGGAAGCGCCCGGCATGGTGTTCTGGCACCCGAAGGGCTGGAGCGTCTGGCAGGCCGTCGAGCAATACATGCGCGGCCGCCTGACGGAAGCCGGCTACCAGGAGGTGCGCACGCCGCAGGTGATGGATCGTTCTCTGTGGGAAAGGTCTGGCCACTGGGAGAACTACAAGGACAACATGTTCGTCACGGAGTCGGAAAAGCGCGACTACGCGATCAAGCCGATGAACTGCCCGGGCCACGTCCAGATCTTCAACCATGGGCTGCGCTCGTACCGCGACCTGCCGCTGCGCCTTGCCGAGTTCGGCTCGTGCCACCGCAACGAGCCTTCGGGCGCGCTGCATGGCCTGATGCGCGTGCGCGGTTTTGTGCAGGATGATGCGCATATCTTCTGTACGGAAGAGCAGATCGTCGAGGAGGCGAAGGCGTTCAACGAACTCGCGTTCTCGGTCTACGACGACTTCGGCTTCAAGGACGTCAAGGTCAAGCTGTCGCTGCGCCCCGAAAAGCGCGCCGGCTCGGACGCCGTCTGGGATCACGCCGAAGACGGCCTGCGCCTGGCGCTGCGCGCCTGCGGCGTGGAGTGGGAGGAACTGCCGGGCGAGGGCGCCTTCTACGGTCCGAAGGTCGAGTACCACATCAAGGACGCGATCGGTCGCTCGTGGCAATGCGGCACGCTGCAGCTCGACCTGGTGCTTCCGGAGCGCCTGGGTGCCGAATACGTCGCGGACGACAACGGCCGCAAGCGCCCGGTCATGCTGCACCGTGCGATCCTCGGTTCGTTCGAGCGCTTCCTGGGCATCCTGCTGGAAAACCACGCGGGTGCGCTGCCCGCCTGGCTGGCTCCAGAGCAGGTCGTGGTCATGAATATCGCCGAATCGCAGTCGGAATATGCCGAAAGCGTCGTGCAACTCTTGCAAAAACAAGGGTTTAGGGCCAAGGCGGATTTGCGTAACGAGAAAATTACGTATAAAATCCGCGAGCACTCGCTCCAGAAGATTCCCTACCTGCTAGTGGTGGGCGACAAGGAGCGGGACGCCAATCAAGTGGCCGTGCGTGCCCGTGGCAATGTGGATCTGGGTGTCATGCCCGTTTCCGCGTTTGTGGAACGTCTTCAGAACGACGTTGCCAGCAAAGCCTGAGGGTCGGAAGCACGGCTTGTTTTTTGTCTTCTTGAGGTAACGGAACATCGCTACAGACAAAGGTCACCGTATCAACCGTGAGATCAGCGCGCCTGAGCTGCGCCTGGTAGGGGTTGATAACGAGCAGCTCGGCATCGTCAAGTTCATGGACGCATTGCGCATGGCCGAGGACAAGGACTTGGATCTCGTGGAGATCGCGCCCAACGCGGCTCCGCCCGTGGCCCGCATCATGGACTACGGCAAGTTCAAGTACGAGGAAGCCAAGCGCGCCCACGAGGCCAAGCTCAAGCAGAAGATCATCCAGGTCAAGGAAGTGAAGTTCCGTCCTGGCACGGATGATGGCGACTACAACGTCAAGCTGCGCAACCTGCGTCGCTTCCTGGAAGATGGGACAAGACCAAGATCACGCTGCGTTTCCGCGGTCGTGAGATGGCCCACCAGGAAATCGGCGCGCGCATGCTCGAGCGTCTGAAGGCTGATCTGGAAGAGCTGGGTCAGGTCGAACAGATGCCGAAGATGGAAGGTCGCCAGATGGTGATGGTGCTGGCACCCAAGAAGAAGAAGTAATTCCTGCGCGGCGCGACGGCCGGGATGCCGGGGTATCCCGGCGTTGCGCTGTGCGGAAGCCGTGCGTGGTGTACGGGGCTTGCGCCCCGGTGCCGCGTACAAAAACAAGTGGATGCGGGTCTTGCAAGCGATGGCGTCAGCCACCCACCTGCATGCATGTCATAGAGCTGGAGTTATTCATGCCTAAGATGAAGACCAAGAAAAGCGCCTCCAAGCGCTTTACGGCGCGCCCGAACGGTTCGTTCAAGCGCGGCCAGGCCTTCAAGCGTCACATCCTGACGAAGAAGACCACCAAGAACAAGCGTCAGCTGCGCGGCACCCAGGACGTCCATGAGACGAACCTGAAGTCCGTTCGCGCAATGATGCCCTACGCATAACCCCAACCGATAACGAAAGGAGTATTACATGCCTCGAGTAAAGCGTGGGGTCACTGCACGGGCCCGTCACAAGAAGGTTATCGACGCTGCCAAGGGTTACCGCGGCCGTCGCAATAATGTCTACCGTATCGCCAAGCAGGCGGTCATGCGTGCTGGCCAGTACGCGTACCGCGATCGTCGCAACAAGAAGCGCGTGTTCCGCGCGCTGTGGATTGCACGTATCAACGCCGCGACGCGTGAGCATGGCATGACGTACAGCGTGTTCATGAACGGCCTGAAGAAGGCTTCGATTGAACTGGACCGCAAGGTGCTGTCGGACATGGCCATCCATGACAAGCCTGCCTTTGCCGCCATCGTCAACCAGGTGAAAGCCTCCGTTGCCTGATGGCCGTTCGGGAAGCGCGTAACGCGCTTCCGGGCAAGCACCGACCGCAAGGTCTGCTGAAACGGGGCTCCTCACCGAGCCCCGTTTTTATTTCGAATGCCGCGCCGAACGCGGGCCTCCGCAGGCCGGGACGGCATCCGAAATGACAATGCATCGCCGCATGCGACCTATCCTGTGTCGCGGGCGGCGGCAGTGCCTATCTTCCCATGCATCATCCACGTACCGTCCACGTATAGCCGTCATGTCCCTGGATCTGGATCAAATCGTCGCCGACGCACAGGCCGCTTTCGCTGCCGCCAACGACAACGCCACGCTGGAAAACGAAAAGGCCCGGTTCCTGGGCAAGACCGGCGCGCTGACCGAACTGCTCAAGGGCCTCGGCAAGCTGGACCCGGAAGCCCGCAAGACCGAGGGCGCCCGTATCAACCAGGTGAAGCAGCAGGTGGAAGGCGCGCTGCAGGCGCGTCGCCAGGCGCTGGCCGATGCGCTGATGAACGCACGTCTGGCCGCCGAGGCCATCGACGTGACGCTGCCGGGCCGTGCCGTGGCGCGCGGCAGCCTGCATCCGGTGATGCGGACGTGGGAGCGCGTGGAGCAGATCTTCGGCTCGATCGGTTTCGACGTGGCCGACGGCCCCGAAATCGAAACGGACTGGATGAACTTCACCGCGCTGAACAACCCGGACAACCATCCGGCGCGTTCGATGCAGGACACCTTCTATGTGGACGGCCGCGACAGCGATGACAAGCTCCTGCTGCTGCGTACCCACACCAGCCCGATGCAGGTGCGCTACGCGCGCATGCACGTGCAGAAGTACGCCGGCCGCGCCATGCCGCCGATCAAGGTGATCTGCCCGGGCCGCACCTATCGTGTGGACAGCGATGCCACGCACTCGCCGATGTTCAACCAGGTGGAAGGCCTGTGGATTGGCGAGGATGTCAGCTTTGCCGACCTGAAGGGCGTCTACACCGATTTCCTGCGCAAGTTCTTCGAGCGCGACGATATCCAGGTGCGCTTCCGCCCGTCGTACTTCCCGTTCACCGAGCCGTCGGCCGAAATCGACATGGCATTCGGCAACGGCAAGTGGCTGGAAATCTCCGGCTCGGGGCAGGTTCACCCGAACGTGCTGCGCAACATGGGCCTGGATCCGGAGCGCTATATCGGCTTCGCGTTCGGCTCCGGCCTGGAGCGCCTGACGATGCTGCGCTACGGCATCAACGACCTGCGCCTCTTCTTCGAAGGCGACGTGCGCTTCCTGCGCCAGTTCGCCTGATCGCGGCCGCGCACCCCGTACGCACGCACAACGTCACAGACATCACAGAATACCTACCGGATCAGAAGCGCCATGCAATTCTCGGAATCCTGGCTTCGCACATTCGCCAATCCTGAAAAGATCTCGACCGACGCGCTGTCGCACAGCCTGACCATGGCCGGCCTCGAAGTGGAAGAGGTTGGCCCGGTTGCGCCGCCGTTCAACAAGATCGTGGTGGCCAGCGTGCTGGCGACCGAACGCCACCCCAACGCCGATCGCCTGAACGTTTGCCAGGTGGACGCCGGCACCGGCGAGACGCTGCAGATCGTTTGCGGCGCGCCCAACGTGAAGCCGGGCATCAAGGTGCCTTGTGCGCTGGTGGGTGCCGTGCTGCCGCCGGCCGAGGACGGTGGCAAGCCGTTCGAAATCAAGGTGGGCAAGCTCCGTGGCGTGGACAGCTTCGGCATGCTGTGCTCGGCGCGCGAACTGAAGCTGTCGGAAGACCATGGCGGCCTGATGGTGCTGCCGGACGATGCGCCGGTGGGCCAGGACATCCGCCATTACCTGGACCTGGACGACCAGGTGTTCACGATCAAGCTGACGCCGAACAAGGCGGATTGCCTGTCGATCCACGGCGTGGCGCGCGAGGTGTCGGCGCTGACCGGTGCCACGCTGACGCTGCCGGACATGTCGCCGGTAGCCGTGACGCTGCAGGACAAGCTGCCGGTCAAGATCTCGGCGCCCGACCTGTGCGGCCGTTTCTCGGGCCGTATCATCCGCGGCGTGAACGCGCATGCGGCGACGCCGGCCTGGATGGTCCAGCGCCTGGAGCGCTCGGGGCAGCGCAGCATCTCCGCGCTGGTCGATATCTCGAACTACGTGATGCTGGAGTTGGGCCGTCCGTCGCACGTGTTCGACCTGGACAAGATCCACGGCGGGCTGGACGTGCGCTGGGGCCGCAAGGGCGAACAGCTGAAGCTGCTGAACGGCAATACCATCGAGGTGGATGAGCAGGTTGGCGTGATTTCCGACGACAAGGAAATCGAAAGCCTGGCCGGCATCATGGGCGGCGACAGCACCGCCGTGTCGCTCGATACCACGAACATCTATCTGGAAGCCGCGTTCTGGTGGCCGAATGCCATTCAGGGCCGCGCCCGCCGCTACAACTTCTCGACCGATGCGGCGCATCGCTTCGAGCGCGGGGTGGACTACGCCACCACGGTCGAGCACATCGAACGCATCAGCGCGCTGATTCTTGAAATCTGCGGCGGCCAGGCCGGCCCGGTGGACGACCAGATCGTCAACCTGCCGCAGCGCAAGCCGGTGGCCCTGCGCGTGGCGCGCGCCGAGCGTGTGTTGGGTATCGAACTGTCTTCGGCCGAAATTGCCGACGTGTTCCAGCGCCTGAACCTGCCGTTCACGCGGTCGCAGGGCGCGGACGGCGAAGTCTTCGAGGTCACGCCGCCGAGCTACCGCTTCGACATCGAGATCGAGGAAGACCTGATCGAGGAAGTGGCGCGGATCTATGGCTTCGAGCGTATCGTGGCCCGCCCGCCGATCGCCGAGAGCGAGATGCGTCCGACCAACGAAGGCCGCCGCTCGCAGCACGTGGTACGCCATGCGCTGGCCGCCCGCGACTTTAACGAAGTGATCAACTTCGCCTTCGTGGAAGAGCAGTGGGAACGCGATTTCGCCGCCAACGACAACCCGATCCGCCTGCTGAACCCGATCGCGAGCCAACTGGCCGTGATGCGGTCCACGCTGATCGGCGGCCTGGTGGACAAGGTCCGCTACAACCTCAACCGCAAGGCGGCCCGCGTGCGCCTGTTCGAGGTGGGTCGTGTGTTCCATCGCGATGCAAGCGTGGCCGATGGCGGCCTGACCGTGGCCGGCTATCGCCAGCCGATGATGGCTGCCGGCATTGCCTACGGCCCGGCGTTCGAGGAGCAGTGGGGCGTGGCAACGCGCCCGGTGGAC
Source organism: Cupriavidus sp. EM10 (assembly GCF_018729255.1). Lineage (NCBI taxonomy): Bacteria > Pseudomonadati > Pseudomonadota > Betaproteobacteria > Burkholderiales > Burkholderiaceae > Cupriavidus > Cupriavidus sp. EM10. The sequence continues at coordinate 1,288,303 of NZ_CP076060.1, forward strand.
TTCTTCGACATCAAGGGGGACGTGGAGGCACTGTTCCATCCGCGCACGCCGCGCTTCGAGCCGGTGGCGCATCCCGCGCTGCACCCGGGCCGCGCCGCCCGCGTGATCGTCGACGGCAAGCCTGTGGGTGTGGTCGGCGAACTTCACCCGCGCTGGCTGCAGGAGTACGAACTGACCAACGCGCCCGTGGTGTTCGAGCTGGAGCTCGACGCGCTGCGCGACGTCGGTCTGCCGGTCTACACGGAAATTTCCAAGTTCCCGGCGGCCGTGCGCGACCTGGCCGTGGTGGTCAAGCAGCAGGTGCGCGTGCAGGACATGATCGATGCCATGCGCGCGGCGCTGGACAAGGCCGGCTCGGGCCACTTTGTCCAGAGCCTGGTGCTGTTCGACGAGTTCCGTCCCAAGGCGGCGTCGGCGTCAATTGGCGCCGATGAGAAAAGTCTTGCCTTCCGTGTAACGTTGCAAGATACTGGGGCGACCCTCCAGGACGAGACAGTCGACAGTGCGATGCGTTGCATGGTCGACGCGCTGACGGCGGGCTTCGAAGCCCGTCTGCGCGGTTAAGCCACCATCGCAGTTGGAGCGCCCGGACACAGCTTCCGGGCGGATCGCCAGACAGATTCAAGAGAGCGATCAAGGATGAACGATCGAGACGCGATTTCCATGAATGCTGCAGACCTGGGCGAGGCAAGCGACCGGCACGTTGCCTCCCTCGACGATGCATCGCCGGAAGCCCGCGCTACCGAGGTGCCTACCCTGACCAAGGCCGAACTGGCAGAGATGCTGTTCGACCAGGTCGGCCTGAACAAGCGCGAATCGAAGGATATGGTCGAGGCTTTCTTCGACGTGATTCGCGAAGCCCTGGAAAAGGGCGACAGCGTGAAGCTGTCCGGCTTCGGCAACTTCCAGTTGCGCGACAAGGCGCAACGTCCCGGCCGCAACCCCAAGACGGGCGAGATCATTCCGATCACCGCGCGCCGTGTGGTCACGTTCCACGCCAGCCAGAAGCTCAAGAGCCAGGTCGAGGAGCGCGCGGACGTGGCGCTGCCGGGCTGACGACATCGCAGGATCTGACGCCGCGCGCCAAACGTGCGCGTCGGCTGCCTGTTGCAAACGTCGCGACGCGCACACATCTGTATCAATTTGCCACGTCGGTTGGATTGCCCGAGGCGGTGGCTATCTGTATCCTGCAATGCCGCGCGTGCGTCGCGCCAACCGAGTCTTGCTCCTGACGGGGCGGACATCAGCTCCCCCCATCGCATGACGGAAAAATCCAGCGAGCGCGTCGCGCTTCCGCCGATTCCCGCAAAACGCTATTTCACGATTGGTGAAGTGAGCGAGCTTTGCGCCGTCAAGCCGCACGTGCTGCGGTACTGGGAGCAGGAGTTCACGCAGCTCAAGCCCGTAAAGCGCCGTGGCAACCGACGCTACTACCAGCATCATGAAGTGCTGCTGATCCGGCGGATCCGCGAACTGCTCTACGAGCAGGGCTTCACGATCAACGGCGCACGCAACCGGCTGGACGAAGGGCGCCATCACGGCGTTGCCGAGGCGATGCCTGCGGAGGCCGTCAATGCGATGCCTGACGCCACCGCGCCATCGCCGCTGCTGTCGGTCGACCTGAATTCGCTGCGCGGCGAGCTGGTGGAAGTCCAGCGTCTGCTGGCGCAATTGAAGCAGATCGCGAAGCACGAATAAATTAGCTGCAAACCACTAGCCATTACTATTGGCTCTGATATAATCTCGTTCTTCTTCGGGGCGTAGCGCAGCCTGGTAGCGTACCTGCATGGGGTGCAGGTGGTCGGAGGTTCAAATCCTCTCGCCCCGACCAGAAAATAGAAGCCCGCGTAATCGATCGGTTACGCGGGCTTTGTCTTTTCCGCTTTGTCTTTGCCTCTTCTCCGATCCGGAAAATGCGCGGGTCATCTTCGCCAGTCAGGCGCGCAGGGCCGCCGTCAGCTCGCAACCTTTCCTTACATATCGGACATTGTTCTGCGTCCGTGATGGTCTAGCCTTAACCCCATTCATCGAACTCATGAAAAGCCGCACGATGGAACATGATCGTGCGGCTGCATTTTTGCTGATGACCTGGCGTGACGTTTTACTGATCGGTTGTGGATGGGTGGGCGCCTGTATGGCCGTGGGCTGGATTGTGACCGCGGCGGTCAAGGTGCTCGGGTGAACGTTCCGATCCTTACTGCTTCGATACCAGTACCGGATCGTTCCGGTAGAGGTCCGGGAACATCTTCTTCAGGTTGGCGATCTTCGGCAGGTCGTTGAAGACGATGTACATGTCTCGCGGATTCCGCGTCAGATAGTCCTGGTGATAGCTCTCGGCGGTATAGAACGGCTTGTTGGGCTCCAGGTGCGTCACGATCGGTGACGGCCAGGCCTTGGCGCCGTTCAACTGCGCGATATAGGCTTCGGCGATCGATTTCTGCTCCGGCGTGAGCGGGAAAATCGCGGAGCGATATTGCGTGCCGTGGTCCGGCCCCTGGTAATTCAGTTGCGTCGGATTATGGGCGACGGAAAAGAACACCTGCAGCAGTTTCCCGTAGCTGATTTGCGTGGGGTCATAGCGGATTTCCACCGATTCGGCGTGGCCGGTATTGCCGGTGCCCACTTTCTCGTATTGCGCGGTATTGGCCGCGCCCCCGCGTAACCGGATGTGACCAGTGTTACGCCACGTACATGCTGGAATACCCCCTGCACGCCCCAGAAACATCCGCCGGCGAAGACGGCCGTGGCGGAGTGGCTGGCGCCTGCCTTCTCGTCGACGGTCGGAGCGGGAATCTTCATGGCGTCCTCGGCGGACAGGGCGGGCACGCGATAGGTGGTGGCGATAGCCGCCACGAAGGCGAGGCCCATCATCTTGAGCGTGGTGGGGCGGGTCCAGCGTTGCAGCGTGGTAATGGCAGTCATGGTGAAGTCCTTTCGCTGTCGGAATCAGGGTGGATGGTGTTGATGGCATCGATCAGCCGAACGTGAAGGCATACGCCTGCACGCCGGGGTCGAGGAATTCGATGGCGAAGGTGCGGTCCCGGATGTCGCCGTCCTGGCGCACCAGTTGATAGAGCCGCTGGTCCGTGACCGTGCCGGTGCCGTCGGCGGCCACGTCCGTACCGTGCGAGGCGCCCGGCGTCTGGCCGTCGATCGTCACGCGGAACCGCACCGGCTTGCCGTCGCTGCCTGGACCCAGCACCAGGTGCAGGTCGCGGGCATGGAAGCGGTAGACGATGCGGCCATCGGGCTTCACCAGCGATGCCTGTTCATCGCCGATCTTCCACTGGCCGGCCAGGCCCCACTGGTTCAGCGCCGGCCTGGCAGGCGCGCTGTAGTCATTGGCGGCATCCTGGCGGGCGCCGCCGGGCGAGGCAAAGTTCTCGGCGCGGGCGTAGCCGACGTAGGTCTCCGGCGATTGCACGGCCGTGGCGTCGGCCGCCATCTCCACGCCCTGGGCGGCCGCTGTGCCGGTCCGGGTGGGGGTGGCAGCCATCTTGCCCATGTCGCCGTGACCGGCTTCGGCCAGCAGTTCACGGATCACCTGCTCGGACTTGTCGTACTCGCCTTCGCCGAAATGGTGGAAGCGCACGCGCCCCTGGGCATCGATGAAGTAGTGCGCGGGCCAGTAATTGTTGTTGAACGCGCGCCAGATGGCGTAGTTGTTGTCGACGGCGACCGGATAGGTCACGCCCAGGTCCTTGGTGGCCTTGCGGACGTTGTCGATATTGCGCTCGAAGGCGAACTCGGGCGCATGCACGCCGATCACCACCAGCCCTTGGTCACGATACTTCTCGGCCCACGCCTTCACATACGGCAGCGAGCGCAGGCAGTTGATGCACGAGTACGTCCAGAAGTCGACCAGCACCACCTTGCCGCGCAGCGCCTCGGCCGTCAGCGGGGGCGAATTGAGCCACGCCACGGCGCCGTCGACGCCCGGAAACTTGCCCTCGACCGGCAGGTTGGACGAAGCCCCGGCCGCCGCGCGCATCATCATCGACCCGCCCGATGCCTCGGGCGCCAGGCCCTGCGCCTTCGCTTGCATCATCATCGCGCCCCCAGCCCCGTCACCGCCGTCCTTGCGGGCCGCGAACGTGTCGACCAGGCGCTGTTCCAGGCCGCCGGTGGCCACCGTGGAAATGCGCGTCAGGACGCCGGTGTCGAGCCCCAGCGCGATGGCGGCCACGCCCACCAGCATGGCGGCGCCGATGCCGCGCCGGATCCATTCGCCCGCGCCCAGCGAACGCTTCATTGCCGCGAACATCCGGCCGCCGATCAGCAGCGCCACGGCCAGCGACGTGGCTGCGCCAGCGGCATAGGCCACCAGCAGCAGCGTCGTGCCGATGCTGGCACCTTGCAGCGCGGCGCCGGTCAGCACCAGCCCGAGGATCGGGCCCGCGCAGGGCGCCCACAGCAGGCCGGTAGCGATGCCAAGCAGGAACGACGATCCCGCGCCGGCCGGGCGTCCATCCGCCTGCGCGAAGTTGGTCAGGCGACTGCCGGCGCGTACCAGCGGCTCGGTCAGCCGTTCGGCCAGGCTCGGCAGCAGCAGCGTCAGGCCGAACACGGCCAGCAGCGCGATGGCCAGCCAGCGACCGAGTTCATTGGCCTGTGCCACCCAGCCGCCGCCCACGGCGGCCAGCGTGGCCACGCCGGCAAACGTGATGCCCATGCCGGCCAGCAGCGGCAGGCCGCTGCGCACGAAGGGTTGGTCGGCCCGTGCGAACACGAACGGCAGGACGGGCAGGATGCAGGGGCTCAGGATCGTCAGGACCCCGCCCAGGTAGGCAAGTATCAGCAGCAGCATGGCGTGTTGCTCGTGGTCAGTGGGTAGGGGTGTTGCGGTGCTCGCGGGTCAAGCTCAGGCCGCTGCCGGCCGGAAGGTCATCGCCACGCCGTTCATGCAGTAGCGCAGGCCGGTGGGCTTGGGGCCGTCATCGAACACATGGCCCAGGTGGCCGCCGCAGCGGTGGCAATGGACGGCCGTGCGGATCATCCCGAACGTCACGTCCTGCGTGGTGCCCACGGCATTGGTCAGCGGCGCCCAGAAGCTGGGCCAGCCGGTGCCGCTGTCGAACTTGGTATTCGACGAGAACAGGTCGAGCTGGCATCCCGCGCAGGCAAACACGCCCTTGCGGTGCTCATCGTTGAGCGGGCTGCTGAACGGGCGCTCCGTGCCTTCCTGGCGCAGCACGTTGTACTGGGCGGCCGTCAGCTTCTTGCGCCAGTCGGCGTCGCTCATGGTCACTTCGAACTTCTCGGGGGCCTGCGGGCGGTGCCGGCGGTGGCCGGGCCGGCCAGCAGCCGCCAGCCGCCCATGGCGGCCACTGCGGCAGTCAGCGTGCCGCCGGACAGCAGAAAGCGTCGTGTGATGCGCATGGTGGACTCCGTACTCGGAAGGGGGTGATCGGATGGTAGGCAACGGGGCGTATCGGAGTCCTCGCCGAACCTTAAACAATTCGTGATAACTGCCCGGGGCGGATTTCTGCACAATAGCGGCACATTCCCGAAATCCGGCAGCCCCTGCCGGTGCAACATGGAAAACCCGAAACGGATCCTGCTGGTCGAAGACGATGCCAGCATCGCCAACGTGCTGGCCATGCATTTGCGCGACGAGCGCTATGAGGTCGTGCACAGCGCCGACGGCACCGAAGGGCTGCGCCTGCTGGAGCAGGGCGGCTGGGACGCGCTGGTGCTGGACCTGATGCTGCCCGGCGTGGACGGCCTGGAAATCTGCCGGCGCGCCCGCGCCATGACGCGCTACACGCCGATCATCATCACCAGTGCGCGATCCAGCGAGGTGCACCGCATCCTGGGCCTGGAACTGGGTGCCGACGACTACCTGGCCAAGCCGTTCTCGGTGCTGGAGCTCGTGGCGCGGGTCAAGGCGCTGCTGCGGCGGGTTGAGGCGATGGCCCGCGACGTGCGCGCCGATGCCGGCAGCCTGGAACTGGCGGGCCTGGCCATCGACCCGCTGGCGCGCCAGGCATCGGTCGACGGCCGGCGGCTTGACCTGACGCCGCGCGAGTTCGACCTGCTGTACTTCTTTGCCCGCCATCCGGACAAGGTTTTCTCGCGCATGGACCTGCTCAACGCGGTCTGGGGCTATCAGCACGAGGGCTACGAACACACCGTGAACACCCATATCAACCGGCTGCGCACCAAGATCGAGGCCGATCCGGCGCGGCCGCTGCGCATCCTGACGGTGTGGCGCCGGGGCTACCGCTTCGTGGCCGACCCGGCTGCCGAGCCGAGGGGCGACGAGGGTGACGTTGGTGACGGGAACCACAAGGGGGACGCATCGTGAAGCTGTCGCTGACCCAGCGCCTGTCCGCCGTGTTCGCGGCGCTGCTGCTGGCCTGCTGCGGCGCGTCGGCCTGGCTGCAGGTGCGCGCCAACGCCATGCACGAGAAAGAGGTGATCCAGAGCCTGTCGCGCGGTCTGGCGGCCTATATCGCGCGCAATGCCTTGCTGGAGGATCAGAGCGCCATTGCGCCGCAGGCGTTGCGTCAGCTGTTCGGCCAGTTGATGGTGGTGAACCCCAGCGTCGAAGTCTATTTGCTGGACGATCAGGGTCACATCCGGGGCCACGATGCGCCCAGCGGCCACCTGATCCGCGACCAGGTGGACCTGGCGCCCGTGAAGAAGCTGATCGACGGCGGCGCGCTGCCGATCCTGGGCGACGACCCGCGCAGCGCGTCCGGGCGCAAGGTGTTCAGCGCGGCGCCGTTGCGGCAGGGCGGCTATATCTATGTGGTGCTGATGGGCGAAACGCACGACAAGCTGGCCGCGCGGGCGTCGCAGGATGCCGTGATGCGCACCACGCTGTGGTCGATGGCGCTGGTGGCGTCGCTGGGCCTGATCGCCGGCCTGGTGGCGTTCGCGCTGATCACGCGGCCGCTGCGGCGGCTGACCAACGAGATCCGGCAGTTCGACTCCGGCGATGCCTACACCGCTGGCGCCCAGCAGACGGTGCCGGCCGAGCCCGTGCCGCGCGACGAGATGGCGGCGCTGGAATCGGCGTTTCGCCAGATGTCGGACCGTATCGACAGTCAGTGGCGCGCGCTCAAGCAGCAGGACCAGGAGCGGCGCGAGATGGTGGCCAATATCTCGCACGACCTGCGCACGCCGTTGACATCGCTGCACGGCTATCTGGAAACCTTGTCGGTCAAGGCCGACAGCCTCAGTGCCGACGAACGCCAACGCTACCTGGCGATTGCACTGGCGCAAAGCGCCAAGGTAGGCGGGCTGGCGCAGGCGCTGTTCGAGCTGGCGCGGCTGGAGCACGGCATGGTCCAAGCCGTGCCCGAGGATTTCTCTATGGTCGACCTGACGCAGGACGTGCTCGAAAAATTCGCGCTGCCGGCCGAGGCCAAGCACCTGCAACTGCGGGCCGGAGTGCCGCCCGCGTTGCCGGCCGTGTCGGCGGACCTGGGCATGATCGAACGCGTGCTGACCAATCTGCTGGACAACGCGATCCGACACACGCCGGCTGGTGGCACGGTGGAGGTCGACCTGGCCAGCCAGGACGGCAAGATCGCGGTCACGGTCAGCGACACGGGGCCGGGCATTCCGCCGGCGCTGCGCGAGTCGATCTTCCAGCGGCCGTTCCCGTCGGGCGGCGCGCACCGGGGCGGCGGCCTGGGTTTGCTGATCGTGCAGCGCATGCTGCAGCTCAACGGCAGCCAGGTGAAGCTGGTGGAACGGCAGGCTGGCACGACGCTGACCTTTGCGCTGCGGGCAGCAGGGCGCCCGGCATGACGGCCATGGCCGATGTGTGATGTACGGCTAGCGCACCTGGCCCAACCGCTCGCGTAGCCATTCGACGAATGCCGCGATATCGGCTTGCATGCCGGCGCGGGCCTGGCGTTCAGCCGGCACCGCCATCAGGCCGCCGTCGAACGCGGTAAAGCCAAACGGCGCCACCAGCGCGCCTGCGTCCAGTTCGGCGCGGATCAGCCGCTGCTCCACCAGCGCCACCCCCAGTCCTGCCAGCGCCGCCTGGATGCACAGATGGGTGTGCGGAAACGTCAGCCCGCCATGGGGCGCGATGTGCTGGCCAGTCTTGGCTTCCCATTGATCCCAGGCACTTGACGTGAAATCGTGCGTGATCCTCACGCCGGTGTCGATCTGCTGCGCATGGGCCGGCGCGCAGACCGGGCCGAACAGCACCGGCGCCAGCGGCATCGCACGCTGCCGGTCGGCGGCGGGATAAGACGAGAGATCCCAGGCGATCACCACATCGGCGCCCTCGGTGCGCATCTCGCGCGCCGACGTCATTGACAGCCGGATCCGGATATCGGGCCGCACGCGATAGAAATCGGCCAGTTCCGGCACCAGCCAGCGCATGGCGAACGTGGCGCTGCAGGCCACATGCAGCGTCGGGCCGCGCGCCTGGTCGAGAACGCGGCCGTAGCCCTGTTCCAGCTGGTCGAACACCGCGCGCACGACATCGTAAAAAGCTTGGCCTTGGTCATTGAGCCGCACGCCCGTGCCGTCGCGCTCGAACAGTTCCACGCCGGCGTGTTCCTGGAGCTGGCGCAGCTGCCGGCTGACCGCGCCGTGGGTACGATGCAGCTCCTCGGCGGCGCGCGTGACCGAGCCTGTGCGGGCCGTGGCCTCGAACGCGCGCAGGGTAGACATCGGGGGCAGGGTGCGCATGGCAACTCTGTGAGAAAAGCTGACGAATTGAGGAAAATAACTCGATATCGGTCAGTCAGGAAGGACTTTACGATCCATCCATCGATATTTTCTCACATAGTGTTCACAGGGGAGTTGGCATGGCGTGGATCGTGGCGGTGACGGGAATGGAAGTGCTGGACAGCCGGGGCAACCCGACTGTCGAGGTGGATGTGGTGCTGGACGACGGTGCAAGCGGTCGCGCGATCGTGCCGTCGGGCGCGTCCACGGGCGCACGCGAAGCGCTGGAATTGCGCGATGGCGACCCGCGCCGCTTCCTGGGCCGAGGCGTATCGCGCGCCGTCCGTGCCGTCGACACCACGTTGCGCGATGCGCTGCTGGGGCTCGACGCCTTCGACCAGGCGCAGGTCGACACGGTCATGATCGATGTCGATGGCACGCCGGACAAAAGCCGGCTCGGCGCCAACGCCATGCTCGGCGCCTCGCTGGCCGTGGCGCGCGCGGCGGCCGCGTCGAAGCGCCAGCCGCTGTTTGCCAGCCTGGGCGGCGAGCGCGCCACGGTGCTGCCGCTGCCGCTGGTCAACGTGATCAATGGCGGCGCCCATGCCGATAACGCGCTCGATTTTCAGGAATTCATGATTGCCCCGGTGGGCGCGTCCACATTTGCCGACGCGGTGCGCGGCAGCGCCGAGGTTTCCATACGCTGCGAGCGCTGCTCAAGGCCGAGGGCCACAACACGAACGTGGGCGACGAGGGCGGCTTCGCGCCCGCGCTGCGCACGGCCGAATCGGCGCTGGACTTCCTGGTCGAGGCGATCGCCCGGGCCGGATATCGGGCTGGCGAAGACATTGCCGTGGCCCTGGACCCGGCCGCAAGCGAGCTGTATATCGACGGCCAGTATCGCTATGCCGGCGAGGGCGTCACGCGCTCGCGCGCAGAGCAGGTGGATTATCTGGTCGATCTGGCGGCACGCTATCCGATTGTCTCGATCGAGGATGGCATGGCCGAGGACGATGCCGAAGGCTGGCAGCAACTGACGCAACGGCTGGGCAAGCGCTGCCAGCTGGTAGGGGACGATGTGTTCTGCACCCATCCGACATTGCTACGCGAAGGTGTGGATCGGCATATCGCCAATGCCATCCTGGTCAAGCCAAACCAGATCGGCACGCTCAGCGAGATGCTGGAGACCGTCCGCGTGGCTCATGGCCATGGCTATGCCGCCGTGATGTCGCACCGTTCCGGCGAGACCGAGGATGTGACGATTGCCGACCTGGCCGTGGCCACGCGCTGCGGGCAGATCAAGACCGGTTCGATGTCGCGCGCGGATCGCACGGCCAAGTACAACCAGCTGCTGCGCATCGAGCGCATGCTCGGCGGCCGCGCCAGCTATGCGGGCGGAGCTGCGTTGCGACGCTGAAATTGCTGAAGGCACAGGCCCGCGGCACCTCCGAACCAGAAACTACAGCAGAGCAAAGCGCGCGGCCTGCGGCCCCACCACCGCCGGCCGGCTGACCGGGTATCGATGATGGTCGCCGCCGGCTTCGAACGACAGGTAGTCGGGCGTCCAGCGCAGCCCTCGCAGGAAACGGGTCTCCAGGCCATCGACGACAATGGTGCCGCCCTGCACCGTGACGCTGTCACAGGGCAGGCGCAGCAACTCGGCATCGTCGCCGAAATAATGGGCTTCCAGCAGGATTGAGGCGGCTTGGTAGGCGGGCATGATGGTCCGATGGCAGCGGCAAATCCGTGTCGCGCGGTACTGTATAAACGTACAGTAGTATAGCGGCCTTGCCCCGCCCATGCACGTGCCCGATTCTCAATTTTCTGAGGCAGTTTCCGCTTCGGAAAAGTCGGTATCCGACCACATCGTGCTGCTGCGGACCCATGTCAAACGGCCGTCGGCGGTCGACCCCTACGCAGATTGGTATAACCTGAAGTGCAGGAACCTCCGATCTTCCGGCGCATCTCGACATCGGAGAGACGTCTGGAGGCGGGAGGCTGCGCATGTTGGAACGGGATAGCAGAAGCTGCTGGTTCGCTGCCGGATTGCTGACGGGTGCCATCACGGCAGGCTTATGTGCGTGGCTCGGCGGCCAACGGGCGCGCGCCAGGGGCAGGGCGGAGGCACTGCAGGCCGGCACGTCGGCAACGTCCGATGGCGCCACTGCGGATAACCCGGGGCAGGCGCAGCCGGTGCCATGGCGTCCGATGGCCGCGTCGCACCAGACCGATGGTGGCTCGGACATGTTCGAGTACCGCGGGTTTGTCGTGCACCTGTTCTGGCAGGCGCTGGCGCCGGAGCGCTATCGCGCGTGGTGCGATATCTGGGAAGCCGGTGCCGTGGTGCAGGAAGCGGGCGGCCCGCCGGCCACGTTCCTGAGCGCCGGCGAAGCGCGGCTGGCTGCCGGGGCGTGGGCGCGCCACTGGGTGCAGAACAATGGCTAGGATCCGGTGCGCCATCCCGCCGACGTGGTGCGTGCATCGGGCATGCACGCGATGTGATGCGGGATGCCTGCGTGATACGATGCCCCGCTTCATTTGGAGTTCATGATGTTTGTCTGCCAGAACCAGCCTTGCGGCGCCCAGTGGTCGCCCGACGAGGTGGAGATCCGGAACGAAGGGCAGGGCCCGCTGTTTCGTTGCCCGTTGTGTGGCGCGCGCAATCACCTGGAGGCCCGCCCGGGCCGGACGGCGCGCCAAAATACCGCCAGGTCCCCCACGCCCCTGCCGCGCCCGCGCAGGCGCGCCCGTCCAGGGCGGCACCTCACCGTGGAAAACGGCACTGACTTCGCTGTGGAAGAGGGGCAACGCTAATTGCGATAGCGAAGTTACCTCAAGGCGGCGCGGTCTCGTACCGTTAAGACAATCATGGACATTAGCGATATCTCTCACGATGCCGCCTCCAATGCCGAAGTCATTGGATGGTCGGGCGCATCCCCACAGGTCATTGCCCGAGTGCTGAACACCGCGCTGGCCGCGCAGGATCTCTCGGGCTTTGCCGCGCTGCTGTCTGACATCGCACGAGACCGCGGCCTCAAGGGGGCGCGCGGCATGCATCAGTCGATCTACGACATGCCTTATGCGAGCCTGCTGCCGCGCCAGAAGCATCTGCTTGCCGATGCGTTCGACCTCTTCCTGCGCCTGGGACTCGAATTCCGGGCACGCGGCGACGGGGCCGACGATGACTTGACGGACGATGGCGACGACGCGCCGCCGCTGCGCGACATGGATGACGACGACGTCATCGACGAGGACTGACGAAGGCGCCCGCCTTCATACAGCTGTTTGACCGGCAATCACTGCCGGCCCGCCATGTGGTCAGTTCACATGCGCGGGCCGTTTTCTTATTGGTGCACCGCGTTGCGATGCCCCTCGGCAGGCACGTTTCAGGCACGTTCGAGCAGGCCGATTTCCCGCACCGCCACCGACAGCATCGACAGCGCCGCCGCGCCGGACACGCCCGAGGCGCGCTGATCGGTCAGCATCTGGGCGTAGCGGTCCAGCGCCACCTGCCGGCTGCCACGCCAGCTGTTGATCATCGCCGCCGCGTCGTCGCTGTCCTGCGCCTGCGCCAGTACGCTGGTGGTCAGCGCGCGCTTGAGGCGGCCCAGGTCTTCCAGCGTGGTGGTGCGTGCCAGCAGGTCCCAGTGCGTATCGGCCGGCAGGGACAGCGCGCGTTCGCGCAGCCATCCGAAGTTCAGCTCGGTGTCCAGCGCGAAGTAGACCGCCGCCACCGCGCCCAGGCTGCGATGGCACGACCCCGCCACCTCGGCGATGTCCAGCGCGGCCGCGGCGTTGTCGCTGGCGGCCACGCGCAGCGCCAGGTCGTCGTCGACGCCGGCTTCGGTCAGCGCCAGCGCCGCATCGGCCATGGTCTGCGACGTCTCGGGCGGCAACAGCGTCGCCAGTTGCGGCGTCAGCCACTGCGCGGCTTCCATGAAACGTGTGGCGCCCGGCTCCACGGTGCCGCCGCCACGCAGGTAGCGCACGAACCAGAGCGTGGCGCGCTCCAGCAGACGGCCCAGCGCGCCGAACATGCGCGCCTGGACCGCGTCGTCCACACGGTTGTCGAGCGCGTCGATGCGTTCCCACAACGCGGTCAGCCCGAACACGTCGCGCGCCAGCAGGCAGGCGCGCACGATGTCGGCGGGGCGGGCATCGGTCTCTTCCATCAGCCGGTGCACGAACGTGGCGCCGATGCGGTTCACCAGCATGTTGGTCAGATGCGTGGCCAGGATCTCGCGCCGCAGCGGATGCCGCTGCATGGCCGCGGCATGCTGGTGCTGCAGCGGCTTGGGGAAGTAGTCGACCAGCAGGCCGGCCACCAGGGTGTCCTCGGGCAGGTCCGACACCAGCAGCTCGTCGTACAACCACATCTTGCTGTAGGCCAGCAGCACGGCGCGCTCGGGCGACGTCAGCCCCTGGCCCAGCGACTTGCGTTCGGCGATGTCGGTGTCCGACGGCAGGAATTCGAGCGGACGATTGAGGCGGCCCGCGCGTTCGAGCCAGCGGATCAGCCGGCCCTCGGCATCTACCAGCGTGGGCGCCTCGCGCCCGGCCACCGACAGGGCCTGGGTCTGGTAGTAGTTGTCTTCCAGCACCAGCAGGCCCACCTCGTCGGTCATTTCGGCCAGCAGCTTGTTGCGCTGCTTCTCGGTCATCTCGCCATCGGCCACCACCAGGCCTAGCAAAATCTTTATATTGACCTCGTGGTCCGAGCAGTCCACGCCCGCCGAGTTGTCGATGGCATCGGTATCGATCCGGCCGCCGTTGCGCGCGAACTCGATGCGGCCCAGCTGCGTGAAGCCCAGGTTGCCGCCTTCGCCCACCACCTTGCAGCGCAGCTCGTTGCCGTTCACGCGGATCGCGTCGTTGGATCGATCGCCCGCCTGCAGGTGCGTCTCGGTGCTGGCCTTGACGTAGGTGCCGATGCCGCCGTTGTAGAGCAGGTCCACGGGCGCCGTCAGGATCGCGTGCATCAGCTCATTGGGCGACAGCGCCGCGGCCTGGATGCCCAGCGCGGCCTGGATCTGCGGCGACAGCGGAATCGTCTTGGCGGTGCGCGGGAACACGCCGCCGCCGGCCGAAATCAGCGCGGTGTCGTAGTCGGCCCAGCTGGAGCGGGGCAGCTCGAACAGGCGCTGGCGCTCGGCCAGGGTCTTCGCGCAGTCTGGATCGGGGTCCAGGAAGATGTGGCGATGGTCGAACGCCGCCAGCAGCTTGATATGGGGCGACAGCAGCATGCCGTTGCCGAACACGTCGCCCGACATGTCGCCGACGCCCACCACCGTGAACGGAGTGGTCTGGATATCGACGCCCATCTCGCGGAAGTGCCGCTTGACGCTTTCCCAGGCACCGCGCGCCGTAATGCCCATCTTCTTGTGGTCGTAGCCGACCGAGCCGCCGGACGCAAACGCGTCGTCGAGCCAGAAGCCGTATTCGGCCGAGATCGCGTTGGCGTAGTCGGAGAACGTGGCCGTGCCCTTGTCGGCCGCCACCACCAGGTAGGGGTCGTTCTCGTCATGGCGCACCACGTCGGGCGGCGGCACCAGCTGGCCCGACACCAGGTTGTCGGTCAGGTCCAGCAGGCCGCGCAGGAAGGTCTGGTAGCAGGCCACGCCTTCGGCCAGGAAGGCATCGCGATCGGTGGCCGGCGGCGGGCGCTTGACCACGAAACCACCCTTGGAGCCCACCGGCACGATCACCGTGTTCTTGACCATCTGGGCCTTCATCAGCCCCAGCACCTCGGTACGGAAATCCTCGCGGCGGTCCGACCAGCGCAGGCCGCCTCGCGCCACGCGGCCGCCGCGCAGGTGCACACCCTCCACGCGCGGCGAATAGACCCAGATCTCGAACATTGGGCGCGGCTCGGGCAGGCCCTGCACGAGCGCCGGGTTGAACTTGAACGACACATAGGGGCGCGATTGCCCCTGCGCGTCGCGATGGAAGTAGTTGGTGCGCACCGTGGCGTTGATCACGTTCAGGAACAGCCGCAGGATGCGGTCCTCGTCCAGGTTGGGCACCTGGTCGAGCGCGGCGTCGATATCGGCCAGCCACTTGCGGGTGCGGGGGTCCTCGGTCTTTTCCGCCTGCTCGGCGGCGGCCGTGGCCACGGCGGGGGCCGGCACGGTGGCCGTGGCCGGGTCGAAGCGGGCCAGGAACAGCGACACCAGCATCGACGCGATATTGGGGTTCGCCGTCAGCGCCCGTTCGATATAGGCATTGCTGAACGTGGAGCCCACCTGGCGCAGGTACTTGGCGTAGGCGCGCAGGATGGTCACGTCGCGCGCCGCCAGCCCCGCGCGCAGCACCAGCCGGTTGAAGTCGTCGTTCTCGATCTCGCCATTCCAGGCGCGCGCGAAGGCATCCTCGAACAGCGGCTTGATCTTCTCGATATCGATGTCCAGCGGCTTGCCGTCGGGGTCGGCTGCGATCTCCAGGCCGAAGTCGTGGATCCACACGGGCTCGCAGCCGTCGGGCTCGATCAGGTACGGGCGTTCCTCGTCCACGCGCACGCCCAGGTGTTCCAGCATCGGCAGGCTCAGCGACAGCGCGATGGGTTCGCCGGCGCGGTAGACCTTGAAGCGGAAGGCGCCCGCTGCGGCCTCGATGGGCCGGTACAGGTTCATCGCCAGCTTGCTCGGGTGCTGGCGCGCGTGTTCCATCAGCTCGATATCGCGCACGGCCGTGCGCGCGGCGTAGTCCTCGCGATAGCCGGCCGGGAACGAGTCGCCATAGCGGCGCAGCAACCGGTTGCCGTTTTCCTCGCCCCGGCTGTCGTGCAGCGCCTGCGCCAGATCGTCCTGCCAGCGGCGCGTGGCCTGGACGATTTTTTCTTCGAGCTCGCGCGTGTCGACCTCGGGCATCGTGCCGGGCTGGCCGCGCACCGTCAGCTGGATGCGTGCCAGCGGCGATTCAGACAACTGCGGCGTGAATTCGCAGCTGGTGCCGTTGAACGACTGCACCAGCAGCTTCTGGATGCGCTGGCGCAGGTCGGTGTTGTACTTGTCGCGCGGCACGAAGACCAGGCACGAGATAAAGCGGTCGAAGCGGTCACGCCGCACGAACAGCCGCGTGCGCTGGTGTTCCTGCAGGCGCAGGATGCCCAGCGTGATGTCGAACAGCTCGTCCTCGTCGGCCTGGAACAGTTCGTCACGCGGATACTGCTCCAGGATCGTCACCAGCGACTTGTACAGGTGGCCCTTGGTCAGGAAGCCGGCGCGCTGCAGGATATTGGCGCACTTGCGGCGCACCAGCGGAATTTCGCTAGTGCTGACCATGTAGGCCGTGGACGTGTACAGCCCCACGTAGCGGCGCTCGCCGAACAGCTTGCCGTTGGCGTCGAGCAGCTTCACGCCCACATAGTCGAGGTAGCCGGGCCGATGCACGGTAGAGCGCGAATTGGCCTTGGTGATGAAGATCGGCGACGCCCCTTCGATGATGGCGCGGGCGGCGGGCGGCAGGGGCGTGAGATCGTCGGCGCCGGGGTCGCGCAGGGCCTCGCGCAGGATGCCGGTGCCCGAGCCCGCCACGCCGCGCAGGAAGAACTGGCCGTCGCGCGATACCAGTTCGTAGTCGCGCTGGCCCAGGAACGTGAAATGGTCGTCCAGCATCCACTGCAGGAACGCGCGGGCCTCTGTGGAATCCGGCGTGCCGGCATCGGCCGAGTTGGCCATGCCGGCCACGGTTTCCTGGGCGATCTGGCGCATGCGCGGCCAGTCTTCCACGGCGGCGCGCACGTCGCCGAGCGCGGCGCCGATGCCTACCCGCAGCGCGTCGAGCCGGCTGGCTTCGCCGGTGCGGTCCACTTCGAAATGGATGAACGATTCGAGCCGGCAGCGATCGGTGCTGGCCTCGGTGCCCCCCAGGCCGATGCTTTCGATGGCGCCGCGCGCATCGCGGCAGACGCGGAACACCGGGTGGATGGCCGAATGCAGGGTCAGGCCGTGACGGTTGATTTCCATCGTCACGGAATCGACCAGGAACGGCATGTCGTCGTTGACGATCTCGATGATCGTGTGGTCCGAATGCCAGCCGTGCTCTTCGAGGTTCGGGTTGTACACGCGCAGCCGCGCGGCGCCCGACACGAACTTCTGTGCGGTCTGCCAGTGCGCCATCACGGCGCCGTAGAGGTCCGCCACGTCGCGCGCCAGCAGGTCTTCGGCATCGGCCAGGTCGTAGTAATGCCGGAACAGCGGCTCGACGATCGCGAACGTGGCGGCGGGCAGGCGCTCACGGGCGAATGCAACCAGGTCATCGAGCAATTGCGCAACCTTTTCTTCGTTCTCCGGGGCATGGCCTCTCCTCGGTGTTCTCGGTGTGTGCCGGTGCATGCTCACACTGTAGGAAAGATTTACGAGGCCGGGGTGACAAAACGACGACGCCCCGCAGGGCGGGGCGTCAGGGGACGTGAGGGGGCTTGAGCCGACGTGGGGGCCCGCGCGGAAGCCCCGGCGCGCGACGCGTCAGGCGGCCAGCGCGTGTTGTGCGCTGCGGCCGGCGTGCTCGGCCACCACCAGCGATAACTCGGCCGTGGTGCGGGCGGCCTGGCGGCTATGGCGTTCGGCGTGATCGTCCAGCGTGGCGGTCATGCGGTGCAGCAGGCTGGTCAGCGCGGTGCGCTCGGCCGGCGCCAGATGCGAAATCGAGACCGAATGCAGCGCGCGCACGGCCAGCGCGGCGCGTTCCAGGCGCGCGCAGGCTTCGAAGGCGATCTGCGGCGTGCCGTCGCTCGGAAACTCCAGCCAGCCATCGGCATGGAGTTCGCGCAGCAGCCGCTCGGTCTGCGGCACGTCCAGGAAAATCGCGCCCTGGCACGGCTCGCCGCGCGTGAATTCGCCGGTGCGGATGGCGCGCAGCAGCAGCCATTTCGGATAGTTCAGCCCCGAGACGCTCAGCGTCTGTTCCAGGGCGCTTTGCCACGCGGTGACGGCGTCGACAAGCGAGAGCACGACAGGCTCGTGGATTTCGAGTGCTTTGGGCTGCATTTGCTCAGGTCTCCCATATAAGGGTAGTTGCCGCCTGGACACTTCTTGGGCCGGTGCATTGGCCGGCCCGGGCGGCTTGGGCGCCTGCCTCTCGTTCGGGCCGGTCGCTCTCATTGAAAATCGGTAGGCGAACACTAGCAGCAATGTTGGGACATTTGCGTGACAGGTCGGGTATGTCCTAGTCAATCTTTTGGTGGAGGCGGCGAGCCTGCCGCATGGTGTTTTGCCGTGCAATTGAAAAGGCCCCTGCCGGGGCAGGGGCCTGGAGTCGCTGGCAGCGCGCGATGCGCTGGCCTGCGGAGTTATTGCTTCTTGGCGCCGTCGGTGTACGGATCGGCCTTGCCGGACTTCGCGCCGTCGAGGTACGGATCGGGCTTGCCGCTCTTCGCGCCGTCCAGGTACGGGTCGGGCTTGCCGGACTTGGCGCCGTCCAGGTACGGGTCGGGCTTGCCGGACTTGGCGCCGTCGGTGTACGGGTCGGCCTTCTTGTTCGGGGCCAGGTCCGAGCGCGTCGACTTCTTCGCGCCATCGGTGTACGGATCGAACTTGCCGGACTTGGCCGGATTCTGGTTCGGATTCGCCTTGTTCTTGGTATGGCTGCCGCTGTAGAGATCGCCGCCGTCCGTGTAGTTCTTCTGCGCGTGGGCCAGTTGCACGGCGCCCAGGGCAGTCAGGGCGGCAACGATCAGCGTCGGTACGGTCTTCTTCAGCATCATTATCCTCTCGAGTGAGGGCCGGACAGTGGGACCGGCCAGAAACAGAAATCTGCAGAAAATGCCTGGATCGATAATGACACTGTACCGGGATTTGTGACGGCCTGCCGCCAGGAGTTGTAGTAACAATACTCGGGCGACGGGCACGTCACGTTATGGCGACGCCATCATCAGGCTGTCATTCGAGCGTGATGTTCTGGTCGGTCGCAATCTTCTTGCGCAGTTCCAGTTCGCGCTTGATCTGCGCGGCATATTGCTGCTGCGTATTGCCGTCGGGGTAGGCGCCGGCGTCGTGCAGGCGCTTCTTGACGTTGGGGTCCTGCAGCGCCTTGACCGCGGCATCGTGCACCTTGGTGACGATCGCGGCCGGGGTGCCGGCCGGAGCCACCAGCCCGTACCAGGCCATGTTGTTCATGTCCTTCATGCCTTCCTCGGCGAAGGTCGGCACGTTGGGCAGGCCTTCCACGCGCTTGGGCGCCGCCACGGCCAGCGCGCGCAGCTTGTCGCTCTGGATGAACGGCATCGACGACGGCAGGTTGTCGAACTGGGCATTCACCTGGCCGGCCAACGTGTCGTTGAGCGCCGGGCCCGATCCACGGTAAGGGATATGGACCATGTCGGTCTTGGTGATGAACTTGAACAGTTCGCCGTCCAGATGCGAGATGCTGCCCTTGCCGGCCGACGCATAGCTGTACTTGCCCGGGTTCGACTTGAGCAGGGCCACGAATTCCTTGAGGTTTTTCGCCGGCACCTTCGGGTTCACGGTCAGCACGTTCGGCACGTTCACCAGGTTGGTGATCGGCGCGAAATCCTTGATCGGATCGTACGGATTCTTGGCATTCGTGGCCGGGTTGGTGGCCATCGTGCTTACGGTGGCGATGCCCAGCGTGTAGCCGTCCGGCGCCGACTTGGCCAGCGCATCGGCACCAATCGCACCGCCGCCACCGCCACGGTTTTCCACCACCACCGGCTGACCCAGCTCGCGGCCCAACGCATCGGACACGGCGCGGCCCACGATATCGGTGGTGCCGCCCGCTGCGAACGGCACGATCAGGCGGATCGGCTTGGTCGGATACGACTGCGCCTGCGCGGCGGTTGCTACCAGACCCAATGCGGCAAGGGCGCCCGCAGCGCCCAGTTTCAGAACAGCTTTCAAGAGATGCCTCCCAACATATTGCTTGTATTCCCGGTACGGATACGGGTTCCGCATTACGGAACTACGTTCCGTGATATGCGTCGGGAAGCATTCAACCGCGAAAGGCGAGGGGCGGGATATAGGGGGAACCCGTGGAAATCGGACCACCGGGGCGCTGGCCGTGGAAATGGCTGGCTGGAAAGCAAAAAGCCCGAAGCGGGAAGGCTTCGGGCTTTTCTGGAATTCGCTGGTGGGGCGTGAGTGACTCGAACACTCGACCTACGGATTAAGAGTCCGCTGCTCTACCAACTGAGCTAACGCCCCAACGAAGAAAAAGATTTTAACAAGGGATTTTGTATCGCGCAAGCCCCTTCGGCGATTTTTTGAAGAATTTGCGGCGCCGTACAATGCGCGGGTCCCTATGGGCCGGCCTGGTCCCTTCCATACTCTCTCTGTCGCCATGCACGCACGTGTTCTCCGCTATCTCGACGAGGTTGTCCGCCGTGGTTCGATCCGGCGCGCGGCGGAATCCCTGCACGTGGCGCCCACGGCGATCAATCGCCAGATCCTCGACCTGGAAGCCGAGCTGGGCGCGCCGCTGTTCGATCGCATCCACAAGCGCCTGCACCTGACGCCGCTGGGCGAGGCCGTGCTCGCGCACGTCCGCCAGACGCTGCGCGAACACGAGGCGTTGCAGGCGCGGGTGGCCGAGATCAAGGGCGCGCGGCGCGGGCTGGTGACGGTGGCCACCACCTCGGGGCTGGCCGGCGCGCTGATGCCGTCGCTGGTGCATGACTTCCGTCAGCACCAGCCCGGCATCGTCGTGCGCGTGGCCGACCTGCCGGTGGGCGGCATCGTCAAGGCGGTGGAGCAGGGCGATGCCGACCTGGGCCTCGGCTACGATCTGCCGGAAGTGGCGGCCTTTCGCGTGGTGGCCAGCCGCGACTGGTCGATTGGCGCCGTGGTGGCGCCCGGGCACCCGCTGGCGGCCCAGACCTCGGCCACGCTGGCCGAATGCGCCGGCTATCCGCTGATCCTGCCGGCGCCGTCGCTTTCCATCCGCGCGCTGGTCGACGATGCCTTCGCCCGCCAGTCGATCGAGCTGACGCCGGTGGTGGAATCGACGTCGGTGGTGTTGATTCAGCGCCTGGTGGCTACGGGGGCCGGCGTGGCGCTGCTGAACCCGCTAGATGTCATGGAGGAGCGGGCGCGCGGCGCCGTGGTGTTCGTGCCGCTGCGCGATAGCGGCCTGCATCGCCAGACGTTGCGGCTCGTGGCGCGCGGACGCAGTCCGCTGTCGCCCGCCGCAGGTCTGATGGCCGATGCCATGGCCGACACGCTGGCGAGCCTGTTCCGATAGCCGTCTGTCCACAATTTGTGGACACCCCAAGCGAAATTCTGCGCTTGGGGCCACATGCCGACGATGCGTAGACTCCCGGGCATGCACAACCCCCGGAGCACGACTGCCATGACCCTGATCCTCCAGCACGCCGACGTACTGGTCACCATGGACGCGCAACGCCGCGAAATCGCCGATGGCGCGCTGGTGTCCAACGGCCCCGCCATCGAATGGGTAGGCGCCACCGCCGACCTGCCCGAGACCTATCTCCGCATGATCGACGACGGCACCGCCGAGGTGGTGAACATGCGCGGCCACGTGGTGATGCCCGGCCTGGTCAACACCCACCATCACATGTACCAGAGCCTGACGCGTGCCGTGCCGGCCGCGCAGGATGCCGAGCTGTTCGGCTGGCTGACCAACCTGTACATGATCTGGTCGCACCTGACGCCCGAGATGATCCGCGTGTCGACGCAGACGGCCATGGCCGAGCTGATGCTGTCCGGCTGCACCACCACCAGCGACCACCTCTACCTGTATCCGAACGGCTCGAAGCTCGACGATTCGATCGATGCGGCGCGCCAGATCGGCATGCGCTTCCATGCGGCGCGCGGCTCGATGAGCGTGGGCCGCAGCCAGGGCGGGCTGCCGCCCGACGTGGTGGTCGAGCGCGAGGCCGACATCCTGCGCGACAGCCAGCGGCTGGTGGAGCAGTACCACGATGCGTCGCGCCACGCGATGCTGCGCGTGGTGCTGGCGCCGTGCTCGCCGTTCTCGGTGTCGCGCGACCTGATGCGCGAATCCGCGACGATGGCGCGCCACTACGGCGTGTCGCTGCACACCCACCTGGCCGAGAACGACAACGACATCGCCTACTCGCGCGAGAAGTTCGGCATGACGCCGGCCCAGTATGCCGAGGACCTGGGCTGGGTCGGCCACGATGTCTGGCACGCGCACTGCGTCAAGCTCGACGACGAGGGCCTGGCGCTGTTCGCCCGCACAGGCACGGGCGTGGCGCATTGCCCATGCTCCAACATGCGGCTGGCGTCGGGCATCGCGCCGGTTCGCCGCATGCGCGACGCGGGCGTGCCGGTGGGGCTGGGGTGGATGGCAGTGCGTCGAACGACGGCGCGCATATGCTGGGCGAGGCGCGCCAGGCCATGCTGCTGCAGCGGGTGGGATTTGGCCCGGCGGCCATGAGTGCGCGCGAGGCGCTGGAGATTGCCACGCTGGGCGGTGCCCGGGTGCTGAACCGCGACGATATTGGCGCGCTGGTGCCGGGTATGTCGGCGGACATCGTCTCGTTCGACATGTCGGCCGTGGGATTCGCCGGCGGCGGCCACGATCCGGTGGCGGCGCTGGTCTTCTGCACGCCGGCCAATGTCTCGACCAGCATCATCAACGGCCGCGTGGTGGTGCGCGACGGGCAGTTGCGTACGGTCGACCTGCCGAACGTGCTGGCCGATCATCGCCGGCTGGCGCGCACGCTGTTCGAGAGCACCAGGGTTTGAGGCGTTAATGAGCGGGCCGCATGGGCGGTCCGCCAGTAAAGCGCCAAAAAGCAAAAGGCCGGAAGCATTGCTGCTTCCGGCCTTTCTTTGTCTGGTGGGGCGTGAGTGACTCGAACACTCGACCTACGGATTAAGAGTCCGCTGCTCTACCAACTGAGCTAACGCCCCGACGAAGACCGAGATTCTAGCAGCATTTTGGACTTTGTCAAACGCTAAATGCGTGCCGCGAATGAATCGCCTGGCAAGCGCCCCGCGATGCGTGGGGCAAGCGGCGGCGTGATCGAAACGCGCGGCATTCCATCGGCACATCACGCTGACACACGCGCATGTCATGCTGCATGGTTGCGGTGGCTCGCCGTGCAGAACCGGCAACGTACAGATGCCGAGGAAGGGAACTTGCCGTGCCCGCCACCGGTCATTGGGACGAATCTTATTCTGCTGCTGGCATGCAGGGGATCGAAGACGATTTCCGCAAAGCCATGTTAGGATTCTTTTCCACTTGCATATGGAGGGCTGTGATGATGGAAATCAAATTCCAGGAGCAAGACCGCTACGACATCAACAACGAGGGTTTGCTGTTCCACGCGCTTGTCGATGGTGAGCAAGTGACATGCGTGGTAACACGCGAAGCACTCTGGGAAGGCTTCAGTGCCGACCAGGTGCTGTCGCTGGAAGAGGCGTTCCGCGCCGGTCGTGACACGATCGAACGCGCGGCCGTGGTGCTGATCGAGCAGGGCGTGCCCCAGCCGGTCGTGGTCAAGCGGGCGCACGTGGCGCCGGTCTGAAGGCCGACCGACGGTAGCAACCCTCCGCCCGCCGGCTTCGGCCCTGCTTCACCGCAGGCCGGCCGGCGCGCCAGACGCCTGAAGTTTCAGGGCGCATTTCGAGCAGTTCTCAGCAGTTTTTCAAAGTCTGGTTGTCTGCATCGCCACTCAGGCAGGATGCGTCGTGTCCAGTGTTGCGCCATGCCGTGGCGCGGGCCGGTCCGTATCGTCCTGTTCCTGCTGGCTTGCCGGGCCGCCCGGCCGCTGGGCGCATTCCTCGAAAATGCGCGCCTGGCATTGCGCGCATATTTCCGGCGACAGCTTGGCGATAATCGTGTGAAGTGCCTGCCGCTTGGTCGGGAAGATATGGTCGCTGCCGAGCTTGGCGGTGAATCCCGTCTGCTCCCACGTTTCCAGCACCTGCGTGCGCGGCCGGTGGAAATACAGATCGCCCCCTGCGGCGCGTCGCTCGGCCAGTTCGGCCTCCCACATCTCGGCGCCGGCCAGGTCGATAAAATTCATGCTCTTGGTCATTGCCAGCAGATGCTTCTGCTCGGCATCGACGGTGCGCAGCCAGTGCAGGCGATCGGTTACGTACTGCACCGCGCCGAAGTAGATCGCGCCTTCCATGCGAAGTAGCTTCAGCTGCGGGCATTCGGGCTGCGGGCGTCGCAGTTCGTCCAAAGGCGTGAAGCGACGGCCAGGATCGTCGGCATCAGGCACCAGGCTGCGGACGGCCGGGCGCGACGTGCGATAGAGATAGGCCACCAGCGACAGGATCGTACCTAGCAATACCGCCATTTCCAGGCGGATCACAAGCGTGGCGACGAAGGTGCCCACCGCGATGGCGAATTCCGTGCGCGACAGTTGCGCGATGCGGCGCAGCCGCTGGAAATCGAACAGCCCCCAGGCCACCAGCATCAGCATGGCCGCGATGGCCGCCAGCGGAATCTGGGCCAGCAGCGGCGCGCTGACCGTGACCAGTACCACCAGCAGCAAGGCCGAGAACACGCTGGCCAGCGGCGTCTGCGCGCCGGCCTCGAAGTTCGGCATCGACCGGTTCAGCGAGCCGCACGAGATATAGCCCGAAAACAATCCCCCCGCGATATTCGACAGCCCTTGGCCGATGAACTCGCGGTTGGCATCAACATGCTGCCCGGACCGCAGCGCCACCGCCTTGGCGATCGAGATCGACTGCCCCAGCGCCACGATGGTCAGCGCGGCGGCAATGCCCAGCAGGTCGGGCACCGTACGCCAGTTGATGTCGGGCACATGGAAGGGCGGGATGGCCGACGGGATCGGTCCCACTACGTTCACATGCTGGGCGCCGTCCCAGCCGCTATGGTTCAGCAGCATCGCCACGCTGTATCCCGCCAGCAGACCCAGCAGCATGAACGGCAGCCGCCGCGATACGCGCTTGATGGCGATGGTGACGACCAGCGTCACGGCGCCCACGATCAACGCGCTGCCGTTGATCGTGTCGACATTCTCGAACAGGAAACGCACCACGCCGAAGGCACTGGTACCCGTGGGCACTGCCAGGCCGAACAGGTCCTTGAGCGCGTAGAGGCCGATCAGCGTGGCCGCGCCGCACGTAAAGCCGAGCAGCACGGACGGCGAGATGAAATTGGCCAGCGATCCCAGCCGCAGCGCGCCCACGGCCAGTTGCAGCAGACCCACCAGCATCGTCACGGCCAGCGCCAGCGCGATATAGGCCGGACTGCCCGCAAACGCCACCGGACTCAGCATGGCAAACAGCGCCAGCGAGTTGGCATTGGTCGGCCCCGACATCACGTGCCAGCTTGACCCGAACAGGGCCGCGACGATGCACGGGATCACGGCCGTGTAGATGCCATATTGCGGCGGCAGCCCGGCCAGCGTGGCAAAGGCCACGCCCTGGGGCAGGACCAGCACCGCGCCGAGCAGGCCGGCGATCACGTCCGCGCGCAGCGTCAGCGGGGTGACGCGTCGCAGCCAGGGAAACCAGCGTTGCAGGGCCGGGGCAGGGGCGCGGGCGGCGGCGCTCATCGGCTCAGCCGAGCTGGAGCGAGGCCACGACCGGCGTGTGGTCGGACGGCTGGTCCCAGCGGCGCGGTTCCTTGTCGATCAGGCAGGTCGTGCAGTGCGGCGCCAGGGCGGGCGACAGCAGGATATGGTCGATGCGCAGGCCTGCGTTGCGGCGGAAGCCCATCATGCGGTAGTCCCACCACGAGAAAGTCTTCTCGGGCTGCTCGAACATCCGGAATGAGTCGACCATGCCCATGGCGATCAGCGCCTTGAACGCGTCGCGCTCCTGCGGCGATACCAGGTTCTGGCCTTCCCACTTGGCCGGGTCGTGCACGTCGCGGTCTTCCGGCGCGATGTTGAAATCGCCCAGCAGCGCCAGTTTTGGATATTTGACCATCTCGGCGCGCAGCCAGTCGGTCATGGCGCGCAGCCAGTCGAGCTTGTAGACGAACTTGTCCGAATCCAGCGCCTGGCCGTTCGGGAAGTACGCGCTGATCAGCCGCACATCGCCATAAGTGCCGGCCACCACGCGCTGCTGCGCGTCCTCGTAGCCGGGGATGTTGCGCACGACGTCGGTCGGCGCCGGCATGGTGCCGTCGCGCGCCACGATCGCCACGCCGTTGTACGTCTTCTGGCCCGTGAAGATGCTGTGGAAGCCGGCGGCTTCCAGTTCGGCCAGCGGGTACTTGTCGTCGGGCAGCTTCAGTTCCTGCAGGCAAAGCGCGTCGACCGGGGTGCCGGCGGCGTCCTGCGCGGCCAGCCATTGCAGCACCTGCGGCAGACGGACCTTCAGGGAGTTGACGTTCCAGCTCGCGATTCTCATATGTCGTTATTCTTCGGGTTTGTCGTTTTCGCCGGACAGGCCGCGGCTGCCGCCCAGCAGGTCGCGCTGGTCCAGGATCTCGAACGCGATCTCGGGGTGGGTGTCCATGCTGCGCCGGATGGCGGCTGGAATCGCCTGCCGCGTCTTGCGGCACAGGCCCGGCTGGTCGGCCAGTTCGATGCGGAAGCCGCGCGTGGTGCGCACCACGTTATCGCTCGGCGTAATCGTGATCGTGATGCCCAGCAGCGCGTGCATCCGTTCCTGCATCCGGACCAGTTCGGCCAGCGTGGCGATATTTCTAGTCGTTCTACGAGTTTCTTTTCTTCCTGCTGCGTCAGCTGCAGCACGCGCCGGTCGGCCTGTGGATTTTCCAGCAGCGCCTCGCGGTTGCAGACGCAGGCGCCCGGCGGACATTCCTTGCGGATCGGGAAAGGAATGTCCATGAGCCGGGGCGCCTGGTCGGGGCCGCGCGATCAGGCTACCGCTGCCGCCGTTTCGGCCATGCCGCCATGCCGCAGCAGCGCGTCGATCTGCGGGGTGCGGCCGCGGAAGGCCACGAACGATTCCATGGCCGGGCGGCTGCCGCCCACCGACAGGATCTCGCGGCGATAGCGTTCGCCGGTCGCGGCATCGAGCACGCTGCCGGACAGCTTGGCGGCTTCCTCGAACGCGGCGTACACGTCGGCGGACAGCACTTCGGCCCACTTGTAGCTGTAGTAGCCGGCCGCGTAGCCGCCCGCGAAGATGTGGCTGAACGTGTTCGGCCAGCGCGACAGCGCCGACTGCGGCACCACGTGCTTCGAATCGTTGATCTGGCGCGACAGCTCCAGCACCGACACGGCGCCCTGCGGGTCGTAGTCGGTATGCAGGTGCATGTCGAACGACGAGTACACGATCTGGCGCAGCGTCATCATGCCGTTCTGGAAGTTCTTCGCCGCCAGCATCCGGTCGAACAGCGCGCGGGGCAGCGGGGCGCCGGTGTCGACGTGGGCCGTCATGGTCTGCAGCACCTCGTATTCCCAGCAGAAGTTCTCCATGAACTGCGACGGCAGCTCCACGGCATCCCATTCCACGCCGTTGATGCCCGACACGCCCAGGTCGCCCACCTGCGTCAGCATGTGGTGCAGGCCGTGGCCGAATTCGTGGAACAGCGTGATCACTTCGTCATGCGTGAACAGCGCGGGCTTGCCACCCACCGGCGCGGTGAAGTTGCAGGTCAGATAGGCCACCGGCGTCTGTACGGTGCCGTTGTCGCGCTCCTTGCGGCCACGGGCGTCGTCCATCCAGGCGCCGCCGCGCTTGCCCTCGCGCGCGTACAGGTCGACGTAGAACTGGGCCAGCAGCGCGCCCTGCGGCGACACCACGCGGAAGAACCGCACGTCCTTGTGCCAGGTCTCGGCCGTGTCCGGCTGGATCTTGACCGAGAATAGCTTCTCGATCACGCCGAACAGGCCTTCCAGCACCTTCGGCTCCTGCAGGTACTGCTTGACCTCGTCGTCGGAGAACGCGTAGCGCTTCTGGCGCAGCTTTTCGGAGGCGTAGGCCACGTCCCACGGCTCGATCTTGTCCAGGCCCAGCTCGGCGGCGGCGAATTCGCGCAGTTCCTTCCAGTCGGCCTCGGCAAAGCGGCGCGCCTTCACGGCAAGTTCGTCCAGGAACTTCAGCACGTCGGATGGCGTTTCGGCCATCTTCGGCACCAGCGAGACTTCGCCGTAGTTGTTGTAGCCGAGCATCTGCGCCTCTTCCCGGCGCAGCGTCAGCTGCTCGCGCATGTTCGACGTGTTGTCCCAGTCGGCCTGGCCGTTGTTGTATTGCGGACCGAGTTCCGAGGCGCGCGTGACGCTGGCCTCGTACATGGTCTGGCGCAGCGCGCGGTCATCGGCATATTGCAGGACCGGGAAGTACGACGGGAAGTGCAGCGTGAACTTCCAGCCGGTCTTGCCATCCTTTTCGGCCGCCAGCCTGGCGGCTTCCTGTGCGTCGGCGGGGATGCCGGCCAGGCGCTTTTCATCGTCGACGTAGAGCGCGTAGGCATTGGTGGCGTCCAGCACGTGATCGGAGAAGGCCTTCGACAACTGGGCCTGCTGCTCCTGGATCTCGGCAAAACGCGGCTTCTTGTCCTCGGGCAGTTCGGCGCCGCCCAGGCGGAAGCCGCGCAGCTCGTTTTCGAGCAGTTGCTTGCGGGCGGGCGACAGGCCGGCGAACTCGGGGCCGGCGGCCACGGCCTTGTACTTTTCGTACAGGGCCAGGCTCTGGCCCAGCGACGACCAGAATTCGGTCATGCGCGGCAGGTTCTCGGTGTGGACCTTGCGCAGTTCGGGCGTGTCCGCCACGGCGCTCAGGTGGCCCACCACGCCCCAGGCGCGGCCCAGCGGCTCGGTGGCGGATTCCAGGGCTTCCACGGCGGTCAGCCAGGTGGCCGGCGTGGCCGGGTCTTCGGCGCGCGCGACGGCGGCCTGGGCGTCGGCCAGCAGCACGTCCAGCGCGGGGCTGATGTGCTCCGGGCGGATCTCGGCAAAGCGCGGCAGGTCCGCGAAGTCCAGCAGCGGGTTGTTGGCGCGGTCGGTGGTATCAGTCATGACAATTCCCGGTTGGCGTGCCGCCGGCCAAAGCGCCTGCGCGCGTGGCGGCACGGTTGCCTGTGCAAGATGAGGCCTTTGCGGCCAAATATCCAGTACGACTTTGCTATCAGGGCGATTGAGGCGCGGCTGTCGCGCCGTCAGGCCCCCATCCTTACCTTCGTCAGGCCAGCCCGGCTACGCGCTCGGCGGCTTCCAGCGTGTTGATCAGCAGCATGGTGATCGTCATCGGGCCCACGCCGCCCGGCACCGGCGTGATATGGCCGGCCACCTCGCGCACGCCGGCAAAGTCGACGTCGCCGCACAGCTTGCCGGCATCGTCGCGGTTCATGCCCACGTCGATGACCACCGCGCCCGGCTTGACCATGTCGGCCGTGATGATGTTGCGGCGGCCCACGGCGGCCACGATGACGTCGGCGTCACGGGTATGGGCGGCCAGGTCGCGCGTCTTGCTATTGCAGATCGTCACAGTTGCACCGGCCTGCAACAGCAGCATCGCCATCGGCTTGCCCACGATGTTCGAGGCGCCCACCACCACGGCGCGGGCGCCGCGCAGCGGGTACTGGATCGATTCCAGCATCTTCATGCAGCCGTAGGGGGTGCAGGGGCGGAACAGCGGGGCGCCGGTCATCAGGGCGCCGGCGTTGGCCACGTGGAAGCCGTCGACGTCCTTTTCGGGGGCGATGGCTTCGAGCACCTTGTGGCTGTCGATATGCTTGGGCAGCGGCAGCTGCACCAGGATGCCGTGGATCTTCGGGTCGTTGTTCAGCGCGTCGATGCGGGCCAGCAGATCGGCTTCGGACAGGTCGGCCGGATAGCGGTCCAGCGACGAGTGGAAACCGTTGTCCTCGCAGGCCTTGACCTTGTTGCGCACATAGACCTGGCTGGCGGGATCCTCGCCCACCAGCACCACGGCCAGTCCCGGCTGGTGGCCGGCGGCGGTCAGGCGGGCGGCGCGCTGGGCGGCTTCGGCACGGATTTGTTTGGCTAGGGCGTTACCGTCGATCAGTTGGGCGGACATGGGCGTACGTGACTGGAAAGGCTGGAAGGATGAGGCAGCACGCCGCGCGGATAGCGGACGCGTGCAAAACCCGGATTATAAAGGCTTGGCGGGATTCCGAGCCGCCTTGACCGGATGCAAGCGGCGATGCGCCGCCGGCTGCTAGCATCCGGCCGATGGACATCGACGAATCTTCAATTCCTGAGCTGCTGGCGACCTGGCCGCTGCCCACCCTGGCGGTGGCCGTACTGGCCTGGGCGATCTCCCAGCGGCCGTGGCGGGTGCTGCGCAGCGAGCCGATCCAGCACGCCTGGCTCGGCTCGCTGGTATTCCTGGCGCTGCTCTGGACGGCCCGTGCCACGCTGGGCGGCGGGGTGGTGATCCAGCTGATGGGCGCCACCCTGGCCGTGACGATGTTCGGACTGCCGCTGGCGCTGGTGTCGCTGGCCATCGCCAATGTGATGTCGCTGTTCGGGCTGGCCTACCTGTCCGGGCAGGTGTGGCAGGACATTCACTGGGTGTCGCTGGCGCCGCGCTTCATCTGGATGGCCGCCGTGCCGGCGCTGATCACGGCCGGACTGCAGGCCACGCTGCGGCGCTGGCTGCCCCGGCACCTGTTCATCTTCATCCTGGGCCACGGCTACTTTGCCGCGCTGCTGGCGGCCATCGTGGCGGGCGTCCTGCGGCTGGCCTGGCTGACAAAGGCCGGGCTGACCGGCGATGCGGGACTGACCGTGGGCGACACGCTGACCGGCGTGGTCATCATCGCGTTCGGCGAGGCATTCCTGACCGGCATGCTGGTGGCCATCTTCGTCATCTACCGCCCGCAATGGGTGGTGACGTTCGCCGACGCTGACTATATAGAAGGGAAGTAGGGTGCGGACAGCCGGCGCGGACCGCAAGGCCCGCGCCGGCTGTCCCGGGGCTCAGCTGTTGCGCGACAGCGCCAGGCGCAGCAGGTCGGCCACGGTATTGACGTTGAGCTTTTCCATGATGTTGGCGCGGTGCGCTTCCACCGTCTTGATGGAGATGCCCAGGTCGTCGGCGATCTGCTTGTTCAGGCGGCCCGCCACGATGCGCTCCAGCACCTGCTGCTCGCGCGTGGTCAGCTTGGACAGCAGGTCCTTGGCGGCGCGCTGCTCGCGGGCGGCGGAATGGTCGGTGCGGGCCTTCTGCAGCATCCGTTCCACCAGCGCGCGCAGTTCGGACTCGTCGAACGGCTTCTCGATGAAATCGATGGCGCCTTTCTTCATCGTCGACACCGCCATCGGCACGTCGCCATGGCCGGTGATGAAGACGATCGGGATATCGATGTTCTCGGCGATCATGCGCTCCTGCAGCTCCGGGCCGCTCATGCCCGGCATGCGCACGTCGAGGATCAGGCAGGCCACCGAACCGGTGTCGTAGGCGGACAGGAACTGCTCGGCGCTGTTGAAGCTGCGCACCTGGTAGCCGTTGCCCTCTAGCAGCCAGGTCAGCGAGTCGCGCATCGCTTCATCGTCGTCGACGATAAAGACGGTCTCGCCACGATGCGGCGTTGGGCTGGGCGTTGCGGTCATGAAGTCTCCTGGGGCAAAGTCGTTTGCAACGAAGTGTAACTGCATGCGGCGGCGCGCAACACCCCCAGGCAAATCGTCCGGACGGCCTCC
Source organism: Cupriavidus sp. EM10 (assembly GCF_018729255.1). Lineage (NCBI taxonomy): Bacteria > Pseudomonadati > Pseudomonadota > Betaproteobacteria > Burkholderiales > Burkholderiaceae > Cupriavidus > Cupriavidus sp. EM10. Next base: position 1,319,450 of record NZ_CP076060.1, read on the forward strand.
CGATGCCCCGCGGCAGAGGGTCGTCCGGCATGCCCCGGGGTGCTCCCGAGCTTATTGCTCGGGTAGCGCGGGCTGCAGCGGCAGGGTGATTTTAAACGTACAACCGATGCCGTCCACATTGTTTTCCACCCACAGACGGCCCTGGTGGGATTCGATGATCGAGCGGCAGATATTCAGGCCCATGCCCATGCCGTCCGATTTGGTGCTGAAGAACGGCTCGAACAGGCGCTCCTTGGTGGCTTCGTCCACGCCCGGCCCCTGGTCGATCACGTCGATGCAGACCGATTGACCGAACTCGACGTTTTCGACCCGCGCATGCAGCCGGACCACGCCGGCCGCACGCATCGCCGGCAGGCCGGCCATGGCTTCCACGGCGTTCTTGAGCAGGTTGACCAGCACCTGTTCGATCAGCACCGGGTCCACGTAGAGCATCATCGGCGGCGCCGGCAGGCGCGTCAGGATGGTCACCCGGCGGCGCGTGGCCTCCAGGTCGGCCAGGCCCACGGCGTCGGCCACGATGTCGTGCAGGGCGGCCTCGCGCCGCTGGGGCTGGCTGCGTTTCACGAAGCCCCGGATGCGGCTGATGATGGTACCGGCCCGCACGGCCTGGGCCGAGGTCTTTTCCAGCACCGGGATCAGGTCTTCCGGCGTGCTGCGGCCAGAGTGCAGGCGCGCCACGGCACCCATGCAGTAGTTGTTGATGGCCGCCAGCGGCTGGTTCAGCTCGTGCGCCAGCGACGACGCCATCTCGCCCATGGTGGTCAGGCGGCTGGTGAACTGCAGGCGTTCCTCGTGCTGGCGCGCCATTTCCTCGGCGGCCTTGCGCACCGTGATGTCGGTGGCAATCTGCATCTGCGCCAGGTGGCCGTCCACCCACTGGATATAGCGGCGGCGCACTTCGAACCATTTCTGCATGTCCGGTACGAAGACTTCGCGGGCGTCGGACGCGTACGGCATCAGTTCCGAGGCGGGCAGGCCGGCATAGGCGTCGACGAAGTCGGTGTTGTCACTCGACATCTGCTCCTTGTCGAAGTCGTCGCCGGCCAGCTTCAGGTGGCCCTCGGCCTCCCAGCCGAACAGCTGCCGGTAATAGCGGTTGGCGAACAGCAGCTCGGCCTTGTCGGTGGCCAGCACCGACACCGCCGCGTCCAGGCTTTCCAGCACCGTGGTGAAGCGGTCGTGCGCGGCGGCCAGTTCCTCGCGGGCGCGCTTGGGCTCGGTGATGTCCGTCATCGAGCTCATCCAGCCCGTATGGCGGCCCCGGCTGTCGACCAGCGGCGACACGTACATGCGGGCGAAGAAGCTGCTGCCGTCGCGGCGCATCACGCGCATTTCATAGCCGGTGGCCGGCGACTTGCCCTGCAGCGTCAGGTCGATCTGCTTCTGCATTTCCTGCTGGTCGTTGGGCGGCCAGTAGGGAAGGGTGGAATGCGGCCCACCAGTTCGGACTCGGACCATCCCGTCATGCGGCAGAACGCCGGGTTGACATAGGTGATGCGGCCATTCAGGTCCAACGCCCGCAGGCCGATCAGCATGGAGTTTTCCATGGCCCGCCGGAATGACGTCTCGGCCAGCAGCGCGCGCTGCGCCTCGGAGCGGCGACTGGTGTGCCGCCACATGCTCCACAGGCTCCAGAGCAGGAAGCACGACAGCCCCACCACCAGCCACAGCAGCATGTTGTTGGGCAGGTTCGATGGCGGCGGATAGGCGTCGGCGCGCAGCGACAGCGAATGGCCCGGCGGGTCCAGCAGCACCTCGTAGGACAGCGCGTTGCCCGGCACCGGCCGCACCGACGTGCTGGCGCGCGTCTGGTTGTTCTTGTCGATCAGCGAGAAACGGTAACGCTCGGTCAGTTCGGGCGGCAGCAGGTGGGTCAGGATGCCGTTGATCGAATAGAGCGCCCCGAGCGTGCCAAGAAATTCGTTGTCGCGCACGATCGGCACTTCCATCAGCATGAAGCTGTCGCCGCGATCGTTGGTCAGCGGGCGGGAATAGACCACGCGCTGGGTCTCGCGGGCGGCGTCGAAGGTGTCCAGTACCTCGGGTTCCAGCGGCTGGTCGACCGTTTCACGTAGCCGTCCAGCGAATTCGGACGTCGATGGCAGCGACCAGCGGCCGCGCTTGGTGGCGTCCAACCAGTTGATGAAGACGATCTCGGGGTTCTCGCGCAGGATTTCCTGGGCGGCGGTGCGGTAGGCGCCCTGGTCCAGCTGCGCGGCGGCGATGTCGCGCGCCAGCGAGGCCATCTGGTCCTGGTTGCTCAGCAGGGACAGCCGCACGCGCTGCTGGGCCCAGGCGGCGTCGCGGTATAGCGAATCGCGCTGCTGCTGGCGCTCGGTCTCGTGCAGCGACCACAGGATGACGCCCATCGCCACGGTGAACAGCACGATGGCCACCAGCGGGATGAACATGAACCAGCTGGTTGCCACCAGGTTGCGCCAGCGCATGATCCACAGGCGGCGCGGGGGCGCGGCAAGGGGCTCCATCACATCGACGTGATCGCTGTGGTCGCCATGGTCGCCATGGTCGCCATGGTCGGGGTGGTCGTCGTGACCGTCGTGCCCCGCATGCGGATCGCCATGGGCGGTGCGCGCCATGCCGGGCGGCACGCCCTGGCTGGACTCGCTGACGGAACCGGCGGAATTCGGTGGCAGGATGGCCATTCGCAGGCCGGAGAGGATTCGGTTGAAGAACTGCATAAGGGATTGACGGTCGACCGGCCAGTGTATCGGCTTTATTGCGGTGCGTCGCTTGGGGAAAGCGCCTATCCGGCCCAGGGAATCCGGCAACTCCGGCAGGCCGGTTTCCGGCGTCGCCATGCGCTTTCTGGTGCACCGCCGCAATATTTCACATTATAAGAAATGACTTCGTAATCTGAAAATTTAGCTTGTCAGCCGTGACTGTGCTTCCATAGAATCGCTTCGACCGAACAATGCGGGCGGAGCCATGCGCTTGCCGTCGAGGATCCGGGCGCTGCGACCCGATGCGAAAGATCCCGGCCCTGGCCATTGAACCGATGCCAGGGCTCACCGGCAAGGCTACCGCCGCGACGTCACAACCGTCAGACCGGCCAACCGAGATCCGCCATACCGGGCGGGCGCCGGGGCAGGAATTTACCCAGGAGACAGTCATGTCCGCTGTACCAGAGCAGATCCTCGGCGCCAGCAGCGCCAACGACGCCGATCCCCAGGAAACGCACGAATGGCTGGATGCCCTGCAGGGCGTCCTGAATGCGGAAGGCGCCGAACGCGCGGCCTTCCTGATCGACAAGCAGATCCAGTACGCCCGCGTGAACGGCGTGACGCAGCCGTTCCACGCCGAGACGCCGTACATCAACACCATTCCGGTGGAGCAGCAGGCACGCATTCCGGGCGACCAGGATATCGAGCACCGCATCCGCTCGTACACGCGCTGGAACGCGATGGCCATGGTGCTGCGCGCCAACAAGAACACCAACGTCGGCGGCCATATCTCGTCGTTTGCCTCGGCGGCCACGCTCTATGACGTGGGCTACAACCACTTCTGGCGCGCCCCGTCGGAACAGAGCGGCGGCGACCTGGTCTTCGTGCAGGGCCACTCGGCGCCGGGCGTGTACTCGCGCGCCTTCCTGCTGGGCCGCCTGACCGTGGAACAGCTGGACAACTTCCGCCAGGAAGTGGACGGCAAGGGCATCTCGTCGTACCCGCACCCGTGGCTGATGCCGGATTTCTGGCAGTTCCCGACCGTGTCGATGGGCCTGGGCCCGATCATGGCCATCTACCAGGCCCGCTTCATGAAGTACCTGGGCAGCCGCGGCCTGGTGAACGCCGAAGGCCGCAAGGTCTGGGCCTTCCTGGGCGACGGCGAGACCGACGAGCCGGAATCGCTGGGCGCGATCGGCATGGCCGGCCGCGAGAAGCTGGACAACCTGGTCTTCGTGATCAACTGCAACCTGCAGCGCCTGGACGGCCCGGTGCGCGGCAACGGCAAGATCATCCAGGAACTGGAATCGGAATTCCGCGGATCGGGCTGGAACGTGATCAAGGTGGTGTGGGGCAGCCGCTGGGACCAGCTGCTGGCACGCGACACCAAGGGCCTGCTGATGAAGCGCATGATGGAATGCGTGGACGGCGAGTACCAGACCTTCAAGGCCAAGGACGGCGCCTACGTGCGCGAGCACTTCTTCAACACGCCGGAACTGAAGGCCATGGTGGCCGACTGGTCCGACGACGACATCTGGCGCCTGAACCGTGGCGGCCATGATCCGCACAAGGTCTACGCGGCCTACAAGGCGGCCAGCGAGCACAAGGGCCAGCCGACGCTGATCCTGGCCAAGACCATCAAGGGCTATGGCATGGGCGATGCCGGCCAGGCCATGAACGTGGCCCACCAGCAGAAGAAGATGCCGGTGGACGCTATCCGCGCGTTCCGCGACCAGTTCAACATCCCGGTGCCGGACGACAAGCTGGAGGAAGTTCCGTACCTGACCTTCGACGAAGGCTCGAAGGAACTGGAATACATGCGCCAGGCGCGCATGAACCTGGGCGGCTACCTGCCGGCCCGCCGCCAGAAGGCCGACGCGCTGAAGGTGCCCGAGCTGTCGGCGTTCGACGCGCTGCTCAAGGCCACCGGCGAAGGCCGCGAAGTGTCGACGACCATGGCCTTCGTGCGGATCCTGAACACGCTGCTGAAGGACAAGCAGATCGGCAAGCACGTGGTGCCCATCGTGCCGGACGAATCGCGCACGTTCGGCATGGAAGGCCTGTTCCGCCAGGTAGGCATCTGGAACCAGGAAGGCCAGAAGTACGTGCCGGAAGACCATGACCAGCTGATGTTCTACAAGGAATCGCAGACGGGTCAGGTGCTGCAGGAAGGCATCAACGAAGCCGGCGCCATGTGCGACTGGATCGCCGCCGCCACGTCGTATTCGACGCACGGCGTGCAGATGATCCCGTTCTACATCTATTACTCGATGTTCGGCATCCAGCGGATCGGCGACCTGTGCTGGGCCGCCGCCGACATGCGCTCGCGCGGCTTCCTGCTGGGCGGCACGTCGGGCCGCACCACGCTGAACGGCGAAGGCCTGCAGCACGAGGACGGCCACTCGCACGTGTTCCACGCGGTGATCCCGAACTGCATCTCGTACGACCCGACGTTCCAGTACGAACTGGCCGTGATCATGCAGGACGGCCTGCGCCGCATGTACGCCGAACAGGAAGACGTGTACTACTACCTGACGGTGATGAACGAGAACTACGAACATCCGGAAATGCCGGCTGGCGTGGAGAAGGACATCGTCAAGGGCATGTACCAGTTCCGCAAGGGCGTGGAAAACAGCAATGCGCCGCGCGTGCAGCTGCTGGGCTCGGGCACGATCTTCCGCGAGGTGATCGCCGCCGCCGACATGCTCAAGAAGGACTGGGGCGTGGAATCGGACATCTGGAGCTGCCCGAGCTTCACCGAACTGGCCCGCGAAGGCCAGGCCGTGGACCGCCACAACCTGCTGCACCCGACGGAAGCGCCGCGCGAGTCGTTCGTGGCCCAGAAGCTCAAGGGCGTGCGGGGTCCGGTCATTGCCTCGACCGACTACATCCGCGCGTTCGCCGAGCAGATCCGTCCGTTCGTGCCGCGCCGCTACGTGGTGCTGGGCACCGACGGCTTCGGCCGCTCGGATACCCGCGAGAAGCTGCGCCACTTCTTCGAAGTGGATCGCAACTGGGTGACGGTGGCCGCGCTGAAGGCGCTGGCCGACGAAGGCGCAATCGGTCGTGAAAAGGTGGCGGAAGCCATCAAGAAGTACAACCTCGACCCGAGCAAGCCGAACCCGATGTCGGTCTGATTCCCCGGACTTGCACGACTGAACCCCCGCAGCGCGGTACCCCGCCGCGCCGCGGGCGCCCCCGGCTGGCCCGGCGGTGCCCTGCGGCGCAGGTGATGCGCGGCAGCGTGACAGATGCGTGCGGCGAGAGTAACCTCGCCGAGGCGTTTGTCGTGTTGAGCGTAACGAACCAGGGTGCCGGCTGCCCAGGAGAGACACTGAATGAGTCAAGCGATTGAAATCAAGGTGCCGGACATCGGCGACTACGACGCCGTTCCCGTCATCGAAGTGCATGTGAAGCCGGGCGACCAGATCAACGCGGAAGACGCGCTGGTCACGCTGGAATCGGACAAGGCCACGATGGACGTGCCGTCGCCGCAGGCCGGCACGGTCAAGGAAGTCAAGATCAAGGTGGGCGACAACGTGGCCGAGGGCACCGTCCTGGTCATGCTGGAACCGGCCGGCGGCGCTGCTGCGGCCCCGGCCCCGGCTGCCGCCGCGCCCGCACCGGCCCCTGCAGCCGCTGCCCCGGCGCCTGCTCCGGCTGCCCCGGCGCCGGCGCCCGCAGCCGCCCCGCTGGCGGTGGCGGTGGCGGCACGGTGGAAGTCAAGGTGCCGGACATCGGCGACTACGACGCCGTGCCGGTCATCGAAGTCCACGTGAAGCCGGGCGACCAGATCAACGCGGAAGACGCGCTGGTCACGCTGGAATCGGACAAGGCCACGATGGACGTGCCGGCCCCGCAAGGTGGCATCGTCAAGGAAGTCAAGGTCAAGGTTGGCGACAATGTGGCCGAAGGCACGTTGATCCTGATCCTGGAAGCCGCCGGTGGCGCCGCTGCCGCCCCGGCCGCCCCGGCTGCGGCTGCGGCACCTGCTGCTGCCCCGGCTCCGGCCGCTGCTGCCCCGGCACCCGCGCCGGCTGCGGCCGCGCCGGCCCCGGCTGCCGCCGCCGCGCCTGTCCAGGGCGTAACCGGCAAGGCCGCCCACGCCAGCCCGTCCGTGCGCAAGTTCGCCCGTGAACTGGGCGTGGACGTGACGCGCGTGCCGGGTTCCGGTCCGAAGGGCCGCATCACCCAGCAGGACGTGCAGAACTTCGTCAAGGGCGTGATGTCGGGCCAGACCGCAGCGCCGGCCGCCGCCGCAGCGGGTGGTTCGGGCGTCGGCCTGGACCTGCTGCCGTGGCCGAAGGTCGATTTCACGCGCTTTGGCGAAGTGGAGTCGAAGCCGCTGTCGCGCATCAAGAAGATCTCGGGCGCCAACCTGCACCGCAACTGGGTGATGATCCCGCACGTCACGAACTGCGACGAGGCCGATATCACCGACCTGGAAGCGTTCCGCGTGCAGCTGAACAAGGAAAACGAGAAGGCCGGCATCAAGGTCACGATGCTCGCGTTCATGATCAAGGCCACGGTGGCGGCGCTGAAGAAGTTCCCGAACTTCAACGCGTCGCTGGACGGCGACAACCTGGTGCTGAAGAAATACTTCAACATCGGCTTCGCCGCCGACACGCCCAACGGCCTGGTCGTGCCGGTGATCAAGGACGCCGACAAGAAGGGCGTGATCGAGATCAGCCAGGAAATGGGCGAGCTGGCCAAGCTGGCGCGCGACGGCAAGCTGAAGCCGGACCAGATGCAGGGCGGCTGCTTCTCGATCTCGTCGCTGGGTGGCATTGGCGGCACGTACTTCACGCCGATCATCAACGCGCCGGAAGTGGCCATCATGGGCGTGTGCAAGTCGTACATGAAGCCGGTCTGGGACGGCAAGCAGTTCGCGCCGCGCCTGACGCTGCCGCTGTCGCTGTCGTGGGATCACCGCGTGATCGACGGCGCCGAGGCCGCACGTTTCAATACGTACTTTGCAGCGCTGCTGGCAGACTTCCGCCGCATTCTGCTGTAGCGGTCGCTTAAAGATGATTCTGGCGTCGTTGCGCGGCCTTGCCGTACCACTTGTACTGTCCGCGGCCGCGCGCCTAGCCAGAACCGCTTCGCTTCATCTTGAAGCAACCGCAACGCACACCGGCTGTGCCGGTGTGCGAACTGCCGAGTAAGGGGGCGAGCCATGACTACCTGCGTTGTCGTACGCAAGGGTGACGAGGTGGCGATCGCGGCCGATGCGCTGGTGACGTTCGGCGATACGCGGCTGTCGCGCGCCTACGAGCGCAACCAGAAGGTGATTCCCGTGGGCGAGAGCTTCGTCGCGCTGGCGGGCACCACCGCGCATTTCCCGGTCATGCGTGCGTTGTTGACGGACATGGGCGACGAATGCCGCCTGATGACCCGCGACGATGTGTTCCGGACCTTCCTCAAGGTGCATGAAAGGCTCAAGAACGAGTATTTCATCAACACCAAGGAAGACGAGGACGACCCATACGAGTCATCGCAGATCGTGTGCCTGATCGCCAATCCGGGCGGCATCTTTGGCGTCTATTCCTACCGCGAGGTGTTTTCGTTCGACCGTTTCTGGGGCATCGGCTCGGGCCGCAACTATGCGCTCGGGCCATGCACGCGGTGTACGACCTGCCCGGCATGGGCGCGGGCGACATCGCGCGGATCGGGGTCGACGCGGGAATCGAATTCGACAAGAGCTCGGCGGGCCCGATCGACGTGCATACGGTGAAGATTCTTGCGGCACCCCATGAGACGCCCCAGCAGCCCGGCGGCGCGGATACCAACAAAGACGGCGCGGCCTGAGCCCGGAGCGGGCAGGGCGCGCATCCCAGGAGGAAAAGCATGAGTGTGATCGAAGTCAAGGTGCCGGATATCGGCGATTTCGACGCGGTTGAAGTGATCGAGGTGCTGGTCAAGGCCGGCGACGCGGTCGAGGAAGAGCAGTCGCTGATCGTGCTGGAAAGCGACAAGGCCAGCATGGAAGTGCCGTCATCGGCCGCTGGCAAGGTGGTGGACGTCAAGGTCAAAGTGGGCGACAAGGTGGCCAAGGGCACCGTGATCTGCACGGTGGAAGGCGGCGCGGCCGCAGCCCCTGCACCCGCCGCGGCACCTGCACCCGCACCGGCGGCAGCGCCGGCTCCGGCTCCGGCTCCGGCAGCAGCCCCCACGGCGGCCAGGCACGGTGGCAGCGCCGACATCCAGTGCGACATGCTCGTGCTGGGCGCGGGCCCCGGCGGCTACTCCGCCGCGTTCCGTTCGGCCGACCTGGGCATGAACACGGTGCTGGTGGAACGCTACGGCTCGCTGGGTGGCGTCTGCCTGAACGTGGGCTGCATCCCTTCGAAGGCGCTGCTGCACAACGCGGCCGTGATCGACGAAGCCAAGGCCCTGGCTGCGCACGGCATCCTGTTCGGCGAAGCCAAGATCGACCTGGACGGCCTGCGCCACTACAAGGAATCGGTGGTCAGCAAGCTGACCGGCGGCCTGGCCGGCATGGCCCGCGCCCGCAAGGTGCAGGTGGTGCGCGGCATCGGCACGTTCCTGGACCCGAATCACCTGGAAGTGCAGGAAACCGAGGGTGACGCCAAGGCCACGACGGGCAAGAAGACCGTGATCCGCTTCGAGAAGGCGATCATCGCGGCCGGCAGCCAGGCCGTGAAGCTGCCGTTCATCCCCGAAGACCCGCGTATCTTCGATTCGACCGGCGCGCTGGAACTGCGCGATATCCCGAACAAGATGCTGGTGATCGGCGGCGGCATCATCGGCCTGGAAATGGCCACGGTGTACAGCACGCTGGGCGCGCGCATCGACGTGGTGGAAATGCTCGACGGGCTGATGCAGGGCGCCGACCGCGACCTGGTCAAGGTCTGGGACAAGATGAACAAGCATCGCTTCGACAACGTGATGCTGAAGACCAAGACGGTTGGCGTGGAAGCCAAGCCGGACGGCATCTACGTCAAGTTCGAAGGCGAGGGCGCCCCGGCCGAGCCGGTTCGCTACGACGCCTTGCTGGTGTCGGTGGGCCGTACGCCGAACGGCAAGAAGATTGGCGCCGAGAAGGCCGGCGTGGCCGTGACCGACCGCGGTTTCATCGACGTCGACAAGCAACTGCGCACCAACGTGCCGCATATCTTTGCGATCGGCGACATCGTCGGCCAGCCGATGCTGGCGCACAAGGCCGTGCACGAGGCGCACGTGGCTGCCGAGGCAGCCCATGGCGAGAAGGCGTACTTCGACGTCAAGCAGATTCCGTCGGTGGCCTACACCGATCCGGAAGTGGCCTGGGCCGGCCTGACCGAAGACCAGTGCAAGGCGCAGGGCATCAAGTACGGCAAGGGCGTGTTCCTTGGGCCGCTTCGGGCCGCGCCATCGCCAATGGCCGCGACGAAGGCTTCACCAAGCTGATCTTCGACGAGGAAACGCACCGCATCATCGGTGGCGGCATCGTCGGCACCCATGCGGGCGACCTGATCAGCGAAGTCTGCCTGGCCATCGAGATGGGCGCCGATGCCGTGGATATCGGCAAGACGATCCACCCGCACCCGACGCTGGGCGAGTCGATCGGCATGGCCGCCGAAATCTACGAAGGTGTCTGCACGGACGTGCCGCCGCCGCGCAAGCGCTGATCGATATCCGTCCCGCTGAAGAGAAGCCCGCCACCCGGCGGGTTTCTTTTTGGCTACGATTATTCAATTAACCGCCAAGCATTCCGGCCAACTTTTGGCGGGCGAAAAAAAGCCCGGCAACCTGCGTGCAGGGCCGGGTTGGAATCGATACCTTTTGGAATCGGTACCGAGGAGACATCGGTACAGGGCGATCACATCGCTTCCGTTGGCAAAACACCCGAATCCGCCAGTCTGGCGAGGATGCTTTGCCAACGAACCGGCCGGAGCCGGTACGCTGGAGCGCTGCAGTGCCTTAGACGGCGGTCGCCGGCTTCTTGGCGGCGGTGCGAGCCGTGGCGCTAGCTTGCTGGGCAGCCTTCGTGGCGGCCGTGGCGGCAGCCTGGAAGTTGCTTTCGGCCATTTCAACAGCCTGCTTGGTGGCCTTCTGGACCGACTCGTAGGCGTTGTTGGCAGCCGAGATGGCCGACTTCACGATGGCAACGGTCGATTCCGAACCGGCCGGCGCGTTCTTGGCGAAGTTGTCGACCAGGGCTTGCACGTTCTTCGTGCCTTCAGCCAGCTGGGCTTCGGCAACCTTCGTGAACTCGCTTTGGGTTTCCGAAGCGATTTCGTACAGGTGACGGGTGTATGCCAGGGTCTTTTCGGCAACCGGTTGCACCAGCGAAGCCTGGATGGCCAGCAGTTCCTGGGCATCCTTGGCGCCGAGGGCCTTCTTGGCGTTGTCGACGTTCTCGGCGAACGTGGCCTTGACCACTTGCAGGTTCAGCTCGACGAGCTTCTCGACGCCTTCGAAGGCCTTCGAGGTCAGACCGAACAGGGTCTCGAGGTTGGCTTTTTGTGCAGCTGCAACTTGTTCCGGGGTCAGGATCATTGCTGGTCTCCAGTGGTGAACTTCAAGGTCTAGCAAAAGTGAAATTAAGCCGCCCAGATGTCAGAGCCATGACTTCAGTGTCTGGCCAGCCCGAGCGTACCTTCGTGCGTCTGTCGGCGTTTTCCGAGATCGACTCGTTCTTTGATGCGCCGCAACAATTCCAATTCTAAGTAAAGCAGATTGGGTGTCAAGCGGTTTTTGTGCGTCGCACCAAAATAACGGAGGAGTGCAGTCTGGAGGGGCATTGCGGGCCACTATCCCGCCATGGATAAGGGTTTATCCGGATCTGGCGGTGCATCAAAAAGGCGCTGCGACGCGAGAAAAACGCGCGTTTCAGGCGCGTTGTGGCTTCGCTCCCGTTTCCGGCGTCGGTCCAGCCGCGCGCGCGGTGCTACCATCGCTGACTGTCCGGTCGGTGAATGACGATCCCGCGTCACTTGCTGGCCCGAATCCCACGCGCCCCCGATGCTAGCCTTCTACGCCGATCACTTCGTCCTGCCGTTACCGCCTGGGCATCGCTTCCCGATGCGCAAGTACAGCATGCTGCGCGATGCCGTGGTTCGCGAGGTGCCGGCGCTCGAACTGCACGAGGCACCGCGCGCTGGCGACGATGCACTGGCCCTGGCGCACTCTGCCGACTATATCGCCGACGTCTCGGCGGGGCGCCTTGACGCGGCGCGGCAGCGCGAGATCGGCTTCCCGTGGTCGCATGAGATGGTGGAACGTTCGCGGCGCTCGGCCGGCGCCACGATCGCAGCCTGCCGTGCTGCGGTGACGCAGGGCATCGCGGTCAACCTGGCGGGCGGCACCCACCACGCCTACGCCGACAAGGGGGTGGCTTCTGCGTGTTTAACGACGCCGCCATCGCCGCGCGCCAGTTGCAGCGCGATGGGCAAGTGAGACGGGTGGCCGTGATCGACCTCGATGTCCATCAGGGCAACGGCTCGGCGTCGATCCTGCGTGACGACCCTTCGGTGTTCACACTCTCGCTGCACGGCCAGAAGAACTATCCGTTCCGCAAGGAAGCCAGCGATCTCGATGTCGGGCTACCCGATGGCTGCGACGACGACACCTACGCCGCCGCGCTGGCCGGCGCGCTGCAAACACTGCAGGCGCGCTTCGCCCCGGACCTGCTGATCTATCTGGCCGGAGCCGATCCCCACGAGGACGACCGCCTGGGTCGCCTGCGCCTGACCATGGCAGGCCTGGCCCGGCGCGACACGATGGTGTTCGACTTCGCGCTGTCCCAGCGTCTGCCAATTGCCGTCGCGATGGCCGGCGGCTACGGCAACCAGATCGAGAACACGGTGGCGGTGCACACGCAAACCGTCGCGCTGGCAGCCGCCTGTCACACCCGGTTTAGCGCGCTCGATGTAGCGCTGTCGTCGTCCGTCGCGGCAACGGCAGCATGATGCGCTTCGATGCATCGTAAAACTTGGAACCTTGTGGCGCGCTGCACGCTCATACGGTCCTCCCGTGTGGCTTCGGCGACGCTGACCGTGTCTTCACCCGATGTTGTCCTGACCCGATTCCAAATTCGATGAAGCCTGAACCCGATCGCCGTAGTGCGTATGCGCACTTCCAGCCCATCACGACGCGTTGGATGGATAACGATGTGTATGGCCACGTGAACAACGTTGTCTACTACAGTTATTTTGATACGGTCGTGAATGCGTACCTGATCCGGGAGGGCGTGTTGGACATCGAGGCCGGCGCCACCATCGGGCTGGTCATCGAGACGCAGTGCAATTATTTCTCGTCGCTGAGCTTCCCCGACACGGTCATGGCGGGCCTGCGCGTGGCAAAGCTGGGCAACTCCAGCGTGCGCTACGAAGTGGGTTTGTTCCGCAATGACGAGGACGTGGCGGCGGCGCAGGGACATTTCGTCCACGTGTACGTGGATCGCGAATCGCGCAGGCCGGTGACGTTGCCGCCGGCGTTGCGCACGGCATTGCAGGCGCTGGTCGTTGGCCAGCCGGAATGAACAAGATTTGAGGAGACCCCAGAGCATGTCGCACCCAGATGACGCCGCGATCGTCGATCGCGCCATCACGACACGCCGTTCGGTTCGCGCGTTCCTGGACACGCCAGTGCCGCGCGAAACCATCGAGGACATTCTTGCCGTCGCCAGCCGGGCGCCGTCGGGCACGAATACGCAGCCCTGGAAGGTCTACGTGCTGGCTGGCGATGCCAAGGCGCGCTTCTGTGCCGATGTGCTGGCCGCCTACGACGACCCCGAGCGCGACGCCAAGTACCGCGAGGAATATCCGTACTACCCGCGCGAGTGGGTCGATCCGTACCTGTCGCGCCGCCGCAAGGTGGGCTGGGACCTGTACAGCCTGCTGGAGATCAAGCGTGAGGACAAGGCGCGGATGCACGAGCAGCACGCCCGCAATTTCCGGTTCTTCGATGCGCCGGTCGGCCTGATCTTCACGATCGACCGGATCATGGAGCAGGGCAGCTGGCTCGACTACGGCATGTTCCTGCAAAGCATCATGGTGGCGGCGCGGGCGCGCGGCCTGGATACCTGTCCGCAAGCGGCTTTCACCCAGTTCCACGAGATCATCAAGCAGCACCTGCTGCTCACCGAGGAGGAAATGGTGGTGTGCGGCATGTCGCTGGGTTACGCAGACCGGAGCGCGACCGCCAATCAATTGACGACCGAACGTGAACCAGTAAGCGGGTTCGTGCGTTTCCTCTCCTGACTTGCCCTGAAAGATATCAGGATTTCGCCATGCCAACCGTTATCGACTGCAACCACGGCGCCATCAAGCAGCACGCGGCCTGCCGCCGACGACGATGAGGTGTGACGTCTGATGCCTGCGGAGCAGCAAACTGTTGTATTTGCGTTAGCGATGATGTGACTTATTTGACTCTTTTCCCGCAATGCGGAAATGTTTGCAAATCAAACTTTAATGAGCCGCTGTAAGTCATTAATCTTGCTAAGAATTTCTTAATTTCCTACACTAGCGCCATTCCGTATCCGCGCTGAACAGATCATGTTCCGGACCGATTCCTTCATGTCCCGACTCTTTGGCCTTCCTCAACTGACCGCAATCGCAACTTCTGCGCTTGTGTCGGTTGCCCTGCTGGCCGCGCCAGCCACGTACGCAGCGACGAAGTCGACCGCGACGAAATCTTCGGCGAAAAAAGGCGAAAAATCCCCTAAATCCGCCAAAAAGGTGGCTTCTGCGAAAGCGGAGGCAAGCCCCCGCAAGGTGATTGTCGTGAAGAACGGCAAGCGCACCGTGGTGGCCAGCCGCGCCGCACCGGTGCGCGCCGCCTTCGTCCCGGCCAAGCCGTCGCTGGGCGAGGCCATGGGCCTGCGCGATACCGAGGATGCGCTGTCGCTGCGTTCGTCGGTGGCGCTGGTCATGGACCAGAACACCAACGAGGTGCTGTTCCAGAAGAATCCGACGGCCGTGCTGCCGATCGCATCGATCACCAAGCTGATGACCGCGCTGGTGGTGATGGATTCGCACCTGCCGATGGACGAAATGCTGACGGTGAGCGAAGACGACCGCGACACCGAGAAGCACAGCAGCTCGCGCCTGCGCTTCGGCACGACGCTGACGCGTCATGAAATGCTGCTGCTGGCGCTGATGTCGTCGGAAAACCGTGCCGCGTCGGTGCTGGGCCGCAGCTATCCGGGCGGTCTGCCGGCGTTTGTCGGTGCGATGAACAAGAAGGCGCGCGAGCTGGGCATGAACGACAGCCACTTCGTCGATTCGAGCGGCCTGTCGAGCAGCAATGTGTCGAGCGCCATGGACCTGGCCCGCCTGGTCAACGCCGCCTACCGCAATCCGACCATCCGCGAATTCTCCACGCAGCCGGAACATGAGGTCAGCGTGTCGGGCCGCACGATGCACTACGTCAGCACCAATCGCCTCGTGCGCGGCGGCAGCTGGGATATCGGCCTGCAGAAGACTGGCTATATCTCGGAGGCTGGCCAGTGCCTGGTCATGCAGACCCGCGTGAACGATCGCAACGTGGTGATGGTGTTCCTGGACTCGGTGGGCAAGCTCTCGCGCTTTGCCGATGCCACGCGTGTCCGTAGCTGGCTCGAGCATCAAGCACCGTCGGCAGGGGGCCAGCCGCGCCCTTTTCCTTCGACACCCAATCTTACGCAGGGTCCTAGGTCCCCTGCGGCGGTCCTGGTATCGCAGCAGTCGCGTGGCACCTGAGCTGTAGCCATCGCGCATGGAAAACGCGCCGTGGGGCTTCTGGCCCCCGGCGCGTTCTTTTTTGTCCGGCTGATGGTGCTGCCGGGTGGACGATGCTGGCGTGGATCAGGCGGTGGGCTCGGCCACGTAGCCCATGCCGCGCGAAATCTGCAGTGCCGTTTCCTTGAGATTCTGCAGCCAGCTGTCCTGCAGGCGGTCGGCCGGGGCCGATAGCGACAGGCCAGCCACCAGCCGGCGGGAATCGTCATAGATGCCCGCGGCGATGCAGCGCACGCCCAGTTCCAGTTCCTCGTTGTCGCGCGCATAGCCGTTCGAGCGCACCCAGCTCAGTTCGCGTTCGAGCTTGGCCAGGTCGGTGATCGATGTGCGCGTATGGCCGGCCAGCCCGGTGCGCGTGGCGTAGGTGCGCACGCGCGTGGCTTCGTCCGCCGCCAGGAACAGCTTGCCGACCGAAGTCAGGTGCAGCGGGGCGCGGCCGCCGATGGCGCGCACGACCTGCATGCCCGAGCGTTCGCTGTAGGCGCGCTCGATGTAGACGATCTCGTCGCCCTGGCGCACCGACAGGTTCACGGTCTGTCCCGTCACGCGATGCAGGGCGCGCATCGGCGCCAGCGCGGCGTCGCGTACCGAAAGGCGCGCCTTGACCAGGTTGCCCAGTTCCAGCAGGCGCATGCCCAGCCGGTAGCTGCCGGGGTCGGAGCGGTCGACAAAGCGGCAGGCCACCATGTCGTTCAGGATGCGGTGCGCGGTGGACGGGTGCAGGCCGGTGGCCTGCGACAGCTCTTTCAGGCTGACGGGATCCGCGTGCTGGGCCAGCGCGTCCAGCAGCGTCATCATGCGCTCGATCACCTGGATCGAGGTCTTGCCGGGTGACTTGTCAGCTTCTGCCATTTTTTGCGATGTGAAAAATGTTGCCGTGCGGCAAATTAAGCGTTTGCCTGATTCTATCTCGCATCGTGAAAATTTCAACAGATGAAACGTGATTTTCGAGATTTCCTTCCACGGATGGCGCGCGGGGCAAGGCATGTCATGAGCCACTTTGCGCCGCCAGATGAACAGGATTGCGGCGCTCGATGCCCGCAGCGGCAGGGCGAAGGGGCATAATTGCGAGGTTTCTGGGTCTGGATAAAGAAAAAGCCATGCGAATCGGACTGTTCGCCACCTGTCTGGTGGACCTCATGCGCCCGGAAATCGGGTTTTCGGTGCTCAAGTTGCTGGAATCCGCGGGCTATGAAGTAATGGTGCCCGAGGCACAGACCTGCTGCGGACAGCCGGCGTACAACTCGGGCGAGCGCGCCGTGTCGCGCGACCTGGCCGAGAAATTCCTGCGCGAATTCGAGATGTTCGATTACGTGGTGGTGCCGTCTGGGTCCTGTGGCGGCATGATCCGCCACCACTATCACGACCTGCTGCGCGACGATCCCGAGCTGAATGGCCGGTACGAGCGGCTGCGCGAACGGGTGTTCGAACTGACCGAATTCCTGACGAGCGTGGCGAAAATCGACAAGCTCGACTCCAGCTTCGCGGGCCACATCACCTATCACGATTCGTGTTCGGGCCTGCGCGAGCTGGGCGTCAAGCAGCAGCCGCGCGCGCTGCTGGGCAAGCTGCCCAACGTGCAGCTGACCGAAATGAAGGACTGCGAGGCCTGTTGCGGCTTCGGGGGTACGTTCTCGCTCAAGTACGGCAATATTTCCACCGCGATCGTCGACGAGAAGTGCGCCAATATCAAGGCCAGCGGCGCCGATGCCGTGGTATTGGGCGACCTGGGCTGCATGCTCAATATCGAAGGCCGGCTGCGCCGCTCCGGCGATTCGCAGACGCGCGTGCTCCATATCGCGCAGGTGCTGGCCGGCGACGCCTGACGCGCGAACCACAAGAGAGCCCCCACGATGCAAGTGCACAGCATGGAATTCAAGGCGCGCGCCGGGCAGAAGCTGGCCGATCAGCGCCTGCAGCAGAACCTCAAGAAGCTGTCGACGAAGTTCGTCACGGCCCGCGCCGACGCCATCCGCGACATCGACTTCGACGCCACCCGCGCCGCGCTGAAAGAGCGCCGCAACCGCGCGCTGGAGAATCTCGACGTCTGGCTGGCCACGTTTGAAGAAAATGCGACGAAACGTGGCGCCACGGTGCTGTTCGCCGAGACCACGGCCGATGCCGCCCGGCTGGTTGCCGAGATTGCGCAGAAGCATGGCGTGAAGAAGGTCATCAAGAGCAAGTCGATGGTGACCGAGGAAATGCGCCTGAACCAGGTGCTGGGCGAGATGGGCGTGCAGAGCATCGAGACCGACCTGGGCGAGTACATCCTGCAGATCAACGATGCCGAGCCGCCGTCGCACATCATTGCGCCGGTGATCCACAAGGACAAGGACGAGATTGCCGACCTGTTCGCCAAGGTCCACAACAAGCCGCGCCTGACCGATATCCCCGAGATGACACGCGAGGCGCGCGAAGTGCTGCGCCCCGAATTCCTTTCGGCGGACATGGGCGTGACGGGCGGCAATTTCATCATCGCCGAGACCGGATCGGTGGCCGTGGTCACCAACGAAGGCAACGAGGGCATGTGCACGATCATGCCGCGCGTGCACGTGGCCGTGACGGGCATCGAGAAGGTACTGCCGACGCTGGAAGACCTGGCCACGGTGATGCGGCTGCTGCCGCGCTCGGCCACCGGGCAGGCCATCTCGAACTACTTCTCGATCCTGACCGGGCCGCGCGCCGAAGGCGAGCGCGATGGCCCCGAGCATATGTACTTCGTGCTGGTCGATGGTGGCCGTAGCGGACTGATCGGCGGCGAATTCCAGGAGATGCTGCGCTGTATCCGTTGCGGCGCGTGCATGAACCACTGCCCGGTGTACCAGAAGATCGGCGGCCACGCGTATGGCTGGGTCTATCCCGGCCCGATGGGCAGCGTGCTGACGCCGAGCTATGTCGGGCTGGCCAATGCGGTCGATCTGCCGCAGGCGGCCACGCTTTGCGGCGAGTGCAACAGAGTGTGTCCGGCATCGATCCCGCTATCCGACCTGCTGCGCAAGCTGCGCGAAAAGCAGATGGAGCGCCACCTGCGCCCATGGCAGGAGCGTGTGGCGTTGCAGGTGTGGGGGTATGTGGCACGGCGCCCCGATCTGTATGCCTTTGTCACGCGGATGGGCGCGCGTATCCTGTTCCGCATGGGTGGCCGCAGCAAGCTGATTGCGAGCCTGCCGATGGCGGGCAAGGGCTGGACTGACACACGCGACATGCCGGCCCCGAGCGGCCGCACGTTCCGCGAGCTATACAAGGAAAGGAGGGCGCGTTCATGAGCGCCAATCAGGAAACGCTGGCCGTCATGCGCCAGGCTCTGGAAGCCCATCTGGCCGGGACGCTGCCGGCCGGGGAACTGATCGCGCGGTGGCGCGCCGCGGCACCGGCGTTGACGCTGCCGCCGGTGTTCGGTCAGGCAATGGAGGAATTACTACGCCGCATGGAGATGGCGGCGGTGTTCGCGCAGGACAGCTGCTCGTTTTCGAGCACGGCGGTGACAGACCAGCTCCAGCGCTGGCTGGACAAGGCGGCCACGGTTTAATGGCTTGAGGAGTATCCCCTCTCCCGCCAGGCGGGAGAGGGGAGCCATACTCCAATCAGCTCAGGAGCAGCGCATCGTCGTCCAGCTGCTCGTGCCGGGTCTGCTCGAACATCTTGAGCAGGTCGGGCACGTCCAGGCCCTTGCGCTGGTCGCCCGAGACATCAAGCACAACCTGGCCCTGGTGCAGCATCACGGTGCGCTGGCCGTAGTCCAGCGCCTGGCGCATCGAATGCGTCACCATCATCGTCGTCAGCTTGCTTTCCTCGACGATGCGCGCGGTCAGTTCCAGCACGAACGCGGCCGTCTTCGGGTCCAGCGCGGCCGTATGCTCGTCAAGCAGCAGGATGCGCGACGGCTGCAGCGATGCCATCAACAGGCTCACCGCCTGGCGCTGGCCGCCGGAGAGCAGGCCGATACGGTCGGTCAGCCGGTTTTCCAGACCCAGGTTCAGCAGCCGCAGCTTGTCGCGGAACAGTCCGCGCGACGGCTTGTTCAGTGCCGGACGGAAGCCGCGGCGCGACCCGCGCGCCATGGCCAGCGCCATGTTTTCCTCGATCGTCAGGGCCTCGCAGGTGCCGGCCATCGGGTCCTGGAACACGCGTGCCACCAGATGCGCGCGATCCCAGGCAGGCTGGCGCGTGACATCGGTGTCGTCGATCATGATGCGGCCGCTGTCGACCATCGTGTCGCCGCTGACGGCGTTCAGGAAGGTCGACTTGCCGGCGCCGTTGGAGCCGATCACGGCCACGAACTGGCCGGCCGGGATTTCCAGGCTCAGGCCGCGCAGGGCGCGGTTTTCGATCGGCGTGCCCGGATTGAAGGTGAGCTTCAGGTTTCAGCGCGCAGCATCTCAGGCACCTCCGTTCTTGCGGGCGAACAGCTTCTTGCGTGTGGCGGGCAGCACCAGCGCCAGCGTCACCAGCGCCGCGGTCACCAGGTTCAGATCCTGCGCCTTGAGGCCGATGAACTCCGAGTTCAGCGCCAGCGCGATAAAGAACCGGTACAGGATGGCGCCGACTACCACCGCCAGCGTCACATACACCAGGCGGCGTGCGGGGATGATGGTCTCGCCAATGATCACGGCGGCCAGGCCGATCACGATCGTGCCGATACCCATCGAGATATCCGAGCCGCCTTGCGTCTGCGCGAACAACGCGCCGGCCAGGGCCACCAGCGCATTCGACAGCGCCATGCCGGCCAGCGTGGCGCGGCCGGTGGGCACGCCCTGGGCGCGCGCCATGCGCGGATTGGCGCCGGTTGCGCGCATCGCCAGGCCAAGCTGCGACGAGAAGAACCAGTCCAGCGCCAGCTTGGCAAGGATCACCACCACGAACAGCACCAGCGGGCGCAGCACGTAGTCGGGCATCCATTCAGGCTGCAGGATCGTGAAGATCGTTGGTTCGGTGATCAGCGGCACATTGGGACGGCCCATGATGCGCAGGTTGACCGAGTACAGCGCGATCATCATCAGGATACTGGCCAGCAGATCCATGATCTTCAGGCGCACGTTGAGCCAGCCTGTGATCCAGCCGGCGATGGCGCCGGCCACGATGGCAACCAGCGTGGCGATGAACGGGTCCTGTCCGGCCGAGATCAGCGTGGCGGCAACAGCGCCACCCAGCGGAAAGCTGCCGTCAACGGTCAGGTCGGGGAAATTGAGGATGCGGAACGAAATCAGCACCCCGAGCGCCACGAGGCTGAAGATCAGGCCGATCTCCAGGGCGCCCAGCAGGGAAAAGAGAGACATGGGGAAATCCTTTGCAGGCCATCCGGCCGGCCCGGATAGGGCCTTCTGGGGGCGCTTCGGGCCGCGCGCCGCAGGGTAGGGCGCGCGGCATCCAGCAGTATTACTTGATGACGGTCTTGGCTTCCTTGACCAGGTCCGGCGACAGCGTCACGCCTTGCTTCTCGGCGGCGCCGGTGTTCACGAACAGTTCAAGGTTATCAGACGTCTGCGAGGCAATCGCGCCCGGCTTCTCGCCCTTCAGGATGCGCACCACGACGCGGCCGGTCTGGTGGCCCAGGTCGCCGTAGTTGATGCCCAGCGCGGCGATGGCGCCACGCTTGACGCTGTCGGTGTCGGCGGCGATCAGCGGAATCTTCGATTCATTGGCCACCTTGACCAGCGATTCGTAGGCCGACACCACGTTGTTGTCGGTGTTCGTGTAGATCACGTCGACCTTGCCGATCAGGCTCTTGGCAGCCGGGCCGATGTCCACGGTACGCGGCGCGGCGGCTTCCTTCAGCGACATGCCCTGCTTGGCCAGCATTTCCTTCAGTTCCTTGACCACCACCACCGAGTTGGCTTCACCGGGGTTGTAGACCATGCCGACGGTCTTGGCCTTGGGCACCACGCGCTTGATCAGGGACACCTGCTTGTCCAGCGGCAGCTTGTCCGACACGCCGGTCACGTTGGTGCCGGTTGCGCCCCAGCCCTTCACCAGCTGTGCCGCCACCGGATCGGTCACGCCCGAGTACACCACGGGCACCGTCTTGGTGGCAGCCACCACGGCCTGGGCCGACGGCGTGGCGATGGCCACGATCGCGCTCGGCTGGTCGCCCACGAACTTGCGCGCGATCTGGGCAGCGGTGCCCGGGTTGCCCTGGGCGCTCTGGTATTCCCACTTCAGGTTCTTGTCGGCATCGTAGCCGGCGGTCTTCAGCTCGTCGCGCACGCCATCGCGGATGGCGTCGAGCGCCGGGTGGTCCACGATCGACAGGACCTTCACGGTGGCGGTCTGGGCCTGCACGGCGCCGCCGTAGAGCAGGGCCAGCGCTACCGCGCTGCCAAGGATGGACTGGGTGGTGGATGCCTTGAGACGCAGCATGTAATTGTTCTCCCCGAGGGTTCGGTGCTTTTCAGTCAGTCAGCCGCAAACGGTACGACAGCCGTCCTGACGGGCGCCGGCAGGCCGCGGGGGCGTGCTGGGGCGGCCCGGCGGTCCGTTTGCGGCGCAGCGCGCCCGGCGGCAGGTGCGGGCACGCGCGTGGTCACATTGGATACGACGGCGCGAAGCCTGCGAGCATACCATTTCCGGCCCCGGCTGGGATCGCTTTTGGTGCTGCATCGCGCCATATCCTGCTGTAAAACACCTCCCGAAGAAGGGTGTGCCGCAAGAAATTGCGCGAGATTGTCGTTTTTGGTGGGAATGCGCCCGATGGCCGACACGGGGTGGCGGCCCCGGCGGCATCGTCGAAATGCTAGGTGCGCAGCGCGGCGGCGCAGTCGCGCACCAGCGTGGGGCCCCGGTAAATCAAGCCACTGTAGACCTGCACCAGCTGCGCGCCGGCGTCGATTTTGGCGCGCGCGCCAGCGCCGTCGAAGATGCCGCCCACGCCAATAATTGGCAGATCATTGCCAACGACGCGGCGCAGTTCACGTACCACGCGGGTCGATGCCTCGAAGACGGGCCGGCCCGACAGGCCGCCGGCTTCCTCGGCATGCGGCAGCCCCTTGACCGCGTCGCGCGAGATGGTGGTGTTGGTGGCGATCACGCCGTCGATGCCGTGGCGGACCAGCGCGTCGCCGATATTGCGGATCTGGTCGTCGTCGAGGTCCGGGGCGATCTTGAGCGCCACCGGCACGTAGCGCTTGTGCTGGTCGGCCAGCCGCTGCTGGGCGGTCTTCAGCGTGGACAGCAGGCTGTCCAGTTCGCTGGCGCCCTGCAGCTGGCGCAGGTTCTTGGTGTTCGGCGACGAGATGTTGACCGTCACGTAGCTGGCGTGCGGATAGACGCGCTCCAGGCAGTACAGGTAGTCATCGGCCGCACGCTCGATCGGCGTATCGGCGTTCTTGCCGATGTTCAGGCCCAGGACGCCGCCCTCGGCCTTCCAGCGCGACGCCTGCACGTTGCGGATGAATGCATCGACGCCGCCGTTGTTGAACCCCATGCGATTGATCAGCGCATCTGCCTGGGGCAGGCGGAACATGCGCGGACGCGGGTTGCCGGGCTGGGCGCGCGGCGTGACGGTGCCCACTTCGATAAAGCCAAAGCCGAACGCGGCCAGTCCGTCGATGTACGCGCCGTCCTTGTCCAGGCCGGCGGCCAGGCCCACGGGGTTGGGAAACCGGATGCCCATCACGGTACGCGGATCGTCGGCCACGCGGTTGCCAAGGCATCCGGCCAGGCCCATGCGCTGGGCGCGCATCAGGTTGTTCAGCGTGAAATGATGGGCGTCCTCCGCGTCCATGGAGAACAGGGCGGGGCGAAACAGGGGATAGAGCGCGTTGAGCACGGAATGGGCGCGGCCGGAGCCGGCGAGGAGTCGGAACCAGGGCGGCATTGTAGCCGTTCAGGGCACGCTTGCCGCCATGTCGGCACCGTATTGCGCCGTTTTGTCCGATAGCGCTCCGTTTCGCCCCGTTGCGCTGTCTTGCGCCGGCCGTGCCTATTCCTGGGCCGGCCCCGGATTGCCCTGGGGCTGCGGCTCGGGCGCGGCGGGCATGCTCTCGAAGGCGTGCCACTGGTTGCCCGTCAGAACCTGCAGCGGCTGGAAGCGCGCCTTGTAGGCCATCTTGCGGCTGTCGGCAATCCAGTAGCCCAGGTACAGGTGCGGCAAGCCCAGTTCGCGCGTCTGGTTGATCTGCCAGAGGATGTTGTAGGTGCCGTAGCTCGTTCCCGTGGCAAGGGGGTCGTAGAACGTGTACACGGACGACAGCCCATCGTCGAGCACGTCGATCATGCTCACCATGCGCAGCCTGCCGGCCTCGGGCGCCCCCGCGGGCTCGCGGAATTCCACCAGCCGGGAATTGACCCGGCTTTGCAGCAGGAACTGCTCGTACTGGTCGCGGCTGTCCTGGTCCATGCCGCCGCCGGCGTGGCGCATCGACTGGTAGAGCAGGTACAGCGCGTAGTGCTCCTCGACATACGTCAGCGGCGCCACCAGCGCCTGCAGGCCCTGGTGCTGTTTCCAGGCACGGCGCTGGCTGCGGTCGGGTTCGAACTGGTCCACCAGCACCCGGCAAGGCGTGCAGGCGCGGCATTCGTCGCAATAGGGTCGGTACGTGAAGATGCCGCTGCGGCGGAACCCGGCCCGCACCAGCCGCGAGTAGACGTCGGCGTTGATCAGGTGGGCCGGGGTGGCCACCTGCGAGCGGGCCATGCGGCCTTCCAGATAGCTGCAGGCGTACGGCGCCGTCGCATAAAACTGCAGCGCGGAGAGCGGTAGTTCCTTCAGCTTGCTCATGACGTCGAATGAGGGGGCGGCGCGTCGGACGCCAGCATTGCGGGTCTGATTGGCAGTCTATCAGAGGCCATTGGGGCACGTCTGCAAGCCGCATCGGCACGGCGGATCGCATTTTGAGATTCCTCGTATTGTTTTTGGCCCGGCGGCTTTCTACGATGGGCTCTCTGATACTTCTGGAGCACATCATGGCATCGCTTCCGTTCGAGGACGATCTGCAAAAGAGAGGGTCCGGCGCGAACCTGGCCGACGGCTATCACGTCGCGCGGTGGACCCGCTATGCCGACATGGCCGCCGTGGCCGGCGTGGGGTTCGGGCTGCTCGCCGCGGTGTTCGGCATACTGGATTACCAGCGCCGCAGCTTTGGCGACATGATCGCACCCATTGCCGTGTCCATCGCGGAAATGGACAAGCGGCTGAGTGGCGAAATCCAGGCGTTGGACAAGCGGCTGAGCGGCGAGATGCGGTCGATGGATGAGCGCCTGAGCGGCGAGATGAAGGGGCTGGAAATGCGCCTCGGCGACAAGATCGATGCCACGAACCGTCGCCTGGACGAGACCAATGAGCGCCTCACTGGCGTCGAAAAGGAGGTGGGAGGCATCAACGTCCGCCTGGGCCGGCTGGAAGGGAAGGTCGGCAAATGACGGCTCAGACTGCGCCGTCGTTGCCGTTTGCGCCGGTCCAGCGGCGCAGTTCGCCCTTGTCGAAATTCCAGGGCTCGATGGCGGGCGACGATGCGGCGGCACGCACGTGCGCGATGAAGTCGGGGCGCGGAATCGGTGCCGCGCCCAGCGACGCCAGGTGGTCGGTCTCCTGCTGGCAGTCGATCATCGTGACGCCGTGGCGTTCCAGGAACCCGCAGAGCGCCGCCAGCGCGATCTTCGAGGCATCGGTGCGATGGGCGAACATCGATTCTCCGTAGAACATGCGTCCCAGCGCCACCCCGTACAGGCCGCCAACGCGCTCGCCCTGGTACCAGGCTTCGACGGAGTGCGCCAGGTCCAGCCGGTGCAGGGCGCCGTAGGCGGCGACGATCTCGCTGGTGATCCAGGTGCCGAGCTGGCCGTCGCGCGGCGTCATGGCGCAGGCGCGCATGACCGCCGGGAAGTCGTCGTCGACGCGGATTTCCCAGTCGGGGTCGCGCAGCACGCGCCGCAAGGTCTTGCGGAAGGATGGCGACACCTTGAGGGCGGCGGGCGCCAGCACCATGCGCGGATCGGTGCTCCACCACAGCACGGGCTGGCCTTCGGAGTACCACGGGAAGATGCCCTGGCGATACGCCAGCAGCAGGCGTTGTGGCGTCAGGTCGCGGCTGGCCGCGAGAAGGCCGGGCGCGTCGCTGGCGGGGCCGAGCGCGCGCTCGACCGGCGGAAACGGATCCTGCGGGTCGAGCCAGGTAATCATGCCGGGAAGATGGGCGGTGCCGCCTGGATCGGTTACGGGGTGACGGTGGCGCGACTGGTGAGCGGCCGCATCGGCTTGTCGATGTCGAGCGTGTGCAGGCGGAAATCGCCGGCGGCGATGCGGCCTGCGGCGCGGTCGGCAAAGAAGCAGCGCAGCGTATGGATCACGGTCGGGAAGGCCAGGTCGTCCCAGGGCACGTCGGCCTCGTCGACCAGCTTGACCTCCAGGCTTTCTTCGCCGGGCGCGATGTCCAGGTCGTTAAGCTTGGCCAGATAGAACAGATGTACCTGATGCACGTGCGGCACGTTGAGCATCGAGAACAGCTCGCCAACCTCCACGCGGGCGCCGGCTTCCTCCAGCGTTTCGCGCGACGCGGCCTGGGCCGTGGTTTCGCCAATTTCCATGAAGCCGGCCGGCAGCGTCCAGAACCCGTAGCGGGGCTCGATGGCGCGCTTGCAGATCAGGATCTTGTCTTCCCAGACCGGAATCGTGCCGACGACGTTGCGCGGATTGACGTAGTGGATGGTGCCGCAGTTGTCGCACATGCTGCGCGGGCGGTTGTCGCCTTCTGGCACGCGCAGAACGACCGCATGGCCACAGTTCGAGCAGAATTTCATGGGAGGCGTCCGGGAAGAATGGGGGCAAGTGTATCACCGCGCCGGACACTCGCTTTGCCGCCCGCGTGATGTCGCGCACGGAGCGCGGTGATGGTGCGCGCCGACAGACTTTGCGGCATGCATGAGCCCGAAGAACGAACACCGGCGCATGCAGACCCGAACACCGGCGCATGCAGACCGGCAGGCAGGCACAAAACAAAAACCCGCCGTTGGGCGGGTTTGCTGTGTACTTCCGGACGGGCCGATCGACGATGTTGATCGGTTGGTTGCGGGGGCAGGATTTGAACCTGCGACCTTCGGGTTATGAGCCCGAATCTACTTGTTTCTACTAGTTGGCCGATGTTGGTAGTTGTCGGAGAATCAAAGACTTAGAGCTATGGTGGTGGTTTGTTGTTGGTGGCGGTTTTCTGCCGCCAGCGCCCAAGAACCGCCCAAACCGGAGTTTCTATGTCGAAAAACAAGGTCAATATCACCCGCGAGTTCCTGCGCGGCCTTACAGCCACCGGCAAGTTTCAGGAGTACGCCGACGCGGACCTGACCGGCTTCAAGGTGCGCGTGCTGCCAAGCGGCAGCATCACCTTTACCGTGCGTTACTACAAGCCGGACGGCAGCGAAGGCCGCAGGGCCATCGGCAAGTACCCCGCCATGAGCGCAAGCGACGCCCGCGAAGCCGCTCGCCGCGAACTGGAGCAGACGCCGACCAAGCAGGACACGCCCGCCGTGGTCGAGGAAAAGAAGCGCCGCCGCGCCGAGAGTGTGCGTCGCGCGCATGGCGTGCCGAGCCTGCGCACATTCCTTGACGGCGATTACACCGACTACCTCGAAGCCAACGGCATCGCCACGGCGAACGCCAGCCTGATCCGTTCGTCATTTCCTGACCTGCTCGACCGGGGCCTCGATGAACTCAGCGCATGGGTGATCGAAGGCTGGAAATCGAAGGCAGCGAAGACCGGCATCAAGGCGAAAACCATCGCGAACAAGCTGCACGCGTTGCAGGGGCTGCTGCGGGTGGCGGTGAAGGCGGGTCACATCACGGACAACCCGGCAAAAGATGTCGAGCGCAATGGCAAGGCTGATGTCGTCGTGCGCTATTTGGGAAAGAACGACCCGCTTGAGCGCGAGCGCCTATACGCGGCGATGGAAGCCCGCGAGGAAGCGAACCGTGACGCCCGCCACCGCACGATCGCCCATCGACGGATGCGCAAGCAGCCCGCGCCGCCCTCGCTGCGCAACGTGCGCTTCACCGATCACCTGCAGCCGTTGGTGGTGACCGCGCTGCATACCGGGATGCGCAAGGGCGAACTGCTGGCGCTCGAATGGGAGGATGTCGATCTCGATCTGCGCACGATCCACGTGCGCCGTGCCGTGGCCAAGTCAGACAAGCGGCGCGACATTCCGATCAGCGACGAACTGCTCGATGTGCTCACGGTATGGAGGCCGCTCGCGCACAAGGTGTACGTGTTCGGCAACGCGGAAACGGACGCACCGCTAACGGACTTCAGCGCCGCATGGGAGGCACTTCTCGAAGCCGCGCAGATCACGAACTTCCGCTTCCATGATACGAGGCACGACTTCGCAACCCGCCTCGTCGCGCAAGGCGTCGATCTCTACAAGGTCAAGGCACTCCTCGGGCATAGCAGCTATGCGATGGTCGAGCGGTACGCGCATATCGATCCCGAACATCTTCACGCCGCGATCAACACCGCGTTCAACGCGCCGCGCAAGGCCGCGAAGAAGGCTCGTCGTGCGGTGGCAGCATGAGCGGGAAGCGTTCGACGCTCAAGGCGCGCTATCTGCAGATCGTGGCCGAGGTTGACGGCACCCCTGTCCCGCCGCGCCGTGCGCCCCGCATCGTGACGGTCGGCGAGGCTCGCCTGATCGTCGACGACCTGTTTGATGAAAACGACCCCGAGACCGCGCGCGCAGAAATTGCTGGCCTGCTGGCGCGCTCGCTTTCGGGCGAGGCCATGTATCACCACCTCGTGCGCACCCACGCGCGCAATCTCCCTGAGAAGCGCAAGGGCAGCAAGCCGAGGACCAACATCACCCCGGCCATCCGTGATGCCATCGTTCGTGCCGACCGCGACCTGCAACGTGCCGGGAAGAGTGTCAAGAAAGATCGCAACGCTGAACTCGCAAAGCGGTTCGGCATCCCGGTCGACACCATCCGCAAGGTCACACCACAATTGGGAAGGGGACGACCGAGGAAAACGCAGGACAAACCCTGACGACCCGGCAACACAAAAAATATTTAATGGCGTGCTTTGGTGCGCCATTTTTCTTCTGCCATCCTGTCGTTACCCACCCAACCGCGAGAGGCAAACATGGGCAACGAGGAAAGCCAGCAAGCCGCGCCCTTCGGTGCGATGACCGTCAATCAGTTTTGCGAGGCGATGCAGATCGACCGCTCTACCTTGTGGAAGCTGCGCCAGCGCGGCGAGGCTCCAGAGATTCTGTTCGTGGGCCGCAAGGTGCTGATCACCTACGCCGCCGCTCGCGAGTGGGAACAGCGCATGATCGAGCGCAGCCGTGCAGCGAAGGCCGACGAGCAGCCCGCATAGCGCAGGGCAGCACCCGCAGCACCGAAGGTCGCATCAGTCGGCCTCGTGAAAACATAGCTTCGTGCCGAAGTAAGCGTCGAGGGCTTCCATTTAACGCGTGCGCCAGTTCGAGCGCGCGCAAACAACATGGGAGTCTTAAATGATCCACCGCAGAAAAAAGAATGCCCGCGTCGAGGGTGCGGGCGAGAAGGTGTGCGCATCTGCAAGGCACGCCGATCGTAGCCCTAACGATCTTCGCGCGCAAGCGCAGCGGAGGCCGTGATGGGACGCGGAATGCATGAGGTATCGAAGATCATCATCAATGCGGCCATCGATGTCCTGGCCGAAATCAGGCCGACCACGGTGCGTTCGGTCTGCTACCAGCTTTTCACGCGCGGCCTGATCGCGAACATGAGCAAGAACGAGACGGCGAAGGTATCGCGCCTCCTGACGGGTGCGCGCGAACGCGGTGAGATTCCGTGGCACTGGATCGTAGACGAGACTCGCGGGGTCGAGCAGGCGGCGCAGTGGCGCGACGGTGTGTCGTTCATTGATTCGGTCATGAGCCAGTACCGCAAGGACTACTGGCGCGAGCAGCCGTATCACGTTGAAGTTCTCAGCGAGAAGGGCACCGTGCGCGGCGTGTTGGCCAGCGTCCTCGATGAGTATGGCGTGG
The DNA here is from genome assembly GCF_018729255.1 of Cupriavidus sp. EM10. Taxonomy (NCBI): domain Bacteria; kingdom Pseudomonadati; phylum Pseudomonadota; class Betaproteobacteria; order Burkholderiales; family Burkholderiaceae; genus Cupriavidus; species Cupriavidus sp. EM10. The sequence goes on from NZ_CP076060.1 coordinate 1,348,806, forward strand.
CGTTTCGCGTCATGCACGGTTTCGGAAGTGCGACCGTACTCAACGACATGGCCGGCGCGATTGCGAGCCGCGACAAGCCGACAGTGCTGCTGTATGTCGGTGACTGGGACCCGAGCGGCCTGTACATGAGCCAGGAGGACATGTTCGATCGCCTGATTGCATATGGGGCGATTGACTTCACTCTCCAGCGAATCGCGCTCACCGAAGCCGATGTGAAGCGCGGGGACCTTCCATATTTCGAAGCCACCACGAAAACGGGAGACGCCCGGTATCAGTGGTTCGTGCAGCGCTATGGCGACCGCTGCTGGGAACTCGACGCGATGAACCCGAACGATCTTCGCCAGCGTCTTGACGATTCGATCCTCGAATACCTCGATGTCGATGCCTGGAATCACATGATCGAGATCGAGCGCGCCGAGCGCGAATCGATGGAGGGCTTCATGGGGCAATGGAAGCGCACCTTTGGAGCCTCGTCATGAGCCAGCGATTCTATTTTGCACCTTGGTCGAAAATAGGAAACGGGAGACCGTCATGAGCGCCGGTCGACCAGTGAACAAGGACAACCTGAGTGCCCGCGAGGAAGCCGTGCGCGAACTTGAACGCTATCCGTTCCCCGACAAGCGGCAAGCCGTCGCGTTCGCTCTCGTGCGCTTCATTGCGAACGACACCCGCATGGTGTGGGCGTCCGCACTGCGCATCGCGCATCGCGCGGGCGTGAGCGAGGACACCGCGCAGCGAGTGCTCGAAGAGTTCGACCGCACCGGCTTGACCGTTCGCGTCGATGACTTCGAGTGTCCCCGCGAAGCCGACGAGGACAGGCGCGGTGGCAGCGTCGCCCGCCGCATCGATATCGATCGACTGTCGGAACTTTACCCCGGCAACGTGGAGTGGACCGAGCATCGAACACGGCGTCGTGCGACGCACAAAAGCCGCGCGCAAAGGAAGCAAGTTGCCGCACGGTGCGGTGACTTCGACGCGCCGACCGGCAGCGAAGTTGCCGCACCTTGCGGTAACTCAGAAGGGAGTGCGACGCGTGCCCCACGCGTGGATGACGCGTCGAAGTTGCCGCAAATGGGCGTCGAAGTTGCCGCAAACGACGATCGAAGTTGCCGCAAATCAGGTGCGAAGTTGCCGCAAATGGAGTGCGAAGTTGCCGCTGGGTGCGGTACGAGGGTTTTAGAGGGTTTTGAGGGTTTAAAGCAGGGGACAGTCAGGGGCCCTCATGGCCGGGCGGGCCTAGTCGACTTCGCTGCGCGAAGCTCGACCTGTGTGCGTCCCGCAAACGGCGCGCATGGCACTGCACAAAATTCGCTGGCGATGATCCGCACGCATCCGGTCACGCGTTCCCTCGACGAGGTACTTCGTCTACGGGCCGACGATCTGCTTCAGGTGCTCGCCAGCTATCACGAGTTGCCGACCAATGCGACGGCGCTCAAACGCGTCGCCTGCGCGCTGGCCAACCTGGCTGTCGCGCGTTGCACCACCGCGCAGATGCGATCGGCTTGCATTCGCGTGCACGAACGTGGCAGCACCGGCTGTTCGAAAGCCCTCACGGAAGCGAAGCGCGCGATGAAGCCTCGCGCCGATGATGAAGACATACCGTTCGCGGTCGCCTACCCACCACCGGGAGTGCTGCAATGATCGACGCACTCGTAAGCGGCAAGCTCTACGGCAAGCCCGTCTGCAAGACCGGCCAGAGCGGACGCTCCTTCGTGACGGCGAAGGTGCGCGCGGCGACCGGCGGCGACGAGGCGGTGTTCGTCAACGTGATCGCGTTCAGCGACACGGCGAAGGACGCGCTGCTCGAACTTGATGATGGCGACAACGTGGCGCTGGCGGGCACGCTCACACCGAAGGCGTGGCTGGATAAGCACGGCGATGCCAAGCCCGCGCTCGACCTCGTGGCTCACGCGGTGCTGACGGCTTACCACGTGAAGCGCAAGCGCGCTGCTGTGCAGGCTGACGGCAATGGCAGGGCGCAGCGTCAGGGCGCGCCTGCGTTCGCTGACGACCCGCTCGATGAACCGTTCTGAGGAGCCGCGCATGGACGACGACGAATTCGAACGGCGCATCCGTGCCACCGCGATCGCAATCCGAGAATGGTGCGGGCGCAACGACGTCGCGATTGCAGGCGACGACTCGGTTTGCGAGAGCGCGGCATCGCGGATTCTTGGCTACCGCTCGGGTGATGCGCTCCGCAAGCAGGCCGCACAGGGACGCAACCAGATTCCTTTCAGGCTGCGCGGCAACGTGCGCTTCTATCGCGTGGTCGACCTGAGCCGCACCATCGAAACAAGCTGGAACGGTGAATAGCAGGGCAACTGGCGACGAACGCGGAAATATCGGCATCGCTTTTTTGCTGATCACGGACGATCATGCAAGGCAGTCCGAACCAACATCACAGCGGAGGCAGACCATGATCGTCGGCAACACCTACGTCAAGTTCCTGAAGTGCATGGCGAAGGCGGGTGGTGACCCGCTTGCCGCTGCCGAGATTCACCGCAAGGACTACGGCGACGGCCCTGCGCTCGGCCTGATCCAGAAAGCGATCATCACCACCGGCAACCTCGGTGGCGACGCTGCATATCAGGCGGCGGTCAATGACTTCGTGCTCGGTGTGCAGACCTATGACGTGATGGCCCGCATCAATGCCCTCTCACCGCTGCACTCCATCCCGGTGCGCACGCGCGTGCTGGTCGAGAGCGAGGAGCCGGTCGCGCAGTGGATCGGTGAAGGCGAGATCAAGGTCGCCTCCGGCGCATCGTTCGAGGAACTGACCATCCAGCCGGAAAAGGCAGCGGGGCTGATCGTTGTGACGAAGGAGGTCGTGCAGCTCGCGACCGACGCTGCGGAAAAGTCGCTCACGCGCAGCCTGCAACGCGCGGTCGCCAAGATCACCTCGGCGGCTGCGTTCGCTTCGCCGTCTGTTGCGGGTGCGCCCGCGTCGCTGCTCGACGGTGCCACCGAGATCGCGGCAACGGGCGATGTGCAGGCGGACATGAGCGCGCTGGTCGCTGCCTTCGCGGGCGATATCGAGCGCGCCGTGCTCGTCATGAGCAGCAACACGGCCATGACGCTCGCGCTGCAGGTGGCGATGGTCGGCGGCGCGGGCACGCTCGGCGTGAGGGGCGGCACGTTCTGCGGCCTGCCGACCGTGGCCTCGGCGGACGTGCCCGACTCGATCGTGGCGCTGGTCGATGCCAGTGGCGTGACCTATGGCGATGACGGCGTCCGGCTCGACACGGCAACGCAGGCAACCGTGACGATCGACGATGTGCAGCACAGTTTGTGGCAGGAAAACCTGATCGGCTTTCTGGCCGAACGCTTCGTGTCGTGGTTGCCTGCGCCCGGTGCCGTCGCGTATCTGAGCGGCGTTTCGTGGACGTCAGGTCTGGGAGGCACGCAATGAGCGATACGCAGCCCGAAGTGATCCAGCGTTTTGCCGATGAACTCGCGTACAACATCGTCGGTTCGCTGCAGCGGCTGAACCTCGACCTGTCCTCGCAGCGCGGATATGGCAGCACGCGCGAGGAACGTGCGGGCCTGTTCGAGTTCACGCAGCAGCGCATCAACGAGAGCATCGCGCAGCAGCGCAAGACCCTCGCGCCCGTGCAGTCGGTCGAACTGGCACCATGTCCGAACAGCAGCGAGAAGGGGATGCTGTCGATCCGCCTCACGGACGGCACCCGGCACCGCTATGTCCTGCGCGCCTGCGCCACGCTCATCGATTGATGGAGGACCGTGATGGCCGAACAAAAATGGGTGCTTGAGCACGAGATGGACCGCGAAGCCGTGGTCGATCTCATGGGCAGCTACCTGAAGTCCGAGGACGAAGCCGAGCAATGGGCCGCGTCGATGCTGACCGAAGACGAGGTGCTGCTCGCTTCTCGCGGGCTGGCGTTACGACTCGTGCGTAATGCGGTGGGCAACGGCCATCAGGTAACGCGCCTGTTCTCGCTCGTGCCGAATGGCTGGAAGCGAGGCGATCCGATGCGTGTCGGCATCGAACTGGCTGACGGCACCACCGTCATCTTTCCCGATCGCGGGAGCAAATGACCATGACGAACGTCCAGCCGATCTTTGTTCCTCGCGACCTGCAACGCGTGCTGCGCACCGAGCGCGACGCCGCGATGATCGTGGGCAACGACCTCGCCGCCGACCTGATGCGTCTGCTTGCCGTGGCAGGCGAGCATCAGCAGGACGTCTACATTGCCGTGCTCGATGACGGACGAGGCAAGCCGTCGCTCGTCGCGCGGGTCGCAGGCAGCGCAGGTGATTGGACGCGCGTGTGCTGACGCAAGTGGAAGCGGCGCAAGAGAGGCGCGGCGAGGCTTGGCGGGGGCCGAGTGCAGCACAGGTCGATCGGATGCGTCATCGCAAGCCCTCCTCAATTCTCAAAACGCGAGATCTCGAACCGGGGTCGTCCCCGGCTTGCCCCGTCCCGCAAGGGTGTGTGATGCGCAGCGATGTCCGGGTTGTCCGGCGCGCGCGGCGGACCCAAATATCCGCGCGCAGTGCTCCCGATGTGAAAATTGGCCGTGCGTGGCGAGGTGCCCGCACGGCATTCTTTGCCCTACGCGTTGACGTGAACCCTGTCCCGCCCGATCAGGCCGAGGGCCATCAACCTCGGTGCGAGCAGCTGCTTTGCGTGCGCGTAGTCGGCCTGCTGGCTGTTCGGCCAGCGCGGATTCGTCCACACGCTCGCGCCCGCCGCGAAGTTCTTCACCGCCACGTTGATCGCCACGCGCTCGCGCAACGGCAGCGCCATGATGAGCGGGTCGATCGCCCGCGCATTGCGCTCTCGCAGGTCGCGGTCGATCGCGTCATCGATATCTTCCGGCGTGGCCCACTGGTTGGTGCTGTGATACGCAGTGGCGAACGCAGCATCGCGCGGATAACCCGCTACGGGTTGCCAGCCGCAGCCCCATGCGTGCCAGTCGGTGAGCAGACGATCGATCGCATCCATGACGGGCCTCGGGATAGTGTTGGCAAACGCCTGCGATTATCACGCGCATCAGGAGGCAACCGCCATGTGGAAGCGCCGTTACACCCATGATCGCGATGCCGCCACCCTGCCGCGCCACAACGGTGGCATCACGCGGGCGATGCTCGCGGGCGTGCCGCTCACACCGAAGCCCGGTCACAAGCCGCGCGGTGGGTATCACGTTGAACGGCAGTTCGCGCAGCCGTCGAAGCCAACGCGCATCCGCAAAAACAGCGAGCGTGACGTGGTGCCGCCCGTTGAACCGCTGCCCGCACCGCGAGCGCCAGCATCGCCGCCGCCCGGCATCGCAGTGTTCGATGCGATCGCTCGCGGCCTAACGGACGACTCCGTGTCGCTCTGGTCGAGCCGCAGGGACATGGAGGCACGACGCCGCCGCTCGGACACGGCCATGCGCCGCCTCACGATCATCGAACGGCCTGCGCCGCCGTGCTGATCTGCGCAACTGCGACAGACTCACTACGCATCGGGAAGGTTATGCAGCGTTGAGGGTTGTCCGCCGCGCATGCTCGAATACGCGGGCGCGCTCGCTTTCAACCAGCGCACGCTGTCGCTTGATGGAGACCCGGTACATGTTCACGCCGATCGCCGCCGCGTATTCGTCAGGCCGCGTATGCCGGAAACGTTCGAAGAACTCGTCCGCTGGCATCCCGTTGTCACGCGCCAGCAGCACGCCGTAATCGATGCATCTTGCATCGTCGATAAGCCGCACTGCCTCCGCGAGCGCGACGTACCGCTCGGGCAGACGGATATCCTTGGGGAACAGCGCGTGGAACTTCTGGTAGGGAATCAACGCGCGTTTGCGCGCCGCACGCTGGAGTGCATCCGCAACGAGTTGCACGGTCTCGGGTTTCAAGCTCGCCTCCGTCAGAACACCGCCGATGAAATGAGGGTGGGGCTTTACGTTCGTCTTACGATAAACAAAGCTAGCAAACGAAAGGTGTGCTTTCAAGTGCTCTTGTGCAAACCGTTTAAAACATGAGCGGTCGTTCAGTGTAGTCACGCAGGAGCGCTTCCGGCCCTTTCGAGAGGTCGCGCCGCGCTGATCGGTATCGCCTGTAGAATTCCCGCGCAGCCTCACCACCGGGAGAACAAGATGGAACAGGCGTATGCAGCGATCGGACGCGCGGTGATCGCAATGCAGATGTTCGAGGCGTGCTTCGTATCAGTCCACGAGGGCTTCAGGATGATCACCGACGAAGCCTATCGCGAGGCGACGGGCGGCATGATCGACGAGAAGAAATACAAGACCGCGACGGCAAACGTGGTGAAGGCCCTTTCCAGTCGAGAGCAGATCGCCGCCGATCTGGAGGACCGGCTGAACGTCCTGATCGAGCGCCGCAACGAACTCGTGCACCGCTGGTTCATGCAGCACGGCTGGCCGTGGCCTGATACAAACAACGCCGCCGACTATGCGCCCGTCGTGGAACTCGCCGAGTGGGTCAGGACAGAAGCAAACGCGATCACGCACATGATGGCGGGCTATATGGTGAAGCACGCGCATCCCGAAGCCGCCGAGAAAGATCCCAAGGCATATCGGCAGGCGATGGCTGAGTTGTTCCACAAGCTCCATGTGCAGGAGTAGAGACGCCCATGCTCGTGACGAAAACCGATGCCGCGCGTCGGCAACTCGTAACTGCCATTCGCCTGTTCTTCGACGGCGGCGACCGCGTGTCCATCTACTCGCTGGCCTCGAACGCATGGGAGGTGATCGACGTGCTCTGCACAAGCGCAGGCGTCGATAGCTTCTCCAAGCAGGCGCGCGAGAACCTGCCAGCCGGACACACGCTCAAGCACTACATCAACGAGCCGTGCCGGAACTTTTTCAAGCACGCCGAACGAGACCCGGACCCGGATAGCTCGGTCGAACTCAACGAGGCCAACGTCGCCGCCATCCTGTTTCTGGCAGTGGAGGACTACATGCGGCTTCGCCAAGGCGGGCCTGTCGAGGCGCAGGTCTTTCAGGCGTGGTTCATTGCCGTCTTTCCCGAGAAGGTCAGCGAGGACGACCCGGTGGCGCAATCGAAACTCGACAGCGCCAAACTCGCCTTTCCCGGCATTGCCACGGCAACGCAGGCCCAACAGGTGGAGATGGGGCGGCGGGTGCTGGAGGACGCGCGCCAAGATGCCGACCTTGCGGCGGACCCGAAGACCGAGCCGAGCATGTGACGCGCGCTGGCGAAGCGGGGCCGGAATGCGGGCCGTGGCGGGCCTGCTGCTAGCCGGGAGGTAGGAAGGGGTGTTCGAAAGGGCCGGGGCCGTTAGAGGCCCGGAAAGCACAAAGCCCGCTCGAAGGCGGGCCTTGGTTCGCTGGCTTGGGCGCTACTTTTGGCCGTTTTTGGCGGCCAGCGCCCATATAGCGCCCAAATTCGAAGAAAATCCTGTTCCTGAAAATGGGCTAAATCGCGGAAAGCCTTACTGGGCTTTGGTTGCGGGGGTAGGATTTGAACCTACGACCTTCGGGTTATGAGCCCGACGAGCTGCCAGACTGCTCCACCCCGCGTCCGTCGAAGCTGTGATTATAGGCGGGTCGTTGGCGCATTGCAACAGAAACTGAATAATTCTGTGATGGGCCTCGAAAAGGGCATGCGCGCGCGGTGCCTGAACTATTGGAGCCCTTTCGTGGCGGGTCGTTCAGGTCTGCGACGGACTTTCGCTTGTGCGGCGCGGCAGCGGTTGCCATGCGGCGCTTTCGAACTCGAAGCTGTCGCGCTGTCGAAGGTCATCGCGCTGCCAGATCACGCGGTCGTGGCGCACGGTGAGCATCCAGGTGGTGGTCGCCAGCGGTTGCGGCGGATCGAATGCGCGCGGCGTCAGCACGGCCACGCAGATGCCGGGTTCCGGGTCGCGCACCGAGGTGTAGCGGATCAGGCCGACGCCGGCTTCCCGGGCGATGCTTGCGAACGCCTGGCAGGCGCTGTAGTCGTCGGGGTTGGTCCACTGCGCCACGTCCTCCGTAAAAGGTGGGGCGTCCAATGCCACGCCGTCGCTGCGCACGCCCACCTGGAACAGGGTCTGCGCGCGAGCATCGATGCGGGGCAGGGCCGGGCTGTCCATCAGGAAGCGCCAACGCCAGTAGCCCAGTTCGGCGCAGGCGGTACGAATCGATTCCGCGCCATAGAACACGCCAGGGTCCTGGCCGCCGCGAAAGCGCGAGCCCCATTCGGTGGCCGGATAGCGAAATGGCGTAAATATGAGGTAGTGCAGCGCGCGGGCGTCGGGCGGGACGACGGGTTTGCCGGCATCGAGCACGGCTTCCAGCACGGCCTGTTCTTCGAGGGTGTCGACCAGGGGCATGGTCGAGACGACATGCTGGGCCTCCACGGCCCGCCAGAGTGTGAGCGCGAACGGCTTGCGCTCAGATGCGACCGCGGGTGGCGTCCAGGTAGTGAACGACACGAACGAGGCCCTCGGTGGTGCGGATCAGTTCCAGCGGCTTGCCGCCAAGCGAGATGTTGTCGTGGGTCAGCCAGAGGCGAGCCTGCTCGTCGTGGCCAAGAATGGCGTCCAGCGACCGGAACAGGCGGACGAACAGAACGGCGAACTCCCATTCCTTGCGATGCGTATCGAGCACATAGCCACCCGATGCCATGCGGGATACCGAAGCAGTGCTGATGCCCAGCACGCTGGCGACGATGGCCTGGCTGATACCCAGGAAGCCGGCCGCCCGCATGACTGCCTTGGTCAGCGTCACGCCGGCGTCAGGGCTGCCGGCGGGCGCAGTCTCCGGAATCTGCCTCGATTGCATCGCCTGGGTCTCCTGTTTCTTGAGAAACATTATAGGCGGCAGGTTTCACTTGGGAAGTTGCAAATCAAGGCACTTTCGTACTTTCTCCAACCCTTCTCGATCCATCAATACTCCGCTCAATAGGTCTCGATGTGCAGCCGCCCTTCCGCGCGCAGGCGCGACTCGACATCGGCCCATGACAAGCCGGCGCCGCTGCACACTTCGTCAAACGCTTCCAGCACCCCGTCCTCCATGCCCTTGAGCCCACAGATATAGATATGGCCATGCGGATCGCCAAGCATCATGGCAACGCCTGCGGCAGCCTCGCGTATCGCATCCTGCACATAGCGGCGTGGCACTCCGGGGTCGCGGGAGAAGGCAAAGTGAATATCGAGGAAGTCTTTCGGCAGCCTGAGCAGCGGGCCGAAGTAGGGCAGTTCGCGCCGGTTGCGGGCGCCGAAGAACAGCAGCCGGCGTCCGCTGAAGTCGGCCATATTGCGCCGCATCCGCTCGGTCATGGCGCGCATCGGCGCCGATCCGGTGCCCGTGCAGATCATCATCACGCTGGCTTCGCGGTGGTTGGGCATCAGGAAGGTGTTGCCGAAGGGGCCCACCACCTGCACCGTGTCGCCCTTGTTCAGGTCGCACAGGAAATTCGAGGCCACGCCGCGCACCGGATTGCCGTCGTGGTCGGTGTCCACGCGTTTCACGGTCAGCGCCAGGTTGTTGTAGCCGGGGCGCTCGCCATCGCGAGGGCTGGCCACCGAATACATGCGGATATAGTGCGGCTTGCCCGACGCATCGGTGCCAGGCGGCACGATGCCGATGGCCTGGCCTTCCAGCACCGGGAAGAACTGGTTGCCGAAGTCCAGCACGATATGGTGGATGTCGCTCGACGCATCGGCCTCGGTGAGCCGGTAGTTGCCGGCCACCGTGGCGGTCAACGGCTCCCGGACGCCGTGCAGGTTCACGTACGGGTGCGCAGCCGACCACGGGGCCCTGGACGATGTATGACGGCTGGTTTCCACCGCCTGCACCGTCGCCGGCTGGCTCGATGCGGCTGCGTCGCCAATGGCCTGGCCGGCTTCTGCCGCGGCGTCGATGACCGCTTCGGTCAGCGGTACCTCGGCGGGCAGCTCGTCCCAGCCCAGTTGCGCCTCGATGGGGTAGGCCTGTCCCTTGAACATCGTGCGCCAGTTGTCGATGGCGCCCGTGGGGCAGGGCGACAGACACGCGCCGCAGCCGTTGCAGACGTCGGCCTTGACCACGTAGTTGCGGTCGTCGTGGGTAATGGCATCGATCGGGCAGGTGTCTTCGCAGGTGTTGCAGCGAATGCAGATTTCCGGATCGATCAGATGCTGCTTGATGATGTCGGCGGCGCCCATGATCGTGGTTCCCCCCGGAAGGTCAGTTGAAGCGGACGTATTCGAAGTCCACCGGCTGGCGATTGATGCCGATGGCCGGCGGCGCGATCCAGTTGGCGTACCTGCCCGGTTCCGTCACCCGGCCCATCAGCGACGCCACGTACTGGCGGTCAGCGTCAGTGGCCAGCCACTTGTCCTTGTTGGCGTTCCACTCGGCCTCGCCGATCACTTCGCCGGCGGGCGACACATGCAGGTTGGCAAAGGTGCCGATCTTGCGATTGAACGCCTTGTGCGGCACGGTCAGCCGGAACGGAATCCCGGCCTTCTCGATGACCTTGTTCCAGCGCGCCACCCGCCCACGGAATCCTTGATGTAGTCGTCGCGCAGCACCTCGTTGAGCGCGTTGAGCATCGGCACCTCGCGCTCGGCCAGCTTGCCGTCCCGCACTTCCAGGATGCGATACACATCGCCCTTCAGCAGGTGATCGTCGGCGCGCTTGCCTTCCTCGAAGCGGCCCTTGAGGCCCGCGCTGTAGAACGTGGCCGCGTTCGACGACTGGTCGGCGCCGAACAGGTCGATCGTCACGCTGTAGTGGAAATTCAGGTAGCGCTGGATGGTTTCCAGGTCGATCACGCCGGCGGCGCGCACGTCGGCCGGGTCCTGGATATCGCGCTCGCGCATGACCTCGCAGGTCCGCTGGATCACGCGCGACACGCCCGATTCGCCCACGAACATGTGGTGGGCCTCCTCGGTCAGCATGAAGCGGGTGGTGCGGGCCAGCGGATCAAAGCCCGACTCGGCCAGCGCGCAGAGCTGGAACTTGCCGTCGCGGTCCGTGAAATACGTGAACATGAAGAACGACAACCAGTCGGGCGTGCGCTCGTTGAAGGCGCCCAGGATGCGGGGATTGTCCTCGTCGCCTGATCGGCGCCCCAGCAGGGCCTCGGCCTCCTCGCGCCCGTCGCGGCCGAAATGGCGATGCAGCAGGTACACCATCGCCCACAGGTGGCGGCCTTCCTCCACATTGACCTGGAACAGGTTGCGCAGATCGTAGAGCGACGGCGCAGTCAGGCCCAGGTGGCGCTGCTGCTCCACCGATGCAGGCTCGGTGTCGCCCTGCGTGACGATGATCCGGCGAAGGTTGGCGCGATGCTCGCCCGGCACTTCCTGCCAGGCGGCCTCGCCCTTGTGCTCGCCAAAGTGGATCTTGCGCTCGGCGTCGGCCGGTTGCAGGAAGATGCCCCAGCGGTAGTCGGGCATCTTCACATGATCGAAGTGCGCCCAGCCCGATGGGTCCACCGACACCGCCGTGCGCAGATAGACATCGTAATTATGCGAACCGTCCGGCCCCATGTCGCGCCACCAGTCCAGGAAGGCCGGTTGCCAGTGCTCCAGTGCGCGTTGCAGCGTGCGGTCTTCCGACAGGTTGACGTTGTTGGGAATCTTCTGGCTGTAGTCGATGCTCATCGCGGGTCTCCTTTTATCGTTGTCCGGGTGACGGGGCTGGGCGGGTGGCGGTCAGACGCGGTCCCAGTCGAAGCGGGCCTTGTTACCGGTGCCGAAGACCTTGAGCGCCCCGTGCTCGCCCACGGCGTTGGGACGGTTGAAGATCCAGTTCTGCCACGCCGTCAGCCGGCCGAAGATGCGCGTTTCCATGGTTTCGTGGCCGCCGAAGCGCAGGTTGGCTTCCAGCCCGGTCAGCGCGTCGGGGGACAGGCTGGCGCGCTCCTCGATGGCGATGCGGATCTCGTCTTCCCAGTCGATATCGTCCAGCGCGGCGGTTATCAGGCCGAGCGCTTCGGCCGTTGCGCCATCGAGCGGCTTGCCGGCCTGCTCGCGGGCGGCGGCCAGGGCGTCGGACTCTTCGTAGAAGCGCGCGGCGATGCGGGTCAGCTCGTTCGGCATCGGATAACGGCCAAAATTGGCGGCGTCAACGTGGAGATGCGGGGCCTCTTTGGGCGTGTCCGGCGTGTGCAGCATGTAGCTGCGATCGGCGGCCAGCGCCAGTTCCAGCAGCGTGCCGGCAAAGCACGAGCCCGGTTCCACCAGGGCGAAGAGGCTGCGCGAAGACACATCGAGCCTGGCCAGCGTCCGGCGCAGCATGCCGATGGTCTCGCGGACGAACCAGTGGCTGGCGTGGGCGTCCATCAGGGCGTCGGTGGCCAGCACCTGCGCCGCATCGCCGTGGGTCTTCAGGACCCACATGCCGATGTCCAGGTGGTTCGCGCGCAGGGTCAGGATGGCGTCGTCCAGTTCGCGCGCCATTTTCAGCGGCCACCACTGAGCGCCGGCGGCAACGATGCCGGCCAGGTCCTTCGGCTGGTCGCTGGTGGGGGCGGAAACGGTAATGGTGGCGTGGCGCGCATCGCGGTCGATGTCGACGCGTACCGTGTCGTAGACATAGCCGCTGTCGCTGGCCTGGCGCGCCAGCGGGGTCAGCCTGATGCCTGTCTCGCCGGCTTCGACACCCGGCCGGTCGCTTTGCGCCGCCAGCGCCTGGGCGCGTTCGCGCACATGTTCGGCGAAGCGGGCCGGTTTGATCACATCGTCGACCAGCCGCCAGTCGCGGGCGCGTTGGCCGCGCACGCCTTCGGTGGTCAGGCAGAAGATGTCGGCGTGGTCGCGGCGCACGCGGCGCTTGTCGGTGACGCGCGTCAGGCCGCCGGTGCCCGGCAGCACGCCCAGCAGCGGCACTTCGGGCAGGCTCACCGCCGACGACCGGTCATCGATCAGCACGATTTCGTCGCAAGCCAGCGCCAGCTCGTAGCCGCCGCCGGCGGTGGTGCCGTTGCAGGCGGCAATGAACTTGATGCCGGAGTGGCGGCTGGCATCCTCGATGCCGTTGCGCGTTTCGTTGGTGAACTTGCAGAAGTTCACCTTCCAGGCATGGCTGGACTTGCCCAGCATGAAGATATTGGCGCCAGAGCAGAAGATGCGGTCCTTCATGCTGGTGAGCACGACCGCGCGCACCTCGGGATGTTCGAAACGGATGCGCTGCAGTGCATCGTGCAGCTCGATATCAACGCCCAGATCGTAGGAATTAAGCTTCAGCGTGTACCCGGGACGCAGGCCGCCTTCCTCGTCGACGTCCATGGCCAGCGTGGCAACCGGGCCGTCGAACGTGAGTTTCCAGTGGCGGTACTGGTCGGGGTGGCGCTCGAACGTCACCGGGGCGGCGAGCGTGGCGGTATCCGTCGACATGGGGGCGTCTCCTTGATGCACTATAGTGCCGTATCGTTTGCGATGAAATATAGTGCATGGAGACGGGCGATGCAAGCCCCGGAGCGCGAGCCTTGCGCGAAGCCGATGGAACGACTGCGTGGGGGCTTAGTGCGGGATCTGGCGCAGTTGCGCCTGGAGCATCTGCAGCGACGAGGCGGCGTCCTGGCCGCTGGTGTCGATCGACACGTCGGCGCGCGAATAGAGCGGGGTGCGGGCCTGCAGGATGCGGCGCAGGTCGGTCATGGCCTCGCGGTTGCCTTCCATCGGACGCATGTCGCCCTGGGCCACCACGCGGGCCATGTGTTCCTCTGGCGACGTCCGCACCCACACGGTCAGGCAGCGCGACAGCAGCAGGTTGAAGGTGGCCGGCTCCGACACCAGGCTGCCCGGCGTGGCCAGCACCATCGTGTCGTGCTCGCGCAGCACGCGTTCGAGGGCGCGCATTTCATAGCGGCGGTAGGCGGCCTGGCCATAGAGCGAGTGGATTTCCGACAGGCTGGCGCCGGCTTCCTGTTCGATTGCCGCATTCAGCTCGACAAACGGCATGCCGGCGGCGGCCGCCAGCGCCCGGCCCAGCGTGGATTTTCCGGCGCCGCGCAGGCCAATCAGCGCGATGCGGCGATGCCGCGCGTCGCGCGATTCCGCGGGCGACAGCGCGTGCTGGGCCGCCTCGCGCACACGTGCCAGATCGCTGGCGGGCAGCTGTGCCAGCCATTGCACCAGCTGAGAAAACTCGGCGGCCCGGGGATTCCCGTGTCCGGCCGCATGGCCGTCGACCTCGGCCAGCACCACGGGCAGCGGCACGTCCAGCGCCCCGGCCACCTGACGCAGCAGCAGCACCGACGCATTGCCTGTGCCCGTTTCCAGATTGGCCAGGTAGCGCTCCGACACATCGGCGCCACGCGCCAGATCCTTGCGCGACATGCCGCGCGCCGCGCGCAGCGAACGGATGCGTTCGCCAAGCTGCGTCAGAAAGGGATCGCGCTCGCCGGCGGCACGGGGCTCCGCGCGCTGGTCGGCGCGGCTGTCGGCAGTCAGAAGCGGATCGGGGTCGCGACGCATGCTGGTATCTGGAAAAGGGGTCCCTCGGGTCGGGCGTCGCATTATACGTACCGCGCGTCCACGAATGGTCGGCGATGCGCCGCAGTACATGCGACGTACGGTTTTATAGTGCATACCCTTGCTTGCATAATAGTCGATATGAAATAAAATGCATCGACATCACGGCAGCGCTGTGTGTGGCTGTCGGTACAAGAAGACAAACTGCTGGAAGCCCACCGGTTCGCGCAGCGGCTGGCGACGATCCGGGTGGCCCGAGGAGTGGAGACATGACGCCCCCGATCCAAAGCACCGCGGCTGCCGGCACGGCAGGGCAGGCGGTGTCCCCGGCTGTATCTATCGCAACGTCTTCCGTGCCGGCTGGCGAGGCGCCTGCCCCGGAAACCGTCGCCGTGACCGTGCTTCCCGCCCGCTACAACGCCGCCGAGGATTTGCTGGCGCGGCACCTGGACGCCGGGCGCGGCGGCAAGCTTGCCTATATCGACGACACCGCGACGCTGACTTTTTCCGAACTGGACGATCGCTGCCGCCGCTTTGCCGGCGCGCTGCACCGGGCCGGATTCCGGCGCGAGGAGCGCGTGCTGCTGTGCGCGCTCGACACGATCGACTTTCCCACGGTATTCCTGGGTTGCTTGCTGGCTGGCGTGGTGCCGGTGGCCGTCAACACGCTGCTGACCGTGGACGACTACGCGTACATGCTGGAGCACAGCGGCGCGCGGGCCGTGTTGGTGTCGGCGCCGTTGCTGGGCACGATGCAGGCCGCCATCGACAAGGCAGGGCTGGCGCCGGACGTGATCGTGGCCGCGCCCGGGGCGCAGCCGATGGCCGGCATGCCGGGGGCCTCGGTCGCCAGCATGGTCGCCGACGCCGATCCGGCCGCCAAAGCAGCGGCCACCGGACCGGACGACATGGCGTTCTGGCTATATTCGTCGGGCTCGACGGGCCGTCCCAAGGGCACGGTCCACACGCACGGCAACCTTTTCCACACGGCCGACCTGTACGCGCGCCGCGTGCTGGACATCCGCGAAGACGACGTGGTGTTCTCGGCCGCCAAGCTGTTTTTTGCCTACGGACTGGGCAATGCGCTGACGTTTCCGCTGTCGGTCGGCGCCACCACGGTGCTGATGGCCGAGCGGCCGACGCCCCAGGCAGTGTTCCAGCGCCTGACCCGGCATCGGCCGACCGTCTTCTGCGGCGTGCCGACGCTGTTCGCCGGCATGCTGGCGGCCGCCGACCTGCCGCCGCGTGCCGATGTGGCCATGAGGGTGTGCACGTCGGCCGGCGAGGCGCTGCCGCGCGATATCGGCGACCGCTTCCTGGCGCATTTTGGCTGCGACATCCTCGACGGCATCGGCTCCACCGAGATGCTGCATATCTTTCTGTCGAACCGGCCCGGCGAGGTGCGCTATGGCACCACGGGCCGTCCGGTGCCCGGGTACGAGCTGAAGCTGCTGGACGAGCAGGGCGAACCGTGCCCGGCCGGCGAAATCGGCGACCTCTATATCAAGGGACCATCGGCCGCGCTGATGTACTGGTGCAATCGCGACAAGAGCCGCGACACCTTCGTGGGCGCCTGGACGCGCAGCGGCGACAAGTACGTCCGCGATGCCGACGGCTACTACACCTATGCAGGCCGCAGCGACGACATGCTCAAGGTGGGCGGCATCTATGTGTCGCCGTTCGAGGTGGAGGCGGCGCTGGCCCGGCATCCGGCCGTGCTGGAGGCCGCGGTGATCGGCGTGGCCGATGCCGATGACCTGATCAAGCCCAAGGCGTTCGTGGTGCTGCGCCCGGGCCAGCACTGGCACGACGGCATGGCGGCCGAGCTGCAGGCGTTCGTCAAGGCGAAACTGGCGCCGTACAAGTATCCACGGCAGATCGAATGCGTGGAGGAATTGCCAAAGACGGCCACCGGCAAGATACAGCGGTTCCGGCTGCGCCAGCGTGAGGAAGCCGCGCGGCTGTCGTGACGGCTGGTTCGAAAGGCAGGCACCGACATGGGCAGGGATGGTGACATGGGCAGCGAACTGGTTCGGATTCCGTTCGATGGGCGGCAGATCGACATCGAGTATCAATGGCTGCGACCCGGACGCGAGCGGCGCCCGCTGGTGGTATTCCTGCACGAGGGCCTGGGCTCGATCAGCATGTGGCGCGATTTCCCGCGCCAGTTCTGCGAGGCCGGCGATTTCCGGGGCCTGGTCTTCTCGCGCTATGGCTACGGGCGCTCCACGCCCCGGCCGCACGACGAGAAATGGGGCGTCGATTTCATGCATCGGCAGGCCCGCGAGGCGCTGCCCGCGCTGTTCGAGGCGCTGGGCATTGGCCCCGGCCGGCCGCACGGCACGCCCTGGCTGATGGGCCATAGCGACGGCGGATCGATCGCACTGATCTACGCGGCAAGCTTTCCCGATGCGCTGGACGGCCTGACCGTGCTGGCGCCGCATATCGTCGTCGAAGACCTGTCGGTGCGCAGCATTGCCGCCACGCGCGAGACGTACCTGCACACCGACCTGCGCGCGCGCCTGGCGCGCCACCACGGCGACGTGGATTCGGCCTTCTGGGGCTGGAACGATATCTGGCTCGACCCGGCATTTCGCCAGTTCGACCTGCGTCCGCTGCTGGACGGCATCCGCTGCCCGGTGCTGGCCGCGCAGGGCGAGGACGACGAATACGGCACGATGGCCCAGATCGAGGGTATCCAGCGATATGCCCCGCAAACCGTACTGCTTAAACTCGCGCGCTGTGGGCATTCGCCGCACCGCGACCAGGCGGGCGCATTGACGGCTGCGACCGCGGCGTTTATAACTGCAAATACTTCAATCCTAAAATAATTGGCGACGACGCCGGGCCGGCACCGGTCCGGTGCGTGCGGCGCCATCGGCTTCAGACCACCAGGAGGAGATTCCATGCATCGCAATGCATTGCGCAGGCTGCTGCACGCGCGTCGTCTGTCCGTCGTCACGCTGGCCGCCAGCGCGCTGCTGGCCGCCGGCACCGCTGCCGTGGCGCAGACCGCGCCGGCCGCCGCCGGGGCCGCCGGCAAGGTCAAGGTGGGCTTCATGCTGCCGTACACGGGCACCTATGCGGCGCTGGGCACGGCCATCGAGAACGGCTTCCGCATGTATGTGCAGCAGCAGGGCGGAAAGCTGGGCGGGCGCGATGTGGAGTACTTCAAGGTGGACGATGAATCGGACCCGGCCAAGGCCCCGGAAAACGCCACCAAGCTGATCCGGCGTGACCAGGTGGATGTGGTGGTTGGCACCGTGCACTCGGGCGTGCAGATGGGCATCGTCAAGGTGGCCAAGGAAAACAACACGCTGCTGATCATCCCGAATGCGGGCGTGGACGAAGCCACCGGCCCGCTGTGCGGCCCGAACATCTTCCGCTCGTCGTTCTCGAACTGGCAGCCGGGCTATGCCATGGGCCACGTGCTTGCCGAACGCGGCATGAAGAAGGTGGTCACGCTGACCTGGAAATACGCGGCCGGCGAGCAGTCGGTCAAGGGCTTCAAGGAAGCCTTCGAGGCCAAGGGCGGCAAGGTGGTCAAGGAACTGAGCCTGCCGTTCCCGAACGTCGAGTTCCAGGCGCTGATTACGGAAGTGGCGTCGCTGAAGCCGGACGCCGTGTTCGTGTTCTTTGCCGGCGGCGGGGCGGTCAAGTTCGTGAAGGACTGGCAGGCCGCCGGCCTGAAGGACAAGATTCCGCTGTATGGCTCCGGCTTCCTGACCGATGGCACGCTGGAGGCCCAGGGCGCCGCTGCCCAGGGGCTGGAGACCACGCTGCACTACGCCGATGGCCTGAGCAACGCGCGCGACAAGGCCTTCCGCCTGGACTACGCCAAGACGTACAAGCTGCAGCCGGACGTCTACGCCGTGCAGGGCTACGACGCCGCGCAGTTGCTGGCCGCCGGCGCCAACGCGGTCAAGGGCGACATGACGCGCAAGCCGGACATCATCAAGGCCATGGAGGCGGCCAAGGTGGACAGCCCGCGCGGCGCGTTCACGTTGTCGAAGGCACACAACCCGGTGCAGGACTTCTACCTGCGCAAGGTCGAGGGCCGCGAGAACAAGGTCAGTACCGTGGCGGTGAAGGCGCTGGCCGATCCGGCACGCGGCTGCCGGCTCTGATCCGGTCCCGGGCGGCGCGGCCGGTTTCACGATGGATATCGTTTCCTTCCTCATCCAGTGCCTGAACAGCGTGCAGTACGGCCTGCTGCTGTTCCTGGTGGCCAGCGGGCTGACGCTGATCTTCGGCATCATGGGCGTGATCAACCTGGCCCATGGCAGCTTCTACATGCTGGGCGCCTACCTGGCGTTCACGCTGGCCAGCCTGACCGGCAACCTGTTTATCGCGCTGCCACTGGGCATCGTGCTGGCGGTGCTGTTCGGCTACCTGCTCGAATGGGCGTTCTTCAGCTACCTGTACCAGCGTGATCACCTGCAGCAGGTGCTGATGACCTACGGGCTGATCCTGGTCTTCGAGGAGTTGCGCAGCATCCTGGTGGGCGACGATGTCCACGGCGTGCCCGTGCCGGCGCTGCTGGACGGCGCGCTGCCGATCGGCAACGACATGACGTATCCGGTCTATCGGCTGTTCATCTCGGCGGTCTGCCTGCTGGTGGCGGGCGCGATGTACTACGTGATCCGCCGCACGCGGGTGGGCATGATGATTCGTGCCGGCGCCACCAACCGCGAGATGGTGCAGTCGCTGGGCGTCAACGTGACCGTGCTGTACCGCTTCGTGTTCGCGCTGGGCGTGGCGCTGGCCGTGCTGGCCGGGATGATCGCGTCGCCGGTGTCGTCGGTGTATCCGGGCATGGGCGGGCAGGTGCTGATCATCTGCTTCGTGGTGGTGGTGATTGGCGGGATCGGGTCGGTCAAGGGGGCGTTGGTGGCGTCGCTGCTGATCGGCTTTGTCGATACGTTCGGCAAGGTGTTCTGGCAGGACGCCGCCGGCGTGCTGGTGTACCTGCTGATGGCCGTGATCCTGCTGTGGAAGCCCCAAGGGCTGTTCCGCGCGGGTTGAGCAGGGAAGGGACATGCAAACCGATATCTCGACGACCCCGCCCCAGGCAGTGCGGCGCCCCGCGTGGCTGGCCGCGGCAGGGTGGGTCATCGCGCTGGCCGTGCTGTGCGCGGTACCGCTGCTGCTGACCGCCGACAGCCACAAGTACTACATCGAGCTGCTCAGCAAGGTGATGATCATGGCGATCTTCGCGCTGTCGCTGCAGCTGCTGATCGGCTACACGGGGCTGGTCAGCCTGGGGCATGCGGCCTATTTCGCCATGGCCGCCTACGCCACGGCGATGCTGGCGCCGCAGGGCGGGGCGGGCAACGGCTGGCTGCTGATGCTGGGCGCCGTGGGCGCTGCCGGCCTGCTGGCGCTGGTGGTGGGCGCCATGGTGCTGCGCACGCGCGGCATCTACTTCATCATGGTCACGCTGGCCTTTGCGCAGATGGTGTATTTCGTGTTCCACGACACCAGGATCGCCGGGGGCAGCGATGGCACCTATATCTACTTCCGGCCCGAATTCGGACTGTTCTCGGAACTGCCGCTTACGGTGAACGACCCGGTGCGGTTCTACTGGCTCGTGCTGGCCGCGCTGGTGGTGACGGTGGCCCTGCTGGCGCTGCTGCTGCGCTCGCGTTTCGGCCACGCGCTGGTTGGTATCCGCCATAACGAGCAGCGCATGCGCGCGGCCGGCTTCGGCACCTATCGCTACCAGCTGGGCGCGTTCGTGGCCGGCGGCATGCTGGCCGGGCTGGCGGGCTTTCTGTATGCGATCCAGTTCGGCTTCGTGAATCCCGAGATCGCGTCGTGGCACCAGTCGGGCAACGCGATGCTGATGGTGATCCTCGGTGGCGTCGGCAGCCTGGCGGGCGCTGTGCTGGGCGCGTTCTCGTTCGTGCTGCTGGCCGAATGGTTCGGCACGCTGAGCAAGCACTGGCAGTTGCTGATGGGCGGCTTCATCATCGTCGCGGTGGCACTGCTGCCGCGCGGGCTGGTCAGCGTGCCGGCGGTGCTGCGGCAGCGGTCGCCGCGCCGGGCGCGCCGCAGTGCCGGGGCCGCCGACCCGAACGCGCAGAGCCGGGAGGCCGTATGACCCAGTCCGCCATGGCCCCGGTGATGCAGGCCGACATGCTGTCGCGCCGCTTTGGCGGCCTGACCGCCGTCAACCAGGTCGACCTGTCACTGCACCTCAATGAAATCCATGCGGTGATCGGCACCAACGGCGCCGGCAAGTCGACGCTGATCAACCTGCTGTCCGGTGAGCTGCCGCCCACCGAAGGCCGGCTGTACCTGCAGGGGCAGGAAGTTACCGGCTGGGCGCAGCCGAAGCTGGCGCGCCACGGGGTGGGTCGCAGCTACCAGCGCAACAATATCTTCCTGCCGCTGACCGTGCGCGAGAACTGCCGGCTGGCGGCGCAATCGCGCGCCCAGCGGGCGTGGCGGCTGTGGGAATCCGCGCAGGGCTGCCGCACCAGCCGCGCGCTTGCCGACGAGGCGCTGGAACGCGCCGGCCTGGCGCAGCACGCGGGACGCGTGGCCAGCGAGCTGGCGCACGGCCAGAAGCGCCAGCTGGAAGTGGCGATGTGCCTGGCCACCGAGCCGGTGGCGCTGTTGCTGGACGAACCGCTGGCTGGCATGGGCGCCGAGGAATCGGCGCGCATGCTCGACCTGCTGCGCGGGCTGCGCGAAGGCCACGCCATCCTGCTGGTCGAACACGATATGGAAGCCGTATTCGCCGTGGCCGACCGCATCACGGTCATGGTCAACGGCACGGTCATTGCGTCGGGCGACCCCGCCAGCATCCGCGCCAACCGCGAGGTGCAGCTGGCGTACCTGGGCGAGGAGGCCGAAGCATGAGCACCACCGCCATCATCGACGCCAGCGGCGTCAACGCCTGGTACGGATCAAGCCATGTGCTGCGCGGCATCGATTTCCACGTCAACGCGGGCGAGACCGTCGGGCTGCTGGGCCGCAACGGCATGGGCAAGAGCACGCTGTTGCGTACGCTGCTGGGCCATGTGCGGGAACGCGCGGGCACGATCCGCGTGGCGGGCCGCGAGATGTCGCGCGCCCGGCCGCACGAGGTGGCCCGGCTTGGCATCGCCTATGTGCCAGAGGGGCGTGGCATTTTTCCGAATTTGAGCGTGCGCGAGAATCTGGTGATGGCCGCGCGGGCCGGCTGCAATAACCGCAAGGACTGGGACGAGGCCCGCGTGCTGGACCTGTTTCCGCGCCTCAAGGAACGGCTATCGCACGGCGGTCAGCAGTTGTCGGGCGGCGAGCAGCAGATGCTGTCGATCGGCCGCGCGCTGATGACCAATCCTGACTGCCTGATCCTGGACGAAGCCACCGAGGGGCTGGCGCCGCGCATCGTCCACGAGATCTGGAACGTGATTGCCACCGTGCGGACGACGGGCATCGCGTCGATCGTGGTCGACCGCAACTATCGCGCCGTGCTGGCCCACGCCGACCGCGTGGTCGTGCTCGAAAAGGGCCAGGTCGTCATGGCGGGGCCGGCCGCCAAGCTGGCCGAAGCGCCGGCCGCGCTGGACCGCTATCTAGGCGTCTGACACGTCCGCAGCGCCTGACACCCGTTTGAAAAAAAGTAACGTATCAGACATTCGCTGTCGTGCCTTCGCAACGTCGCGACAGTGGGTGGGACCACCCTTCGGCCATTGGTGGGCCTTGACCATGTCTCGCTTCTTTCCCATGCTTGATCGGTCGCGCCCGACGACGTCGGCATTTCCACAGTGGTCGCCGCACGACTCTTCATCTAGAATGCGCGCGTTTGTGCAACGCAATAGAAACTGAGAAGGCCAACACGCCCCATCGGGGACCGGAGCCGCTAGCGTGAGAGAAATCGTGCCTGCTAAAGCACTTTGGAGGGACTGTCGACTGGCGCCACGCCAGCGCAGCCAAAGGCAGGCACCGGAGGCGCGAGCCGGTTCCCCCGACCCAATTCCATGACCCAATCCGCAACCACCAGCCATTATTTCGTCGAAAGCCCGAGCACCCGTACGCTCGTGATCGGCGCGATCGGCGTCGTCTTTGGCGACATCGGTACCAGCCCCCTGTATTCGCTGAAGGAGTGTTTCAGCAAGGACCACGGCATTCCCTTCAGCCCCGAAGCGGTGCTGGGCATCATCTCGCTGCTGTTCTGGGCGATGATCGTCGTGGTGTCGATCAAGTACGTGCTGTTCGTGATGCGTGCCGACAATAACGGCGAAGGCGGGGTGCTGGCGCTGATGGCGCTGGCCTTGCGTACCGCGGCGCCACGCTCGCGCATGGCCCGGCTGATCATGATGTCGGCCATCTTTGGGGCCTGCATGTTCTATGGCGACGCGGTGATCACGCCGGCCATCTCGGTGCTGTCGGCCGTGGAGGGGCTTGAGATTGCCGCGCCGGCGCTGTCGCACTTCGTGATCCCGATCACGCTGTCGATCCTGTGCGTGCTGTTCTTCATCCAGCGCCACGGCACCAGTGCCGTGGGCAAGCTGTTCGGGCCGATCATGGTGGTGTGGTTCCTGGCGCTGGGCGGGCTGGGCATCTTCAACCTGGCGCAGGCGCCGGACATCCTCAAGGCCGTCAATCCCTGGTACGGCATCTCGTTCCTGATCGAGCACTCGCTGCTGGCCTTCATCGTGCTGGGCAGCGTGTTTCTGGTGCTGACCGGCGCCGAGGCGCTGTACATCGACATGGGTCACTTTGGCGCCAAGCCCATCCGCTATGGCTGGTTTGCGCTGGTGATGCCTTGCCTGATGCTGAACTACTTCGGCCAGGGCGCGCTGCTGCTGGGCAATCCCCACGCCATCGAGAATCCGTTCTACCTGATGGTGCCAGATATGCTGCAGCTGCCGATGGTGCTGCTGGCCACGGCGGCCACGGTCATCGCCTCGCAGGCCGTGATCTCGGGCGCGTTCTCGCTGACCAGCCAGGCGATCCAGCTGGGATTCCTGCCGCGCATGCGCATCCAGTACACCTCGGCGGCCGAAATCGGCCAGATCTATTTGCCCGTGATCAACTGGGCGCTGCTGGTGTTGGTGTTCGCCGTGGTGCTGTCGTTCCGCAAGTCCGAGAACCTGGCCGCGGCCTACGGTATCGCCGTGACCACCACGATGCTGATCACGACCTTCCTCGCGGTCATCGTCATGCGCCGGTTCTGGAAGTGGAACCGGGTGCTGGTGACGGTGCTGGGTGCGTCGTTCCTGATCGTCGACCTGTCGTTCTTCGCCGCCAACCTGCTCAAGGTGGCCGAGGGCGGCTGGTTCCCGCTGCTGATGGGCAGCACGGCGTTCTTCCTGCTGATGACCTGGCACAGCGGCCGCAAGCTGCTGCGGGCGCGCAGCCTGGAGGACGGCATTCCGCTGGAGCCGTTCATTGCCGGCCTGCTGGCCCATCCGCCGCATCGCGTGGAAGGCACGGCGGTGTTCCTGACCGGCAGTACCGAGTCTGTGCCGGTGTCGCTGCTGCACAATCTCAAGCACAACCGCGTGCTGCATGAGCGCGTGGTATTCCTGAGCTTTGTCACGCGCGATATCCCTACGTGGACGACGATCACCGCCTGACCTGCAAGGACCTGGGCGGCGGCGTGTTCATCCTGGCGTCGGAGTACGGCTTCAAGGAAACCCCGGACGTGAACCGGGTGCTCGACCTGGCCCAGCGCAAGCTCGACATGCATTTCGAGCTGATGGAGACGTCGTTCTTCATCGCGCGCGAGACGGTCATCCCGTCAAAGCTGCCCGGGATGTCGATGTGGCGCGAGCGCCTTTTTGCGTGGATGCATCAGAACGGCGCCAAGCCGTCGGACTTCTTCTCGATCCCGGCCAACCGCGTGGTGGAGCTGGGGACGAAGGTGGAGATCTGAGGTAGAGGGTAAGGCAGGTTTTTGCCCCTCTCCCGCATGCGGGAGAGGGGAGCAACATCAGCGCTTCAGCTTGGCGAAAGCCGCGGCCATCGCGCCTTGCTGCTCGGGCTGGCGGTTGTTGCCGGCGCCACGGTTGCCGCCATTGCCGGGGCGTTGGCCACGGTCGGCCGGACGGTCGCCGCCGCCCGTGCGGGCTGCCTGCTGGCCCGGCTCGTCGTCCAGGCGCATCGTCAGGCCGATGCGGTTGCGCTTGACGTCCACCTCCATCACCTTGACCTTGACGATCTGGCCGGCCTTGACCACTTCGTGCGCGTCCTTGACGAACTTGGTCGACAGCGCCGAGATGTGGACCAGGCCGTCCTGGTGCACGCCGATATCGACGAATGCACCGAAGGCCGCCACGTTCGTGACCACGCCTTCGAGGATCATGCCCGGCTGCAGGTCCTTCACGTCTTCCACGCCTTCCTGGAAAGTGGCGGTCTTGAACTCGGGACGCGGGTCGCGGCCGGGCTTTTCCAGTTCGGTCAGGATGTCGCGCACGGTAGGCACGCCGAACTGATCGTCGGCAAACTGCTGCGGCGACAGGCCGCGCAGACTTTCGCGGTTGCCCATCACGTCCGACAGGCCCTTCTTGATGTGATCCAGGATCTTCTGCACCACAGGGTAGGCTTCCGGGTGCACCGACGAGCGGTCCAGCGGGTTGTCGCCGGTGTTGACGCGCAGGAAGCCGGCGGCCTGCTCGAACGTCTTGTCGCCCAGGCGCGGCACCTTCTTCAGCGATTCACGATTGCTGAAGGCACCGTTGGCATCTCGGAATTCGACGATATTGCGCGCCAGCACCGAGTTCAGGCCCGACACGCGCGCCAGCAGCGGGGCGGATGCGGTGTTCACGTCCACACCCACGGCGTTCACGCAGTCTTCCACCACGGCGTCCAGCGCGCGGGCCAGCTCGCGCTGGTTCACGTCGTGCTGGTACTGGCCCACGCCGATCGACTTGG
This sequence comes from Cupriavidus sp. EM10, assembly GCF_018729255.1. Taxonomy (NCBI): domain Bacteria; kingdom Pseudomonadati; phylum Pseudomonadota; class Betaproteobacteria; order Burkholderiales; family Burkholderiaceae; genus Cupriavidus; species Cupriavidus sp. EM10. Next base: position 1,374,052 of record NZ_CP076060.1, read on the forward strand.
GATCGATCTTGACCAGTTCCGCCAGCGGGTCCTGCAGGCGGCGGGCAATCGACACCGCGCCACGGATCGAAACGTCCAGGTCCGGGAATTCCTTGGCGGCCAGTTCCGACGCCGAGTACACCGACGCGCCGGCCTCGCTGACCACGATCTTGGTCAGCTTCAGTTCCGGGGCCGCCTTCATCAGGTCCTGCACGAGCTTGTCGGTCTCGCGGCTGGCCGTGCCGTTGCCGATCGAGCAGAGCGCCACGTTGTGCTGCTTTGCCAGGCGGGCCAGCGTGGCCAGCGAGCCATTCCAGTCGCGGCGCGGTTCGTGCGGATAGATCGTGGCGGTATCGAGCAGCTTGCCGGTGCTGTCAACCACGGCAATCTTGCAGCCGGTGCGGATGCCCGGGTCGATGCCCATCACGGACTTCGGGCCGGCCGGCGCGGCCAGCAGCAGTTCGTGCAGGTTGCGGCCAAACACCTTGATGGCCTCGCCCTCGGCGGTTTCGCGCAGCTGGGTCAGCAGTTCGGTTTCAATGTGCGGCTGCACCTTGACGCGCCAGCACCAGCGGCACACGTCGGACAGCCACTTGTCGGCCGGACGGTTGCGGTTTTCGATGCCGACATGGCGCGCGATCATGCCTTCGCACGGGTGCGGCACCATGGCGTCCTGTTCCTCGCCCAGGCCCAGCTTGACCAGCAGCACCCCGGCATTGCGGCCGCGGAACAGCGCCAGCGCACGGTGCGACGGCACGGTGCGGATGGTCTCGCTGTACTGGTAGTAATCGCGGAATTTCTCTTCCTCGGCCGTTTCCTTGCCTTCCATGACCGTGGACGACACCACGCCGTTGTTCCACAGATGGTCGCGCAGCTTGCCCAGCAGTTCGGCCGTTTCGCCAAATTGCTCGGACAGGATGTCGCGCGCGCCGTCCAGCGCGGCCTTGGTGTCGGGCACGCCGCCGTCGGCGGTGGGATTGCCGTTGACGTACTTCGCCGCCTCGGCCTGCGGATCGAGCGTGGGATCGGCCAGCAGCGCCTGCGCCAGCGGCTCCAGGCCGCATTCGCGGGCAATCTGGGCGCGTGTGCGGCGCTTGGGCTTGTAGGGCAGGTACAGGTCTTCCAGCGTCTGCTTGGTCTCGGCGCCCTCGATGGCGGCGCGCAGTTCGTCGCTCAGCTTGCCCTGTTCCTCGATCGACGCCAGGATCGTGGCGCGGCGGTCTTCCATGTCGCGCAGGTACAGCAGGCGTTCTTCCAGATTACGCAGTTGCGTATCGTCCAGGTTGCCCGTCACTTCCTTGCGGTAGCGGGCGATAAACGGCACCGTGGCACCTTCGTCCAACAGGTCGACGGCAGCCGCCACCTGGCGCGGTTGCACGGACAGTTCGGCCGCGATCAGCGACACAATCTTTTGCAGAACGGAAGCGGGCAGATTGGACATCGAGAAAACGAGTCAGTCGAAAGCGGGGCATTGTGCCACAAGCCCGGCGGCCTTCCGGTGACGGGAAGACACCTTTTACACTGTCTTTTCGGCGGCTTGCGCGGGTGGCGCCAGCGCGGCACCCGCCGCCCGGTTGGCGGCGCGATCCCACGTGCCCCCGGATGCTAGAATCGCGGCATGATCGTCAAGCCCCTTCCGGCCGTCATGGCTCGCCCGGTTTCCCTTTCCGCCTTTCCGATTGCCACGCTGGCGCTGGCCGTGCTGCTGCTGGCCGCGCTGCCAGGCGGCGCGCATGCGCAGGCGTCGGCACCTGCCGCCGCGCCTGCATCCCCGACCACCTCTGCGCCGATCCCGCCGGACCCCGGCAAGCCGCGCGATTTCGAGGCCGAGCGCAAGGCCATCGGCGATTCGCGCGCCTGGGCCAACTACCGGTTCGCAGTGGCCGAGCGGGCGTGCTACAGCAAGTTCCTGGTGACCAGCTGCATCGAGAAGGCCAAGGACGTCCAGCGCGACGAGCTGCACGTGCTGCGCGCCAAGGACCTGGAAGTTGGCGATGCCGAGCGCGCCTACAAGGCCGCCACGCGCGATCGCGAGCAGGCGTTGCGCCGTGCCGAATACGAGGCCGGCCAGCCGGGCCGGGCAGCCAACGAGCAGGCCAGCCGCGAAGCGTTCGAGCGCAAGCAGCAGGAGCAGGCCTTGCGCGACGCTCAGGCAACCGGCCAGGCGCCGCAGCGCGCCGCCAACGCCGAGGCGTATCAGAAAAAGCAGGACGACTACAACGCGCGCCTGAAGGAAGCCCAGCAGAAGGGGGCCGAGAGCGCGCGCCAGCGGCAGGAAAACGTCAAGACGTACGAGCAGAAGCAGGCGGATGCCGTGCAGCGCCAGAAAGACCTGGACGCGCGGCGTGCACAAGCCGAAGAAAAAAAGAAGCAGGGCGGCCAGAATTCGGCGCCGAGTCCGTTCGGTTTCTGATTCGTTGGCAGGGTCGGCGGGGCCGCTGGCTGCCGCCATGGAGTACGAAGGCGCACCATGGATGAAAATCTCAACACGCTGGCGCGGCAGATCATCGAGTTGCAGATCGAACACCGCGACCTCGATTTCCTGATCGACAGGCTATCTGCTGATCCCGCCCATGACGAACTGCAGTTGCGTCGCCTGAAGAAGCGCCGCCTCAAGCTCAAGGATGCAATCACCTTGCTGCAGTTGCACCTGGAGCCCGACGTGCCGGCCTGATGACCGGACCTGGATTGCGGACCTGATTTTTCGGCCCTGAATTTTTCGGCCCTGAATTGCGGCCCACGCAACAGACATTCCCCCGTGGCAGGCCCCGCCGGCCACGGGCATCGAAGAAAGCCCCACCTTGCCAGATCCCACCGACGACCTCCTGTCCGATGCCGCCGAGGCGCCCGACGCACACGAACCCGCCGCATCGCCGGGCGACGCCGTGGCTGCCACATCGGCCAGCCAGGCGGCCTCGCAAGCCGCGCAACTGGCGACGATGTTCGCCGATACCGGCACGCTGGCCACGGCCATCCCCGGCTACCGGCCGCGCGCGTCGCAGCAGAAGATGGCCGAAGCCGTGGCCAGTGCCATCGCACAGAACGACACGGTCATCGTCGAAGCGGGTACCGGCACCGGCAAGACCTTCGCCTACCTGGTGCCGGCCATGCTGTGGGGCGGCAAGGTGATCCTGTCCACGGGGACCAAGAACCTGCAGGACCAGCTGTTCCTGCGCGATATCCCCACGGTTCGCCACGCGCTGAACGTGCCGGTATCTGTGTCGCTGCTCAAGGGGCGTGCCAACTACGTGTGCCACTACCACCTGGAGCGCGCGCAGGCCAACGGCCGCCTGGCATCGAAACAGGATGCCGCGTGGCTGCGCGACATCGGCAACTTTGCCAAGACCACGGCCACCGGCGACAAGGCCGAACTGGCCGCCGTGCCCGAAAACGCACCGGTCTGGCAGTTGGTGACGTCCACGCGCGACAACTGCCTGGGCAGCGAATGCCCGAACTACAAGGAATGCTTCGTCATGCGCGCCCGCAAGGAGGCGCAGCAGGCCGATGTGGTGGTGGTGAACCATCACCTGTTCTTTGCCGACGTGGTGCTGCGCGATACCGGCATGGCCGAGCTGCTGCCGGCCGCCAACACCGTGATCTTCGACGAAGCCCACCAGTTGCCGGAAACCGCCACGCTGTTCTTTGGCGAAACGCTATCCACCAGCCAGTTGCTGGAACTGGCCCGCGACACCGTGGCCGAAGGGCTCTCGCACGCCCGCGATGCCGTGGACTGGGTGGCGCTCGGGGCGCCCCTGGAGCGTGCCGCACGCGACCTGCGCCTGGCATTTGGCCGGGACAACGTACGTATGGCGATGGGGCAGATCGACGCCGATCCGCGCACCGCCGAACCGTTCTATGAAACGCTAGACGCGCTGGAAGAGGCGCTGTCGGGGTTTGTCGAGGCCCTGGAATCGCAGGCCGAGCGCGCCGAAACGCTGGAGCAATGCCATCGCCGGGCCGTGGAGCTGGCCAACAAGCTGGAAGTCTGGCGCGACGACCGCGTGGCAACGCCGCCTGCAGCCGCAACGGCTGCGCCCTCCGAGGAATCGGCCGTCGAAGGCAACACGGAAACGCCACCACCGCCGGCGCCCGCCCAGTTCGGCCCGGACACCGTGCGCTGGGTGGAAGTGTTCTCGCACACCGTGCAACTGCATCGCACCCCGCTGTCGATCGCGCCGATCTTCACGCGGCAGCGCGAAGGCCAGCCACGCGCCTGGGTCTTTACCTCGGCGACGCTGTCGGTGAAGGGCAATTTCTCGCACTACGCGGCCCAGCTTGGGCTGAACAAGGATCAGTCGCTGACGCTGCCCAGCCCGTTCGACTACGCGAAGCAGGGCCTGCTCTACGTGCCGCGCGACATGCCGGCGCCCAATTCGCCCCAGTTCACCGAAGCCGTGGTCGAGAAGGCCCTGCCGCTGATCGAGGCGGCTGGCGGTCGAACTTTCCTGCTCTGTACCACGCTGCGGGCCGTGCAGAAAGCGTCGGACATGCTGTACGACCTTTTTGCCGCGCGGGGCATCAACCTGCCGCTGCTGGTGCAGGGTCAGGCCAGCCGGACAGAACTGCTCGACCGCTTCCGGCAGCTCGGCAATGCCGTGCTGGTTGGCAGCCAGAGTTTCTGGGAAGGCGTGGATGTGCGCGGTGAGGCGCTTTCTTTGGTCATTATCGACAAGCTGCCGTTCGCACCCCCCGACGATCCGGTGCTGGCAGCGCGCATGGAAGTACTGCAGAAGAAGGGCCTGAGCCCGTTTGCCGTCCATCAGCTGCCGCATGCGGTCATCACGCTGAAGCAGGGCGCCGGCCGCCTGATCCGCTCGGAATCGGATCGCGGCGTGCTGGCCATCTGCGACACGCGGCTGGTTGAAAAACCCTATGGCCGGCAGATCTGGCAAAGCCTGCCGCCGTTCACGCGTACGCGCGAGGCGGACACGGTGGTGCGGTTCCTGGAAAGCCTGCGTGCGCCGGCCGGCGAGAAGGGCATGGAAGGGCTTGAAGGGCTGGAAGGGACGAGAGCGGCGGGGCGGAGCCGGTATAGAAATAGCAGAAAGCTTAAAAGCTGAGGGGTTCCGCGCGGTTCACCTTGGACAGGAGCGAAAAAAAGCCCGACCTTGCGTCGGGCTTTTTCACGTTGCGGCGTAAGCGGTGCGGGGTCAGAACCTCAGAACCTCAGAACACTTCCCCACCAGGACTTGTCCTTGCGGCGCTGTCCGTACTTGACGAAGTCGCTGTTCGGGTAGTTACGTTCCATCACGCGGGCCGCATCGTCGCGCAGGTCCTTCATGCCCAGCGCATCGTACGACCGCACCATGATGTAGAGCGCTTCCTCGTTGGCCGGCGCGCCATCGTAGTCCTTGAGCGCCTGCTGGGCGCGGTTGACGGCGGCCAGGTAGGCGCCACGGCGGTAGTAGTAGCGTGCGGCGTGCACTTCGTGCTGGGCCAGCGCGTTGACGATGTACTGCATGCGCAGCGTGGCGTCAGGCGTGTACTTGCTTTCCGGATAACGCGTGATCAGGGTCTGGAACGCGTCGTAGGCGGCACGCGCGGCCTTGGGGTCGCGTTCGCTGAGATCCTGGCCCGAGAAGCGGCCCAGCCAGCCAAGGTTGTCGTTGAAGTTGATCAGGCCCTTGAGGTAGTAGGCGTAATCGATGTTCGGGTGGCTCGGGTGCAGCTGGATGAAGCGGTCCACGGCAGCCAGCGCGGCGGCGGTCTCGCCGTCCTTGTAGCTGGCGTAGGCGGTATCGATCTGCGCCTGCTGTGCGTAGCGGCCAAACGGATAGCGGCCCTCGAGCTTTTCGTACAGCTTGACGGCGCGCGTGTAGTCGCCGCCATCCAGGGCATCCTTGGCTTCCGAATATAATTTGTTGGCCGACCAGCCGGCGGTTTCGTCAGGCTGGTCTCCCAGCAGGCCGCATGCCGATAGCATGACGCAGCCGCCTGCAAGCAAAACCGCTCCAATTTTCGCGCGCCAGTTCGCGCGTTTGATGCTCTGCAATTGCATGGGCAACCTGTTCCGGATGAAAAAAATAGCGCCAAGCATTATAGCCGAAGCCCCAAGACCGAAACCGGTCTGGAACGCCACACCGAAAAAGCCGACGTGACCGACCAGGAATCCGAAGACTTCGACGACCCTCTCGACGATGGCGACGAGGGCGATTCCGGCGGCGAGTTCAATGACGAGGTGCCTGCCACGGCGCCTGCCGCGCCTGACCTGGTGCCACTGTACCTGGAAGTCGATAGCGCGGCCCATGGCGAGCGGCTCGACAAATTGCTGGCGCGGCACTTCAGCGAATTTTCGCGCAGCCGCATCCAGCAGTGGATCGAGGACGGCGCCGTGCGCGTGGACGGCGAGCCCAGCCGCGCCAAGGCGTCGATGCAGATGGGGCAGCAGATCGAGATCCACCCTCAGGCCGCCCCGGAATCGATGGCATTCACGGCGGAGGACGTGCCGCTGGACGTGCTGTACGAGGACGACGCGCTGCTGGTCATCAACAAGCCGGCAGGCCTGGTGGTGCATCCGGCCGCGGGCAACTGGAGCGGCACGGTGCTGAACGGGCTGCTGCACCGCGACCCGCACGCCGCGCGACTGCCGCGTGCCGGCATCGTGCATCGGCTCGACAAGGAAACGTCCGGCCTGATGGTGGTGGCGCGCACGCTGACCGCGCAGACCGATCTGGTGCGGCAACTGCAGGCGCGCACGGTCAAACGTTCGTACATCGCCCTGGTGTGGGGCGAGACGCCCGACGACGGCACGATCGATGCCCCGATCGGCCGCGATCCGCGCGAGCGCACGCGCATGGCCATCGTGCATACGAATAGCGGCAAGCCGTCGCGGACCCATTTCGAAACGCTCGGCACCGTGCCGCTAGGACGCTCGAAGGTGTCGATGGTGATGTGCCAGCTGGAAACCGGCCGCACGCACCAGATCCGCGTGCATTTCGAATCGATCGGCCACCCGTTGGTGGGGGATCCGGTCTACCACAAGGCCACCCAGCGCGGCCAGCGACCGGCCGTGCGCGTGCCGCTGCCGGTGCCGTTCACGCGCCAGGCCCTGCATGCGTACCGGCTGGGGCTGGTGCACCCGGTGACGGGCCGCAAGAAGTCGTGGGAGGCCGAGCCGCCCGAAGACCTGCAGGCGCTGATCGACGCGCTCGACTTCGACCGGTATGCGGAAGAGGACGACGAGGACGAGGTCGAGCCCGAGTGGTACGAGGGGGAGGCCGACGATGATGACGAAGACTGACGCGTCGGCCTGGATCGTCCCCGACTGGCCCGCGCCGGCCCGGGTGCGCGCGCTGTCGACCACGCGGATCGGCGGCGTCAGCACGGGGCCGTATGGCCTGGCGGACGGCAGTGCCGGGGGGCTCAACCTGGGCACGCACGTCGGCGACGACCCCGCTGCGGTAGCCGCCAACCGCGCCCGCCTGGCCAGCCATCTGCCAGCCATGCCGCACTGGCTCGAGCAGGTGCATGGCTGCGGCGTGGCCACCGCCGATGACGATATGGATGCCAACCTCGTGCCGCGCGCCGATGCCAGCGTGAGCGCCACGCCGGGCCACGTCTGCGCAATCATGACGGCCGACTGCCTGCCGGTGCTGCTGTGCAATACGGCGGGGACGGTGGTGGGCGCCGCGCATGCCGGCTGGCGCGGGTTGTGCGACGGGGTCATCGAGGCCACGCTGGCGCGCATGGCCGAGCGCGCTGGCGAGCCGGCGCAGTGGCTGGCGTGGCTGGGGCCGGCAATCGGTCCAACGGCCTTCGAGGTGGGTGCCGAGGTGCGCGAGGCCTTCCTGCAGCAGGCGACGCCTGCCGAGCGCGAGTCGGTCGAAGCCGCGTTCGTGGCGGGAGCGCCAGGCAAATACCTGGCCGATCTGTATGCACTGGCACGCATTCGCCTGGCGCGCGTCGGCTGCACGCAGGTGTTCGGCGGCGATACGTGCACCGTCAGCGATGCCGGGCGGTTCTTTTCCTATCGCCGCGACCGCACCACGGGCCGCATGGCCACGCTGGTCTGGCTGGCCGACTAGGCGCCGCCGCTGCCCTCGTCCGGCATCCGCGCCGCCTGCGCGTCCTGTGCCGGCGCGGTTAGCCGGGCTTCCTCGGCCTCCCGTGCCTTGCGCCGGCGCTGGCGCCCCGGCGTTCCCATGATGTACATCACGATCGACACCGGAGCCAGCCCGTACAGCAGGAACGTGGCCACGCCCGCGACGATGCTGGTCTCGGTGATGGCCATCATCAGGGCGACGTAGAGCCAGCCAATTGCCACGATATACATCAGGCTTTCATCTTTCTCGAATTGGGGATGGACCGGGCCGGTAACCCGCGCCAGGATTACCGTCCGGTAGGTCGGGCTTCACTTATTCGGCCCTTGCATGGCAATGCGGATTTCCGCATTGACAGTCTCTCCTTTGCGAGGCAACAATGCCTCGAAATGTATCGGAACCGAGGAACGATTCCAGGGTTTCGCCGGCAAGCATAGCGTAAGAGCCAAGCCGCCCTGGGCAGCTTGCGGACGCAACCCGGATACGGGGCGGGTCGGGAGACAGTTACCCCGAGCCCGTCATCCATTACGACAGGCAGAGAGACGATTACATCATGGCGACCGGCAAAGGTGCGGCAGCTTCCGGCAAGGAAGACAAGTCCCAACCGTTTCAATTTGCGCCGGGGCCATTCGATCCAGCTGCATGGCTGGAATGGTCCCGCCAGTGGGCCCCCGAGACCAACGGCGACATGCCGGCCGGTTTCCCGGCAGGTCTGGCTGGTGCATTCCCTGGCGGCTTTCCCGGGGGCGATGCCTTTGCCAAGGCGTTCCAGCAGGCGTTTCCGAATGGTGGTGCGAACGGCGCGCCCCTGAAGATCGCCCCGGACCAGCTCGGCAACATCCAGCAGCGCTATCTGAAGGACTTTGCCGAACTCTGGCGCGAGATGGGCGAAGGCGCCATGGTCGCCACCGGCAATCCGGCCGGCAACGGCAACGGTGGCGCCAGCGAACGTTTGTCCGATCGCCGTTTCGCCAGTCCTGCCTGGCGCAACAATGCGCCATACCGCTACACCGCCGCGTTCTACCTGCTGACGGCGCGCGCCATGACGGAACTGGCCGATGCCGTGGAAGCCGAGCCTAAGGTGCGCCAGCGCATCCGCTTCGCGGTGTCGCAATGGGTCGATGCCATGTCGCCGGCCAACTTCCTGGCCACCAATCCCGACGCCCAGCAACGCCTGATCGAATCGGGCGGCGAATCGCTGCGCAATGGCGTGCGCAACATGCTGGAAGACCTGCAGCGCGGCAAGATCTCGCAGACCGACGACAAGGCGTTCGAAGTGGGCCGCAATGTGGCGGTGACAGAAGGTGCCGTGGTCTACGAGAACGAGTACTTCCAGCTGCTGCAGTACAAGCCGCTGACCGACAAGGTCTACGCGCGCCCGCTGCTGCTGGTGCCGCCGTGCATCAACAAGTACTACATCCTCGACCTGCAGCCCGAAAGCTCGCTGGTGTGCCACGCCGTGGAGAACGGCCACACCGTCTTCCTGGTGTCGTGGCGCAATCCCGATGCCTCGATGGCGGAGCGCACGTGGGACGACTACATCGAGCACGCGGCCATCCGCGCGATCGAGGTGGCGCGCGATATCAGCGGCGAAGACCAGATCAACGTGCTGGGCTTCTGCGTGGGCGGCACCATCGTCTCCACGGCGCTGTCCGTGCTGGCAGCCCGCGGCGAGCGCCCGGCCGCCAGCCTGACACTGCTTACCACGCTGCTCGATTTCGCCGATACCGGCATCCTCGACGTGTTCGTCGACGAAGCCCATGTGCAATTGCGCGAGGCCACGCTTGGCGGCGCGGCCGGTGCGCCGTGCGGCTTGCTGCGCGGCATTGAGCTGGCCAACACGTTCTCGTTCCTGCGGCCGAACGACCTGGTCTGGAACTACGTGGTGGACAACTACCTGAAGGGCAATACGCCGGTGCCGTTCGACCTGCTGTTCTGGAACGGCGACGCCACCAACCTGCCGGGCCCGTGGTACTGCTGGTACCTGCGCCACACCTACCTGCAGGATGAACTCAAGGTGCCGGGCAAGCTGACCGTCTGCAACGCCCCGGTGGACCTGGGGGCGATCGACGTGCCGACCTATATCTACGGGTCGCGCGAAGACCATATCGTGCCGTGGTCGGCCGCCTATGCGTCGACCGCGCTGCTGAACAACAAGCTTCGCTTCGTGCTGGGCGCGTCCGGCCATATCGCCGGCGTGATCAATCCGCCGGCCAAGAAGAAGCGCAGCCACTGGACCAACGACGCGTTGCCGGAGTCGGCCCACGAATGGCTGGCCGGCGCCCAGGAGCATCCGGGCAGCTGGTGGCCCGACTGGATGACCTGGCTGGGCAAGCAGGCAGGCGCCAAGCGCGCGGCGTCGGACACGCTGGGCAACGCCCATTACCCGCCGGTGGAGCCGGCGCCCGGCCGCTACGTCCGTCAGCGCGCCTGATTTCCATGCGGGCTGGCCGTGGTGGCCAGCCCGGTTCGAACCGATCCGCGATTCGCTTTCTCGAAAGGACCTCAAATGACCGACATCGTCATTGTTTCCGCAGCCCGTACCGCAGTTGGCAAGTTCGGCGGCTCCCTGGCGAAGATTCCGGCGCCAGAACTGGGCGCCATCGTGATCAAGGCCGCGCTGGAGCGCGCCGGCGTGAAGCCGGACCAGGTGAGTGAAGTGATCATGGGCCAGGTGCTGACGGCGGCTTCGGGCCAGAACCCGGCGCGGCAGGCGTCGCGCAAGGCTGGCCTGCCGGACATGGTGCCCGCCATGACCATCAACAAGGTCTGCGGCTCGGGCCTGAAGGCGGTGATGCTGGCCGCCAACGCCATCATCGCAGGCGAAGCCGAGATCGTGGTGGCAGGGGGCATGGAAAACATGAGCGCCGCGCCGCACGTGCTGCCGGGCTCGCGCGACGGTTTCCGCATGGGCGACACCAAGCTGGTGGACTCGATGATCGTTGACGGCCTGTGGGACGTGTACAACCAGTACCACATGGGCATCACGGCGGAAAACGTCGCCAAGGAATACGGCATCACCCGCGAAGCCCAGGACGAGTTCGCGGTCGGTTCGCAGAACAAGGCCGAGGCCGCCCAGAAGGCCGGCAAGTTCGATGAGGAAATCGTCCCGGTGCTGATTCCGCAGCGCAAGGGCGATCCGGTGGCCTTCAAGACTGACGAGTTCGTGCGCCACGGCGCCACGCTGGACAGCCTGGCCGGCCTGAAGCCCGCCTTCGACAAGGCCGGCACGGTCACGGCCGCCAACGCGTCGGGCCTGAACGATGGCGCTGCCGCCGTGGTGGTGATGTCGGCGGCCAAGGCCAGGGAACTGGGCCTGACGCCGCTGGCCACGATCAAGGCATATGCCAATGCGGGCGTGGATCCGGCCGTGATGGGCATGGGCCCGGTGCCGGCCAGCAAGCGTTGCCTGTCGCGCGCCGGCTGGGAAGTGAAGGACCTGGACCTGATGGAAATCAACGAAGCCTTCGCCGCGCAGGCGCTGGCCGTTCACCAGCAGATGGGCTGGGACCAGTCGAAGATCAACGTGAATGGTGGCGCCATCGCCATCGGCCACCCCATCGGTGCGTCGGGCTGCCGGATCCTGGTGACCCTGCTGCACGAAATGAAGCGTCGTGACGCGAAGAAGGGCCTGGCCTCGCTGTGTATCGGCGGCGGCATGGGGGTGGCGCTGGCAGTTGAGCGCTGATTGCAGGAGGGGTATGCCGGCGGCGCGTGCCGAGGAACGTCTGCCCGCCGGTATCGACACAGACCTGAGCATCGATAACAACGATCGAGCGAGCCAACTAGGAGTGGATATGACTCAGCGCATTGCATATGTGACCGGCGGCATGGGTGGCATCGGAACCGCGATTTGCCAGCGCCTGGCCAAGGACGGATTCAAGGTGGTGGCGGGCTGCGGCCCGAATTCGCCGCGCCGCGAGAAATGGCTCGAACAGCAACGCGCACTCGGCTACGAGTTCGTGGCGTCCGAGGGCAACGTGGCCGACTGGGACTCGACCAAGACCGCCTTCGAAAAGGTCAAATCCGAAGTGGGCGAGGTCGACGTGCTGATCAACAACGCCGGCATCACGCGCGACGTGGTGTTCCGCAAGATGACGCGCGCCGACTGGGACGCCGTGATCGACACCAACCTGACATCGCTGTTCAACGTCACCAAGCAGGTGATTGACGGCATGGCCGACCGAGGCTGGGGCCGGATCGTCAATATTTCGTCGGTGAACGGCCAGAAAGGGCAGTTCGGCCAGACGAACTATTCGACGGCCAAGGCCGGCCTGCACGGCTTCACGATGGCACTGGCCCAGGAAATGGCTACCAAGGGCGTGACCGTCAACACTGTGTCGCCTGGCTATATCGCCACGGACATGGTCAAGTCCATCCGCCAGGATGTGCTGGACAAGATCGTCGGCACGATTCCGGTCAAGCGCCTGGGCGAGCCTGCTGAAATCGCCTCGATCTGCGCGTGGCTGGCGTCGGAAGAATCCGGTTTTTCGACCGGTGCCGACTTCTCGCTGAACGGCGGCCTGCACATGGGCTGACGCCTCGCGTCACGCGCCGGGGCGCCGCGTTGATGCGGCGCATCCAGCGCAGTGCACAAGCGGGTATCCGGGCGGGCAAGCTGTCCCCGGAAAAAGGGCCGCCCGCGTGTTTTCCGGCACGCGGGCGGCTTTCTTTTGTATACGCGCGGGATTGCTGCGGGTTTTCCTTAAACACTGCCGGCTTTCCATAGTGCTTTCTTGAGCATAGAATCAGGGCAATGGCGCAACCGGCACCAAAGAGGAGCGCTCCTCACGGGTCTGGTCCGGTTGTATCTTGCGCGCCTGCAGCGTCGATCCGGCCCCGGACGACGCGTCCATTGCGCACTGCACCGCATGCGGTGCAGCAGCGTTGCGACCAGGCGCAGCAGCGGATGCCAACCGCCGGCATCAGCGACGACAAAAGGATAGGGTACCGATGGCCACGACCAAGAAAGGCGCAGAGCGACTGATCAAGAAATATCCCAATCGCCGGCTCTACGATACACAGACCAGCACCTACATCACGCTCGCGGACGTCAAGCAGCTGGTCATGGATACCGAGGACTTCAAGGTCGTCGATGCAAAGTCGGGCGAGGAACTGACGCGCAGCATCCTGCTGCAGATCATCCTGGAAGAAGAAACGGGCGGCGTGCCGATGTTTTCGAGCGCCATGCTGTCGCAGATCATCCGTTTCTACGGCCATGCCATGCAGGGCATGATGGGCACCTACCTGGAAAAGAACATCCAGGCCTTCATCGACATCCAGAACAAGCTGGCCGAGAATTCCAAGGGCCTGTATTCGGGCGAGGCGTTCAGCCCGGACATGTGGTCGCAGTTCATGAACCTGCAAGGCCCGATGATGCAGGGGATGATGAGCAACTACATCGAGCAGAGCAAGAACCTGTTCGTGCAGATGCAGGAGCAGATGCAGAACCAGGCCAAGAGCATGTTCGGCACGTTCCCGTTCAACCAGCAGGACAAGAAGTAAGCGTCCCGCCCGCCAGCCGCCGACAGGCCCTGCAAGATGCAGGGCCTTTTTTGTTGTGCTGTGGCGACGAGATGTTGTGAATGTCTGGCGAATTGCCACATTGGTGTTGCACTCCCTGAATGGCCATGACCACGGTGGTCTTGTGTGGTCCAATCGGCCGAACCCTGAGCACCGGGTACTTTCTGATCCCTGTTTCTGTCGCCGCCCGTTGGCATCGCGAGTGCGAGCACAAGCGCTTCGTGAATGGCCATCGGGCCCGAACTGGAGGTACATCCATGTCCAGCCAAGCCGCTGCGTGGGGCCTAGCGCCCGACCATGGCGAAAAGCCGCATTTCACAAACGTCTTCGAGTTCGCGCTCGGTGTGTACGGGCACATGGCCCACATTCAGCGCGAAGTCGGCACCTTGTCTGCCGCCCAGCAGGGCCTTGGGGAGCGTATCGATGCCACGCGGGCGGAGCTCGGTGCCGCAGAGGGGCGCCTGGGCGAGCAGATCGTCGAAACCGAAGCGCGGCTGAGCGACCGCATTCGCGAGTCGGAGGCCCGCATGACCCGCGCCCTGGAAGCGTCGGAGGCGAAAAGCGAGTCGTTGATCGCCCGGGTCCTGCAAGAGATCGATGCCCGTTCGGAAGCACGGTTCAGCCGGATGGAAGCCCGCTTCGATGCGATCGACGCCAAATTCGAGCGGGTGGACGCCAGGTTCGATGCCATCGACGCCAGGATGGACCGGATGGACGTCCGAATGGACAAGATGGATGAACGGTTCGACAAGATGGACGAGCGGTTCGACAAGATGGATGCCAGGTTCGACAGGATGGACGACCGGTTCGACAAGTCTGACGCCAGGGTCGACGAGGTCGAGGACAATCTGCAGGAACGCATCCAGTCCAGCAATGACAAGATTTCCGCCTTGAAAGACCGGCTCAACAAGGTCTTCTGGGTGGCATCCGGCGGTGGCATCGTTCTTGGATTTGCGGTCGGCTGGAAACCGATCATCGAGCGGATAGGCGGCCTGGCCGGGCTGTGACGGAGCGGTTTGCTGCCCGTTTGGTTCGTCCACGCGCCAATAGCCGCTGCTCAGGGTAAAATCACGGCCTTTCATGGCAAATGACGGCGCCCGGCAGGCTCGCCGGTTGCCTCTAGACCAGCGCGGCGCACCACCGGGGACGGTAGGACGCGCCCAGATCCCCACATTCGCGGTGCCCCATGTCGTCTGAAATCAATCTGTCCAATCCTGCGCCGAAAGTCGGCTTTGTGTCACTTGGTTGCCCCAAGGCCCTGGTCGATTCCGAGCAGATCATCACGCAGCTGCGCGCCGAAGGGTACGCCATCAGCGGCACCTATGACGGCGCTGATCTGGTGGTGGTCAATACCTGCGGCTTTATCGACGAAGCGGTGCAGGAGAGCCTGGACGCCATTGGCGAGGCGTTGACCGAGAACGGCAAGGTCATCGTGACCGGCTGCCTGGGCGCCAAGAAGGATGCGGCGGGGCACGACATCGTGTCGTCGGTGCATCCCAAGGTGCTGGCGGTCACGGGCCCCCATGCACTGGGCGAAGTCATGCAGGCAGTGCACACCCATCTGCCGAAGCCGCACGACCCGTTTACCGATCTGGTGCCGGCTGCCGGCATCAAGCTTACGCCCAAGCACTATGCCTATCTGAAGATCTCGGAAGGCTGCAATCATCGCTGCTCGTTCTGCATCATCCCGTCGATGCGCGGCGACCTGGTATCGCGCCCGGTGGCCGAGGTGATGCTGGAAGCCGAGAACCTGTTCAAGGCCGGCGTGAAGGAACTGCTGGTGATCTCGCAGGACACCAGCGCCTATGGCGTGGACGTCAAATATCGCACGGGATTCTGGGCCGGCCGGCCGCTGAAGACCCGCATGACCGAACTGGTGGCGGCGCTGGGCGAACTGGCCAGCCAGTATGGCGCATGGGTTCGCCTGCATTATGTCTATCCGTACCCGCACGTCGACGAGATTATCCCGCTGATGAATCACGGGAATGTGCTGCCGTATCTGGATGTGCCACTTCAGCATGCGCATCCGGATGTGCTCAAGCGCATGAAGCGTCCGGCCAACGCCGAGAAGACGCTGGATCGCATCCGCGCCTGGCGCGAAATCTGCCCTGAGCTGACCATCCGCAGCACGTTCATCGCCGGTTTTCCGGGCGAGACGGAAGCAGAATTCCAGACACTGCTTGATTTCATCGCCGAAGCGGAGCTCGACCGCGTGGGTTGCTTCGCCTATTCGCCCGTGGAGGGCGCGACGGCCAACGACCTGGCCGGCGCGCTACCCGATGAAGTTCGTGAGGAGCGCCGTGCGCGATTCATGGAAGTGGCCGAAGAAGTGTCGGCGCGCAGGCTCCAGCGCAAGGTGGGACAGACCCTGCGGGTGCTCGTCGACGAGGTGAATCAGGACGGCGGCATTGGCCGTTCCTCCGCCGACGCCCCCGAAATCGATGGGCTGGTTTACATCGATCCGGCCGCCAAGCCTTCGCAACGCTTCAAGGCTGGCGACTTCGTCAATGTGAAGATCACGGGCGCAGACGGCCACGACCTGTGGGGCGAGATCGCCTGATCTCCACTTTCGGCCACGTGTGCCTGTCCAGACAATTAGGTAAAAGTACGGTCGTTCGCTTTTGCTTGGCGACGACTATACTGTGCACCGCAACATAACGCATGGAGACAAGACATGACGCGTGAAGTGGTGGTTGTCAGCGGTGTGCGCACCGCGATTGGTACCTTTGGCGGCAGCCTGAAGGACCTGGCGCCGACGGAACTGGGTGCGCTGGTGGTGCGTGAGGCCCTGGCCCGCGCCAACGTGTCGGGCGACGACGTCGGGCACGTCGTGTTCGGCAACGTCATCCAGACCGAGCCGAAGGACATGTACCTGGGCCGTGTGGCGGCCGTGAACGGTGGCGTGTCGATCAACGCGCCGGCGCTGACCGTGAACCGCTTGTGCGGCTCCGGCCTGCAGGCGATTGTCAGCGCGGCCCAGACGATTCTGCTGGGTGACGCAGATGTTGCCATTGGCGGCGGCGCCGAAAGCATGAGCCGCGCGCCGTACTTGGCGCCGATGGCCCGATGGGGCGCTCGCATGGGCGACGCCAAGCTCGTCGACATGATGCTGGGCGCGCTGCACGACCCGTTCCACGCGATCCACATGGGTGTGACGGCCGAGAATGTCGCGAAGGAATACGATATTTCCCGCCAGCAGCAGGACGAGACCGCGCTGGAATCGCATCGCCGGGCATCGGCAGCCATCAAGGCTGGCTATTTCAAGGACCAGATCGTTCCGGTCACGCTGAAGTCGCGCAAGGGCGATGTCGTGTTCGATACTGACGAACACGTCCGCCACGAAGCGACCATGGACGACATGGCCAAGCTCAAGCCGGTGTTCGCCAAGGAAAACGGCACGGTTACGGCTGGCAACGCGTCGGGCCTCAATGACGCAGCAGCAGCGGTGGTGCTGATGGAGCGGGCGGAAGCGGAGCGTCGTGGCTTGAAGCCGCTGGCCCGTCTTGTGTCCTATGGCCATGCCGGTGTGGATCCCAAGACGATGGGTATCGGTCCGGTGCCCGCCACCAAAATTGCGCTCGAGCGTGCCGGCCTGTCGGTCAAAGATCTGGACGTGATCGAGGCCAACGAAGCGTTCGCCGCGCAAGCCTGCGCCGTGTCGAAGGCTCTGGGGCTGGATCCCGCAAAGGTCAACCCGAATGGTTCGGGCATCTCGTTGGGCCATCCCATCGGCGCCACGGGGGCACTGATCACCGTGAAGGCTGTGCATGAGCTCCAGCGCGTGCAGGGACGCTACGCCCTGGTGACGATGTGCATCGGCGGCGGTCAGGGGATTGCCGCGATCTTCGAGCGCGTTTAAAGTCACCTCACGCGCCATTGCCGAGGAAGCCGTCTTGTCCCGTCCTACCCTGTCCCACCTGCTGTATCCGATGATCGTTTCCGCGGCGCTGGCATTGCCGGCGGCTGCCATGGCGGTGGGGGACAGCTTGTCGACAGGGAGCGGGCAGGGCGGCAGTTTCGGCATCAATGACGCCATCCGCGCAGGTGAAGCCAAGCGCGGGGCGTCGTTGTCGACAGGACCCATCCATACGCTATCTCCACGCCAGGAATACTCGCAATATCCGACGTACGTTGGCACCGTGGGCGACAAGCAGGTGCGGATGCGTATCGCGCCGAAAACCGATACAAGGGACAGCCTGCAGGGCGAATACCAGATCGGCGACGGCAAGGGTGTGCGACTGCTGTCCGGGGAATGGGACAACGGTACGTTCCTGATGGAAGAGTCCGACGACGGCACGCGCGTGTCCGGTAACTGGGAGGGACAGATCGACCGGAACGGTGCAGTGCGCGGCACTTGGACCGATGCCTACAATCCGGCCATCGTCCTGCCTTTCTTCATTCGCCCGTTTGGCGGATATCTGGTGATTCCACCGTTCGACATGACGCCCAGCAGCGGTATCACTTACGCACCGCCTGCACCAAAGTCCTCGATCTCGACGGGCAAGTCCCGGTAGGACGTCAGCGCCACGTCGCGTGGCGAGCGCGGCATTTGCTGGTAAGCTCGGACGCCTGATCCGAATTTTCCAGGGAATCTGCCGTGTCTGCCTCCGACTCGTCCCGCAACCCGCCTCGCTATATCCAGACCACTGCGGTCCAGCCCGAACTGGATATCGCGCCGGGTTTCGACTCTTTTTCCACGCCCACCTATCGCGGTTCGACGATCGTCTTCCGCAACCTTGCCGAACTGCGCGCCTACGGCGATCGCAGCAAGACGTACTGGCGATATGGCCTGCATGCCACGCCCACCAGCGAGACGCTGTGCCAGCAGCTGGCGCAGATCGAGGGTGGCCGCCACACGTTGCTGCTGCCGTCGGGCATGGGCGCTATTTCGCTCGTGTACTTCGCCTTGCTGCGGACAGGCGACGATGTGCTGGTCCCCGACAATGTCTATGGTCCGAACCGCGACCACGGCGAATGGTTGGCGCGCGAGTTTGGCGTGACGGTGCGGTACTACCATCCGTCGATTGGCGCCGGCATCGCTTCGCTGATCCAGCCCAATACGCGATTGATCTGGATGGAAGCGCCCGGTTCCGTGACGATGGAGGTGCCCGATACCGACGCCATCGTCTCGGCCGCGCGGGCGCACGGCGTGCTGACAGCCATCGACAATACCTGGTCCGCCGGCGTCTATTTCAAGCCGTTCGAGAAGGGTATCGATATCTCTGTGCAGGCGCTGACGAAGTACCAGTCGGGGGGCAGCGACGTACTGATGGGCGCCGTCATCACGCAGGACGACAAGGTTCATGACCGTCTCAAGCGTACCCGCATGATCATGGGCTGGGGCGTGTCGGCGGACGACTGCTTCCTGGTGCTGCGTGGACTGGCCAGCATGCCGGTTCGGCTGGCCGCGCACGACCGTGCGGCGCGCGAGATTGCCGAGTGGCTCAAGCAACGCCCGGAGGTAACGCGAGTATTGCATCCGGCCTTGCCGGATTGCCCAGGCCATGTGGAATGGTCGCGCGATTTTTCAGGTGCCAGCGGGCTGTTTTCGATCATCCTGCATAGCCGCTTTTCGCGCGAACAGGTGGATGGGTTTGTCGAGGCCCTGAAACTGTTTGCCATTGGCTGGTCCTGGGGCGGGGCGCACAGCCTGGCCGTGCCGTATCACGTTGATACGATGCGGCCGGCGGGTACCTGGCCGCCGGAAGGCTGGACGAACGCCGGGGAACTGGTGCGCCTGTACATCGGCCTGGAAGACACGCGCGACCTGATCGGCGACCTGAAGCAGGCGATGGAGACCTGCCTGCGCTAGCTGTGGACGCCCTGCAGCAAAAAGCCCCGCCAGTTTATTCAACTGAGCGGGGCTTTGTTTGCGGGCTGGCGGTTAAAGCTGGCCTTGCGTGCCGGTCAGGAAGCGTCGGCCTTGCGCATGGTTGCCTGCGGGGCAACCTGGGCGCTGGCGCTACGCAGCGCCCAAACCGACTCGGCGGGACCATTCCGGGCGCGGCGCTGGGTGACGCGAGCCAGTACGACGTAGCCGACCGCCATGGCAATGGCGCCAATATCGAAGCCGGCGATGACCCAACGGCCATGCAGCGCGGCGGCGAACAAGTGGTCGCCCGTCAGCAGCCAGTTCGAAAGCGGTACGGCCAGCGTCGCCAGTGCGGCCACGTAGAGCAGTTCCACGGCCGCGCGGATGGGCGGGCGGACCAGCGCCCAGACTGCGGCCAGGACGAATACCGGCCAGAAGACATAGCTTACGGCGCGCTCCGGCCAAATCAGGGCAGCCGGGAAGCACAGGGCCACGCCGATACAGGTACCGATGCAAACGCCGACCGTGGCCTGGGCCAGCAGCTTGTGCACGCGCGGCTGTTCGGCATGGCGCGATTTGCGGCGCGTTTCGATCCACAGGAGGTTGCCCGAATAGAACAGGAAAGCCCCGGCCAGCCCGGCGACAAGGTACACAAACCGTACTGCCAGATCGCCGTAGGTGCCGTAGTGCAGCGCGAACATGGCGCTGTAGACCATGTGATTGGTGTCACGAGCCCCAGCCGTCTGGTTGGCGATCAACTGGCCGGCGTTCGGCTCATTGGCCGCCGCGTGGATGCCCACCCCGCCGCCGTTGCCCAGGGCACGCGCGCTGTCGCCTCGTACTTCGGCCACGGCATTGGCGTCGCCGTAGCGCTGGAAGCGGATGGCGTTGGGCGTGAAGCCCTCGCCGCCATGCTCGCGGGCGATGGCCAGCAACTGGGCCGACGTCATCGTCGGCGATGCACGGCCCGCTGCAGTCACTTCGGGCGTGGCAGCCGTGACGCGCGGCACCACTTCGAAAAGCTTGCCGTCGAACGTCAGCGCGTTGAAGACCATCACCATGATCAGCGACAGGCAAAAGAACGCGCCGGTGATGGCAAAGATCAGGTGGAAGGGCAGGCTGAACAGGCCCAGCACGTTGTGGGTGTCCATCCAGAAGCGCTTCAGGTTGCGGCCCGGACGCACCGCGAACAGGTCTTTCTTCAGGCGGGGCAGGTGCAGGATCACGCCCGATACCAGCGCCAGGCCGTACAGCACGGAGATGATCCCCATGAAGTACATGCCATTGAGGCCCAGGCCGAGCGAGTAGTGCAGCGCATTCAGGAACGCCGACAGCTCGCCGGTCACGTGGTCGAGCGACGTGTTGTTCTGCGCCGCCTTGTCGCCATTCAGGCGCTCGCCGTTCATCGTGTGCCATTCGCCGGCCTTGTCCTGCCAGTAGGCGTTGAAGTCCGGCTCTTCCTTGCTGGGCAGGCCCACGTAGACGCTGTTGGCCGCGTCCGGATGCACCGCGACCAGCTTCTGCACGAATGCGTCGATGGCGGGGCCGTCCACCTGGACCTCGGTGCCGTGATGGCCTTCCAGGCGCGCCGGGTTCTGCCAGACATGCAGTTCGTGGTGGAAGACCGTGATCGCGCCTGCGAAGAAGGCGATGAACAGCGCCCAGCCGGCCATCAGGCCGACCCAGGTATGGAGCGTATTGAAAACGCGCAGGGTATTGGCTTTCATGCGTAAGTCTCGATGGCCGGGTCAGTGGCCGGATCAGTGACCAGATACGGCCGACAGCGTCGACGCCGGTGGCATCGCGTGCATGAGGCGGACCGTCCACAGGATGCCGTAGCAAACCAGATTGCCGCCGATCAGCCACAGCCACGCGGCGCGGCTGGTCTGGAACAGCAGGCTCAGGCTGATGATGGCGACCCACAGGACAAAACCGAGCACGGTGGCGATCACCACGCCGCCTTCCCAGCCACCAGGCAGCCACAAGATGCCCAGCGTGCACAGGGCGACAGCCAGCGGCAGGCCGAGCAGCCCGCCCGCGAGCCATTTGGTACCGATCATGACGCGCTCCCTTCGCCCGGCATGTCGTCGTAGCGCTTGTGGTGGATCCAGGTGCCGATGAAAGGCCAGGCGGACAGGAAGCAGGTCAGCGTGACCAGCGTGGCGGCAATGGCCACGGGCCAGCCTTCGGGGACGCTCATGATCCAGGTACCGGCGATGGCCAGGACAATACCCAGCCAGAACAGCAGCCGGGGCGGCAGCGGGGCGCGGCCGTTGTTGTCGGCATCGACGCACAGCACCTGGTTCGGCGCGGAAAGATAGAGGCACGCGGCGGCGGCCAGGGATAGGAGTATGGCTAACGCTTGCATGCGTCGAGCAACCGGGGGGACGGTGTTACGTGAAAGGAATAATAATAATGATTCGCATTTGATTTCACAAGGAAATCAAGGCGTTATGTCGCCATGTGGTATGACTGTGACCGAAATGCGGATGACGCAAATGTAATGTGACAGGCGCAGCAAAACGTGCGCGGAATGCCGCCCGGCGTTGCCGGAGGCAGGTGCGGGCACCGCGAACGGGTGCCCGGCAGGGGCGATCAGTGCGGGAACAGGTTCAGCAGGCCGTCCAGGCCGACGTGATTGAACGCGACGCTGGCTTGCGCACGAACCACGGGTTTGGCCCGGAAGGCCACCGACAGGCCCGCCACAGCCATCATCTTGAGGTCGTTGGAACCGTCACCCATCACGATGGCCTGGGAAGGATCCGCGCCGATCTGCTCGCAGACTTCGCGCACCGTGCGGGCCTTGACGTCGGCGTTGACGATTTCCCCCACCACGTTGCCGGTCAGCTTGCCGTCGACGATTTCCAGCGTATTGGCACGCGTGAAATCGAGTTTCAGGCGCGGCTTGAGCTGGTCCGTGAAATGGACGAAACCGCCCGATACCAGCAGCGTCTTCATGCCAAGCGCCTGGATGGTCTGCAACATGCGCTCGGCGCCCGGCGACAGCTTCAACCGTTCCGCGTAGACGCGGTCGAGCACGCTGGCGTCCAGCCCCTTCAGCAGCGCCACGCGGCGGCGCAGGCTTTCGTTGAAATCGGTGATTTCGCCGCGCATCGCGGCTTCCGTAATGGCCGAGACCTCGGCCTTGAGCCCGCAGAAGTCGGCGATCTCGTCGATGCACTCGATCGTGATCAGCGTGGAATCCATGTCCATCGCCACCAGGCGGAAGTCCGACAGCTTGCGGCCAGCGGGTACCACGGCCCAGTCGATGCCGCGTTCGCCGCACACGTCGTCCAGGGCGTCGCGCAGCGCCGGCGTCAGCGGATTGCACTGCTCGGCGGCGGCTACGTTGTCGGTGCGGAGCGCCAGGTCGGGGGCGTTGGCCACCGTGCGCACGGCGTCCAGGTCGGCGGCGGACAGCGGGGACAGGCTTTGGAGAATCAGGGGCATGACGGCAGGAATCCGGGCGATGCGGGAAAGGGCGGTATTGTACTTCGCCCCAGCCCCCGCAGCGCCCCCGGCGGGGCGGCTCAGGCCACGCGCAGGCTGTCGACCACCTTGTGCAGGAACGCCTCGCTGGCGGCGAGCTGGTCCAGTGCCACGAATTCGTCAGGCTTGTGAGCCTGCTGGATATCGCCGGGACCGCACACTACGGCCGGAATGCCCGCGCGCTGGAACAGGCCGGCTTCGGTGCCGTAGGCCACCTTGTTGGTCTCGCGGTCGGCGGTCAGTGCGCGCACGAGCTGGGTGATGGCGTCGGATTCGGCGGCGTCCAGCGACGGGGCGGCGGCAATCTTGCTGATCGCCATGCCCGCGTCCACATGCTCGGCGCGCATCTTCGGCACCAGCACGTCGGTCACGTATTGCTGGATGCGTGCCAGGATTGCTTCGGGGTCCACGCCGGGCAGGTTGCGGAACTCGAACACGAACTCGCATTCGGCCGGGATCGTGTTCAGCGCGATGCCGCCATGGATCGTGCCGGTGGAGGCCGTCGTGAACGGCACGTCGAAAGCCTGGTCGTACGGCCCGTTGGCTTTGAACTCGTCGGCGATGTCGCGGATGTAGCAGATCAGGCGCGCCGCATACTCGATGGCGTTCACGCCCTTCGGCGTCAGCGACGAATGCGCGGCCTGGCCCTTCACGCAGCAGCGGTAGGCGTTGATGCCCTTGTGGGCCACGATCACGCGCATGCTGGTGGGCTCGCCCACGATGCAGCCCGCCGGCGTCACGCCGCGATCTCGCAGTTCCGCCAGAAGGTAGGGCGCGCCCATGCAGCCGATTTCCTCGTCGAACGACAGTGCGTAGTGCACCGGCTCGCGCAGCCTGGCTTCGAGGATGGTCGGCAGCAGCGCCAGGCTGGTGCCGATGAAACCCTTCATGTCGCACGTGCCGCGGCCATAGAGCTTGCCGTCGCGGATGACCGGCTTGAACGGGTCGGTGGTCCAGTTCTGGCCGTCCACGGGCACCACGTCGGTGTGGCCCGACAGCACGATGCCGCCGTCGGTGGCACCGTTCGCGGCCGGGACCGTGACGAACAGGTTGGCCTTGTCGCCCTGCGGGTTGTAGCTCAGATGCGGACGCAGGCCCTTGGCCAGGAAATGGTCGCGTACGGACTCGATCAGGCCCAGGTTCGAGTGGCGCGACGTGGTATCGAACGACACCAGGCGCTGGGTCCATTCCAGCGCGCTGCCGCGCGGCGGGGTGTCGCTGGTGGCGGGGGCGTTTCGGTTGTCGGCGGCAGCTTGCATGGGTCGGGAAAACGTTGATTCGTCAAGAATGGGATCGTACACCTGTCGGCACGGTCAGGCCAGTTGCCGCAGCGTGTGCTTGATGGTCTGGGCGCGCGCGCCCACGTCGGGCATCTTGGCTTCGATGCGCAGCTTGTCCTGCCCGGCCAGCTTGATGTGCTTGTTCTTCTGCACGAGGTCGATGATCCGGATGGCGTCGATGGGCGGGTTCGGCACGAACTGCATGCTCACCGTGGCCTCGCCGGCGTCGATCTTGCGCACGCCCAGCGGCGCGGCGGCAATGCGCAGCCGGTGCGTCTCGATCAGCGCCTGGGCCTGCGCCGGCAGGCGGCCGAAGCGGTCGATCAGCTCTTCCTGGATATCGTCCACGCGTTCGCCGGTCTCGCAGTTGGCCAGGCGCTTGTAGAGCGACAGCCGCTCGTGCACGTCGGCGCAATAATCGTTCGGCAGCAGGGCGGGCGTGCCCAGGTTGATCTCGGTGGTGGCCGCCAGCGGCGCCATCAGGTCGGGCTCCTTGCCGGCCTTCAGCGATTTCACTGCCGCGTTGAGCATATCCGTGTAGAGCTGGAAGCCGATCTCGTGGATCTCGCCCGACTGCTTGTCGCCCAGCACCTCGCCCGCGCCGCGGATTTCCAGGTCGTGCATGGCCAGGTAGAAGCCCGCGCCCAGTTCCTCCATCTGCTGGATGGCCTCCAGCCGGCGCTGCGCCTGCTTGGTCAGGCCATCGGTGTCGTGCACCAGCAGGTAGGCATAGGCCTGGTGGTGGCTACGGCCCACGCGGCCGCGCAGCTGGTGCAACTGGGCCAGGCCAAAGCGGTCGGCGCGATGGATCAGGATCGTGTTGGCCGTGGGCACGTCGATGCCGGTCTCGATGATCGTCGTGCACAGCAAGATGTTGTCGCGGCGGGCCACGAAATCGCGCATCACGCGTTCCAGCTCGCGCTCGTGCATCTGGCCATGGGCCACCGCGATCCGCGCCTCGGGCACCAGTTCGGCCAGCCGGGCACGCTTGTTTTCGATGGTCTCCACCTCGTTGTGCAGGAAGTAGACCTGGCCGCCGCGCTTGAGCTCGCGCAGGATGGCCTCGCGGATCACGCCGTCTTCCTCGCGTCGCACGAACGTCTTGATGGCCAGCCGCTTCTGCGGGGCCGTGGCGATGACCGAGAAGTCGCGCAGGCCCTCCAGCGCCATGCCCAGCGTACGCGGGATGGGGGTGGCGGTCAGCGTCAGCACGTCCACCTCGGCCCGCAGCGTCTTCAGCGCTTCCTTCTGGCGCACGCCAAAGCGGTGTTCCTCGTCGATGATGACCAGGCCCAGCCGCTGGAACTTCACCTCGTCGGACAGCAGCTTGTGGGTGCCGATGACGATGTCCACCGTGCCGTCGTTGATCTGCTTGATCGCGGCGTCGATTTCCTTCTTCGTCTTGAAGCGCGACAGTTCCACGATCCGCACCGGCCATTCGGCAAAGCGATCGGACAGCGTCTGGAAATGCTGCTCGGCCAGCAGCGTGGTGGGCGCCAGCATCGCCACCTGCTTGCCGCCCAGCACGGCCACGAACGCCGCGCGCAGGGCAACCTCGGTCTTGCCGAAGCCCACGTCGCCGCAGACCAGGCGGTCCATCGGCTTGCCCGATGTCATGTCGGCGATCACGGCGGAAATAGCGGCTGCCTGGTCCGGCGTCTCTTCGAAACCGAAGCTTTCGGCGAAGGTTTCGTAGTCCTTGGGCTGCAGCGGGAAGGCAAAGCCCTGGCGCAGCGCCCGGCGCGCGTACAGGTTCAGCAGCTCGGCGGCGGTATCGCGGATCTGCTGCGCGGCGCGACGCTTGGCCTTGTCCCACTGGCCGGTGCCCAGCGAGTGCAGCGGCGCGGTGTCCGGATCGGCGCCCGAATAGCGGGAGATCACATGCAGCTGGTGCACGGGCACATAGAGCTTGCTGCCCTTGTCGTAGTCCAGGTGCAGGAATTCCTCGTCCCCTGACCCATGTCCAGCGTCACCAGGCCCTGGTACCGGCCGATGCCGTGCTCGCTGTGCACCACGGGGTCGCCGATCTTGAGTTCGGCCAGGTCGCGCACCATGGCATCGACAGTGCTGGCCTGCTCCTGCTTGCGGCGTCCCGCGCGGCGCGTGGTGCCGGCGTACAGTTCGTTCTCGGTGACGAACGCGAACTGGGCGGCAGGCAGGGCGAAGCCGCTCTGCAGCGGCGCCACCACGATCGAGAAATGCGAGTCGCCGGCCAGGAAGGCCGCGAAGTCTTCGACCACCATCGGGCGCAGGCCGCTTTCCGCGAACAGCTGCATCAGCGTTTCGCGGCGGCCGGCCGAGTCGGCGCACATCAGCACGCGCGTGGCCTTGTTCAGCAGCAGCGATTCCAGGTTGACCAGCGGGTCTTCGGCGCGGCGGTTGACCGATACATCGGGCAGGCTGGCCGAGAACACAGGCGCCTCGGCCGCCACGGCCTCGCGGTGCAGCACCAGCCGGGCCAATGGCTTGGCACCGATGAAGAACTGTTCCTCGGAAAGGAACAGGTCGGCCGGGGGCAGCAGCGGCCGTTCGCGGTCATGCCGCATGAACGTGTAGCGCTGCGTGGTGTCCGCCCAGAAGCGGCGGATGGCTTCGTCGATCTGGCCTGCGAACGCCAGCTGCGTGCCGGCGGGCAGGTAGTCGAACAGCGTGGCACTTTCTTCAAAAAACAGCGGCAGGTAATACTCGATGCCGGCCGACGGCACGCCGTTGCCGATGTCCTTGTAGATCGGCGATTTGGTCGGATCGCCCTCGAACACCTCGCGCCAGCGGCCCCGGAAGGCGGTACGCGCCGGCTCGTCCAGCGGAAACTCGCGGCCCGGCAGCAGGCGCACTTCCTTGACCGGGTAGAGGCTGCGTTGCGAATCGGGATCGAACGCGCGGATGGTCTCGATTTCGTCGCCGAACAGGTCGATCCGGTACGGCAGGGCCGAGCCCATCGGATACAGGTCGATCAGGCCGCCGCGCACACTGTATTCGCCCGGCCGCATCACCGCGCTCACATGCTCGTAGCCGGCCAGCGTGAACTGGGCCTTGAGCGCGGCCTCGTCCAGCTTTTCGCCCTGCTTGAAGAAGAACGTGTACGCGGCCAGGAACGACGGCGGCGCCAGCCGGTAGAGCGCGGTCGATGCCGGCACGATCATCACGTCGCACTGGCCGCCCTGGATGTCGTGCAGCGTGGCCAGGCGTTCCGATACCAGGTCCTGGTGCGGCGAGAAGCTGTCGTAGGGCAGCGTTTCCCAATCGGGCAGCAGGCGCACGCGCAGTTCGGGCGCGAACCACGGGATTTCCTCGGCCAGCCGTTGCGCGTCCATGGCGTTGGCGCAGATCACGGCCAGCATCGGCACGCTGCCGCGATGCTGGCGTGCGTAGGCGGCTACCGCCAGGGCATCGGCGGATCCGGTCAGGCCGGTCACGGCATGGCGCATGCCAGGCTTGACCAGCGGCAGGGTGGCGAAGGGGAATGCGGTAGCGTTGTCAGGCATTGGCAGCAGTGGGCGCAAAAACGGCAGCACCCCGCCGGCACATGCGAAAGGCATGCCACGGGCAGGGGTGTCTGTCATGCCAGCCTTGCCATGGCAGGATTCATGGCGGCGGGCGAGGGCCGTATTATAGAATGCGCTCCGGCCGGCCCGCTGGCCGCGCCAAATATTCAAAGGTCCCTCAGAAACCCGTGTCCGATCGTCGATTCGCCCTGATTCCCTGTGCCGGCACCGGCAGCCGTGCCGGCGGCACCGTGCAGAAGCAATACCAGACCGTGGCCGGCCGGCCGATGCTCTGGTACGCCCTGGCGGCGTTTTCCGCCAGCGAGGCCATCAGCGCCACGGCGCTGGTACTGGCGCCCGACGACATGCCGCTGGAGTCACGGTTCGGCGCCCAGGCCTTTGCCGGCCTGCGCTTCGATACCGCGTTCGTGGGCGGGGACTCGCGCCACGCTTCCGTGCTGGCCGGCCTGCATCACCTGGTCACGCTGGGCGCCGCGGACACCGACTGGGTGCTGGTCCACGATGCCGCGCGGCCGGGGCTGACCGCCGCCATGATCGATACGCTGGTGCGGGCCGTGGAATCGGACGATTCGGCCAGCGAGCCGATTGGCGGCATCCTGGCGGTGCCGGTGCCTGATACCCTCAAGCGTGCCGATGCCGGCGCGCGCATCGGCGGCACCGTGCCGCGCGATGGCCTGTGGCAGGCGCAAACACCACAAATGTTCCGCATCGGTGTGTTGCGCCATGCGCTGGAAGATGCCATGGCCGCCGGTGCCGTGGTCACCGACGAAGCCAGCGCCATCGAGCGGCTGGGCCTGCATCCGCGCCTGGTCAACGGCTCGCTGCGCAATTTCAAGGTGACGTACCCCGAGGACTTTGCGCTGGCCGACGTGCTGTTGCGCACGGGTCAGGCTGCGTCCTGACCGTCCTGAACCATTTTTGCAAGGAGTCGTTTTGAATCCGTTCGATTTTCGCGTAGGACAGGGCTATGACGTGCACGCGCTGGTGCCGGGCCGCAAGCTGATTCTCGGTGGCGTCGACATCCCGCACGACCGTGGCCTGCTGGGCCATTCCGATGCCGACGCGCTGCTGCACGCCGTGACCGACGCGCTGTTTGGCGCCGCGGCGCTGGGCGACATTGGCCGCCATTTCCCCGATACCGACCCCGATTTCAAGGGCGCCGACAGCCGCGTGCTGCTGCGCGAGGCTGCCCGCCGCGTGCGTGCCGCCGGCTTCGAGATCGGCAACGTCGATGCCACCGTGATCGCGCAGAAGCCGAAGCTGGCGCCGCATATCGGCGGCATGGTAGCCAACCTGGCTGAAGACCTGGGCCTGCCCGTCACGCATTGCAACGTGAAGGCCAAGACCAACGAAAAGCTGGGGTTCGAAGGCAAGGAAGAGGGCATCGTCGCCCAGGCGGCGGTGCTGATCTACCGCCGCACCGCCGACGTGCAGGACTGATACGCCCGAGGGCTCAGGCTGGCGGCGACGGTGCCGCCGTCTCTTCGGCCTTGATCGGATAGGCGAAGTCGATCAGCCGCGCCATGGCCCCGTGGCGCGATCCGGCTTCCGTCCGCCTCTGGAAGCCCATCTGCTCGCAGAGTTTGATGGCGGAATCCATTTCGGGCATGGTGCGGCAAATCAGCGTCTGGGCGCCGATGTCGCGGGCGCGCTGGATGCAGATCTGCATCAGCCGCTTGCCCAGCCCAAGCCCGCGCGCCTGCGGGTTGACCGAAAGCAGCCGCGCTTCCGGCTGTGTCAGCGTGATCGTGGAATCGTCCAGCGCCGTCAGCGTGGCGCCAGGATGGCAGAACAGCACGGCACCGCTGATGCCATGGTCAGTTTCTGCTACCCACCACTCCATGTCGGGATTGTCCTTGGCCGCCATCACGGCCTTCATGCCGCGCTGGAACGACGCCCGGCAATCCTCCATGATCTCGAGCTCATATTGCCCGTAGGCCTGCTGTGTGACCGCGGCGATATCGCCCCAGTCGTGTACCGCGGCCAGCCGGAAGCGGAAGCGCGGTGAATTGGGTGAAGGCAAGGTGCTCATGGCAACGGCTTGTTTCGTGACCTTTCGTCGATTGTAGGCCGCGCCATGCACAAATGCATCGGGTTGGATGGCTGTATCCGATGTCGGACAATACCGATTGACCCATCGCGAATCGCCAGAAAGAACACGGGCGGGCACCTTTCAGTGTCCGCCCGTGTGGCGTCCGGCTGCGCTCTGGCGTGCCCCGGCGCGGCTTTCGCGCCGTTTCGACGCTTATTCCGCCGAAATCACATTGGCGGCGGCGCCGATCACGGCGGCGATGCGGCCTACGTCACGCAGCTGCTGGGCGCTCATACCCTGTTCGTTCTTCAGCAGATGGTAGTGCGACTTCACGCAGAAATGGCACTTGCCGATGATGGACGCTGCCAGGGCGTACATCTCGAAGCGGCGCTTGTCCACACCACCATGGGTAGCGTAGGCGTTCATGCGCAGACCGGCGGGCTGGCTGGCCAGATCCGGGTCTTCGGCCATCTCGACGTACGGATACCAGATGTTGTTCATGCCCATCAGCGCGGCGGCGGTTTGCGCGGCGTTGACTTCCTCGGGCGACAGCACGTTCGCGCCGCGGATCGCATCGATGATCAGCTTGCTCTTGGCGGCAAAGGCTGCGGCCAGGGCCACGCCCACGGCATCGTTGCCTTCCAGCGACGAACGCGCAATCGTGCCATCCACGTTCAGGCGGATGTCCTTGGCGTAATCGGGGATTGCATTCTTAATCGTGCTGAGGAATTCCATTTATTTCTCCTATCGACGAGGGCTCAAAAAACCCGCACATAGCGGGTTTCGACATGGAAGGGCGCCTGGCCCTTCCATGCGACGTGCCGGGTCACGCAAGGTGACTGGCGGGCAGGGCCAATTACAGCGTGGCGCCGCCGACAGCGCGGTTGCACGGGCACAGTTCGTCCGTTTGCAGACCGTCCAGGATACGCAGGACTTCTTCCGGGTTGCGGCCGACGTTCAGGTTGTTCACCGAAACGTGCTGGATCACATTGTCCGGATCGACGATGAACGTTGCACGCAGGGCCACGCCAGCGGCGCGGTCACGCACGCCCAGCTGGTCCACCAGCGAGCCGGTCACATCGGCGAATTGCCACTGGTTCAGCTTGTTCAGGTCCTTGTGTTCACGGCGCCATGCCAGCTTCACGAATTCGTTGTCGGTCGAGCCGCCCAGCACGATCGCGTCGCGATCGGCGAAGTCGTTGTTCAGCTTGGCGAATGCCACGATTTCGGTCGGGCACACGAAGGTGAAGTCCTTCGGGTAGAAGTAGATGATCTTCCACTTGCCTTCGAACGACTTTTCGGTGATGTCTTCGAAAGCCGACTGGCCATTCTCTTCGTGGTTGTTGAAACCCGGCTTGACACCAACGATGCTGAAGGCTTCGAGCTTTTCACCAACGGTCTTCATTGACTTCTCCTGATACGGTTGAACAGATTGAGGCTTGCAATCGACGATTCGGTTCCCGCAACAGCTGGATGTCAATCGTAATTGCACGAAAGCTGTGAGTATGGGCATTTGCGCGCACCAAGGCCAATTGGTTTTCTTAACCGGGCCGATAGGTGGCGCCTCGCGCGAATCGAATTGAGTCGCAAGTATGCCATGCGCGCAAAACCGCGACGGCTGTCCGAAAAGGAAAGCAAACGCGCCGCCTCACATACTTGCCACGCGAACGTGTCAGGCACATGAAGGCGGCGCGCCGTGGGCCGGCCGCCGGGCCCGGCAGGCCGGACCGCAGGGTTGGACCGAAAATCAGGCGGTGCGCAGCGCTGTCTGGTCGCGTCGGGTGCGGAAGATGACCAGCGTGGCGACCAGGCCGCAGGCCGCGGCGAACATCAGCCAGAGGCCGGGGGCCGCCTTGTTGCCCGTGCTGTGGATCAGGTACGTCGAGATGGCCGGCGTAAAGCCGCCGAACAGGGCCGTCGCCAGGCTGTAGGCCAGCGAGAAGCCGGCGGTGCGCACGGCGGGCGGCATGACTTCGGTCAAGGTGACGACCATCGCACCGTTGTAGCTGCCGTACAGGAACGACAGCCACAGTTCCACCATCAGCAGGCGCTCGAACGAAGGCGCCGCCACCAGCCACGACACGGCCGGGTAGGCCGTGACCAGCGTGGCAATGGTGAAGAACACCAGCAGCGGCTTGCGGCCGATGCGGTCGGACACCGCGCCCATCAGCGGCAGCCAGATGAAGTTCGACAGGCCCACGCACATCGTGACGATCAGGTTGTCCACGTCGTCGAGCTTGAGCACCGTCTTGCCGAACGTCGGCGTGTAGGCCGTGATCATGTAGAACGAGACCGTGGTCATCACCACCATCAGGCAGCCGATGACGATGATGCGCCAGTTTTCCAGCATCGACCGGTAGATCTCGTTGATCGACGGACGATGCTTGCGCGTGCGAAATTCCTCGGTCTCCTCGAGCGAGCGGCGGATCAGGAACAGGAACGGCACGATCAGGCAGCCGATCAGGAACGGCACGCGCCAGCCCCAGCTATCCATCTGCGCGGGCGCCAGCGTGGCATGCAGGAGCACGCCGAGCAGACCCGCGAAGATCACCGCCACCTGCTGGCTGGCCGATTGCCACGCCACGTAGAAACCCTTCTGGCCTGGCTTGGCGATCTCGGACAGGTACACCGACACGCCGCCCAGCTCCACGCCAGCCGAGAAACCCTGCAGCAGGCGCCCGAACAGCACCAGCAGCGGCGCGGCCATGCCGATCGATGCATAGCCGGGCACGAGCGCAATCAGCAGCGTGCCCAGTGCCATCAGCACCAGCGTGACGATCAGGCCCTTGCGGCGGCCGTGATGGTCGATGTAGGCTCCCAGCACGATCGCGCCGAGCGGTCGCATCAGGAAGCCGGCACCGAACGTGGCCAACGACAGCATCAGCGATGCGAACTCATCGCCAGAGGGGAAGAACGTACGCGCGATGGCGGCGGCGTAGAAGCCGTACACCATGAAATCGTACATTTCGAGGAAGTTGCCGCTGACGACGCGGAACACGGTACGGAAACCGTGCTGGGGGGTGGTGCTGGAGCTTGACATGGCTGTCTCTCGGTCGCCGCACGTGGGGCCGTGCGGCATGTTGTCGATCGTTATCAGCCATGGCGGGAGGGGTAGTGCGGCAGGCGGCGCCATGACTGCGGATGCCGTTGTATGCATCGGCCTGTCGATGGCCTGAAGTGTGCGCAATGTCGCTGTCATTCCCCTGTCAGCGACCTTTCAAATGCCTATCAAATGCTGAAGAAAACCTGTCAATGCGCCGCATGCGGGACATGCGGGCCGTCCGGCGCACGTGGGCCGTGCCGGTGGGGACCGGATCGGCTCAGGCGCGACGGAAACGCGCGCAGACCACCAGGCCCGATTTGGGGGCGGGGCGGTTGGCCAGGATCAGGCGGCCGCCGTTGCGCTGCAGGATGCGGTTGACGATCGACATGCCCAGGCCGGCGCCCTTGGCCTCGCTGCGCGCGCTGTCGAGCCGGTAGAACGGCCGGGTCAGCAGCGACAGCTGCTCGTTGGGCACGCCGGGGCCGCTGTCGGCCACCACCAGCACCGCTTCCTTGTCTTCCACGCGCGTGGAGATTTCCACCTCGGCCATGCCGGATTCCTCGTCCTTGGCATAGCGGCGCGCGTTTTCGACGAGGTTGTCCAGGATGCGCTGGATCTCCATGCGGTTGGCCACGGCCATGACCGGGCCGTTCGACCGCACATGCACGCGTACGTCGTCGTGGGCGGCATAGACGCCCACCGACTCCTGCACCAGCGTCGACAGGTCCACCGGTTCCACTACCTCCTGGCCGGGCCGGGCGTAGTTCAGGAACTGGCCGATGATGGCATCCATCTGTTCGATGTCGGCAATCATCGCATCGCGCGTGGTGCTGTCGACGGGTGACATCTCCGTTTCCAGCCGCAGGCGCGTAAGCGGGGTGCGCAGGTCGTGCGAGATGCCGGCGAGCATGACCACGCGGTCGTCGTCGAGCTGGCGCAGGTCGCGCACCATCTGGTTGAAGCTGCGGTTGGCCTGGGCCACCTCGCTGGCGCCCTGCTCGCGCAGGGGCGGCGCCTCGCCGCCGGAGCCGATCAGCCTTGCGGCATTGGCCAGGCGCTTGAGCGGGTAGTTGACGCGGGCCGTGATGAACGCCGCGCCGATGATCGACAGCAGCAGCGCCGCGATACTCCACCAGAGCCACTGGATGCCCGGCACGCGTTCGAAGCGCTCGGGGCTGATGGCCACCCAGTAGTCGTCGCCCTCGATCTCGAAGCTGACCCACACGCCGGGAATGTCGTTCACCGTGGTGGCCAGCACGGTGTCCTCGCCCAGGCGGCTGCGGATTTCCTGCTGGACCAGCTGGGTCAGGAACGGGTTGGCGGTGGGCGCGGCGAAATCGTCGTCCTTTTCGCGCGGATAGACCTTGATGCCCTCGTTCTGGACGAGGTCGAGCAGCAGGAACCGGCGCCGGGCCGGGTCCGAGTAAAGCAGGGCTGCGCGGGTGAGCTTGACCACGCTGACCACCTGCATGGCGATCTGCTGGGCGCGCGGCGCGCGTTCGAAGAGCCGGTAGCTCTGGAACCAGATACCCAGCGAGATCGCCAGCAAAAGGGCGATCAGCATGAAGGTTCGCCAGAAAAGCGAACCGAAGAACCGCGTTGCGGTACGGCCGAGGGCGGTCGCCACGATGCTGGCTGCGGTCGACCGGATTTACTTCACGCCATCGGGGATGAAGACGTAGCCCAGGCCCCAGACCGTCTGGATAAAGCGCGGGTTGCTCGGATCGGGCTCGATGAGCTTGCGCAGGCGCGAGATCTGCACGTCCAGGCTGCGGTCGAAGACTTCGTACTCGCGGCCGCGCGCCATTTCCATCAGCTTTTCACGCGACAGCGGCTGGCGCGGATGGCGGGCGAATACCTTGAGCACCGAGAATTCGCCCGTGGTGAGCGTGATTTCCTCGTCGTTCTTGGTCAGCGTGCGCGTGGCCAGATTCAGCACGAAATCGCCGAACGCGAATGTTTCGGGGGTTTCAGACGGGGCGCCCGGCACTTCGGCGGGGCCCTTGCGGCGCAGTACGGCGTGAATCCGGGCAATCAGCTCGCGCGGATTGAAAGGCTTGGGCAGATAATCGTCGGCGCCCATTTCCAGGCCGACGATGCGGTCCACGTCCTCGCCCTTGGCGGTGAGCATGATGATCGGGGTCTGGTCGTTGGCACCGCGCAGGCGGCGGCAGATGGAAAGCCCATCTTCGCCGGGCATCATCAGGTCCAGAACCAGCAGGTCGAAACGCTCGCGCAGCCAGAGCTTGTTCATGGCCGTGGCGTTTTCCGCCACGAGGACCGTGAAGCCCTGCTCGCCAAGGTAGCGGCGCAGCAGGTCGCGCAGGCGCGGGTCGTCATCCACGACGAGAATCTTGTGGCTGGTATTTTCCATGGCGGTATCTTAGCGACTATCGCTTTCGCTCAAAATGGCTTAACAAAACGTTACATACTTTACCCCGTGGTATGGCGGCATGCACCTTTTGTGCATTTACACTCCGCAAACCGTTTTCCCACGGCCTTCCGGGCCACTGGAAATTTGACGGTCACCACGGGCATCGTACTGTTTCCAGCCGCGACACTGGCATTCGCCTTGCTGTCGTCGGGGCGATGCCGGTGCGCTGCCGCCGGGGATCCTGAAGATCGATCCGGGGGCCCCAGTCGAAACCGCCATTATCCAATGAAAGTGAAGCTTAACCGGCACGGGCAAACCCTGCGTCGCACAATTTGCGCGCGGATGGTCTGGCTGGCCGGCATGACCCTGCTGATGACCGCGGCCCCCGCCCCGGCATTCGCCCAGTCGGCGGGCATGGCGCATCTGCTTCACCCAAAGGGCCAGCCGCCCGCCGGTCCGGGCAGCAATCCGTCGGCGCCCGAGCGCAACCGTCAGCCACCTCGCCGCAATGATCGTGCCGAGACCGAGCGCGACATGGCCGAGCGCGCCGCGCGCCAGGGGCAGCGCGGCGGTAGCCAGCGCCTGTCGCCCGACGAGCGCAAGACGCTGCGCAAAAACCTTTACGATATCGGCAAGGAAATGTACCAGGGCGGCTGATCAGCCAGCCGTCCGGAAGTGCCGCAGGAAGTCCACGAACACCTCGGCGGCCTGCTGGGCATCTTCCACCGTGATCGTTTCCGCCGGATTGTGACTGATCCCCCCATTGCCGCAGCGCACGAACAGCATCGCCACATCGGTGATCCGCTGCATCATCATCGCGTCGTGCCCCGCCCCCGACGGCAGTTCGAACGCTTCCAATCCACGCTTTTTCAGCACAGCCGCGAACTGGTCCATCAGCCAGCGCGCGCACGGCGCGTTGTTGACCGGCGTGACCCGTTCCACGCTGACCTGCAGCGAACGGCGGTCAGCAATGGCCTGGATGCCGGCCACGATATCGGCGATGGCCGCTTCGCGGATGCCGTCCTCGCCCGCGCGGATATCCATCGAGAACACACAGGCGGCCGGAATCACGTTGCTCGATCCATTGGGCACCTGCAACTGGCCCACCGTGCCGACCAAGGTCGGTACCCGGGCGCAGCGCTGCTCCACCAGCAGGATCATTTCGGCCGCACCCGTGGCGGCGTCGCGCCGCATATCCATCGGCGTGGTGCCGGCATGGCTGGCCAGGCCCTCCACGCGAACCTGAAAGCGGCTGCTGCCGGCGATCTGGGTTACTACGCCCAGCGGCAGGCCGCGATTGAGCAGGACCGGGCCCTGTTCGATATGGACTTCGACAAAACCGGCCAGCGTGGCCGGGTCGACCGCCGCGGCGCGCAGGGCGCCCAGGTCGCCGGCGCCCGGGAAGCCGGACTGCGCCAGCGCGTCGCGCATCGACACGCCTTCGGTGTCCACACGGTCCAGCAGGGCCGGATCGAAGCGGCCCGCCAGCACGCTGCTGGCCAGGAAGCTGGTCTTGAAACGCAGGCCTTCTTCCTCGGCAAAGGCCACGACCTCGAAGTGATAGGGCAGGCGGATACCCGCATCCCGCAGCGCGCCGACCACGGCAATCGGCAGCAGGATGCCAAGTCGTCCGTCATAACGTCCGCCGTTGCGCACGGTGTCGAAGTGCGAGCCGGTCATCAGCACCTTGGGGCTGGCCTCGGCCGGATCGGCGGCATAGCGGCCGATCACGTTGCCGATGGCGTCGATCCGCACGGTCATGCCGGCGTCTTCCATCCAGCGCGCCAGCTGTGCCTGCGCCCGGGCGTGGGCGGGCGTCAGGAAGGCGCAGGTCAGGCCGCCTTCCATGTCGGAATGCTGGGCAAGGGCGTCGGCGCGATCGAGGATCAGCTGGCCAAGGGAGGGCGTGGCAGTGGTCATGGCATCCATACTTCGGGATAACGATTCAGAGGAAAGGACGGCGCGGTTCAGCCGTTCCGCAACCAGGTCTTCCAGGCCAGCCACAGCTTGCGCATCGGCGTCAGCGCAATGCGCTGGGTCAGCACCTGAAAGTCGCTGGCTTCGATCTCGTCGAGCAAGGCGTGGTGGATGGCCGCCAGCGCCAGCGCGGCGCGCTGGGCGCGGCGGTCGGCGCGGGGCAGCAGGGCCAGCGCCTCGTGGTACAGCGTGCGGGCTTGCGCCGCCTGATCGCGCATCATCGTGACGAACTGCGGCGAATGGCGCGACTGCATGATGTCGGCGACAGGCACCTCGAACCGCTGCAGGGTATCCACCGGAATATAGACGCGGCCCTGGCGGGCATCGTGGCCCACCTCGCGCACGATGCGGATGCGCATCTGCGACAGGCCAAGCTTTTCGGCCGATTCCAGCGTGCGTTCGTCGGTAAAGCCGAGCAGCCGCGCCGCCAGCTTGCCAAGCGTGCCGCCGACCTGCCGGCAGTACCGGCCCAGCACGACTTCATCGAAATAGCGCGACTGGGCCAGGTCCGTTTCCGTGCCGTCCAGCACCTGGGTCATCTCGGCCTGGGGCAGGCTCGCCAGGAACGGCTGCAGCGCGTGGCTGACCGGGTGATTCTGGCTGCCCTCGTAGAGGCGGCGCAGTTCTGCCCGCCACCAGTCCAGCCGTTGCAGGGCCACGCCGGCGTCATGGTTCTCGTGAACGATGGCATCGAGTTCCAGGCGCCAGGCCTGCAGGGCCGTCAGGGCGCGGCGGCGTTCGGGGGGAGGAGCAGGCTGCTGTAGTAGAAGCTGGAGCCGCTTTTCGCGGCCTTGTCCTGGCAATACTGATCGGGCGTCACGCCAATCTCTTTCTGGTGGGGCGGCGGGGGCGGCGCCAAAGCGGCGAATTCTAACATCGGCCATCCAGCGAATGCGGTTGCCCTGATGTGATGCAAAAAGCATAAAACGCTTGCTACGCCGGCGCCGTGGCGTTTTGTCGCGGAATACAACCGTTCGTCATCCGGCGTTTGACGCACTCTTGGCCGGTCGCTATATTACTGACCGCAAAGTTATTAATTTCCATAGCCGATTTCCGAAGTTTCCGAGAATCGGTCAGAGCGGCAGCAAGGCACCCGATCCGAGGCGCCAGCGAGACACCTTCCGGCCCCCCTTGGCCGCAGTTCAGCTTCATTCTTTTTTCACCGACTCGAAGACGCTTGTCCATGCCAGTGCCCTTTGCCAGGCCGGAAGTTGCGGCCGCTGAAGTTGATGACCTCTCCACGTCGCGCCCTGCCGTGTACGCCGGGCGCAGCCGTGTCCGGCAGGTCCGGACGGCCATCGGATTGCTGGCCGTGGCCGGGCTCCTGGCGCTGGCCGGATGTGGCAAGCAGGCCGAGCCCGTGGAGGATGTGCGGCCGGTGCGTGTCATGCAGCTGAGCCCGGCAGCGGGCAAGACCGACTACGAGTTTTCGGGCGAAGTACGCCCGCGTATCGAATCCCGGCTCGGTTTCCGGGTGGGTGGCAAGATTTCGGCCCGTCTTGTCGACGTGGGCGCCACCGTGCGCAAGGGGCAGCCGCTGGCGCGGCTCGATCCTACCGACCTGGCGCTGGCCGAATCCGGCGCACGCGCCCAGTACGACGCGGCCAAGACCGACCGCGACCTGGCCGCCGCCGATCTGAAGCGCTACAAGGAACTGGCCGCCAAGAATTTCATCAGCGCGGCGGAGCTGAACCGCCGCCAGGCCACATTCGATTCGGCGGCGTCGCGGCTCGACCAGGCGCAGGCCAGCCTGCGCAACCAGTCGAACCAGACCGGCTACGCCGTGCTGACGGCCGACGCCGACGGCGTGGTGACGGCCATCGACACCGAGGTCGGTCAGGTGGTGACGCCGGGCCAGCCGGTGATTCGCGTGGCGCAGACCGCCGAGAAGGAAGTGGCCATCGGGCTGCCCGAAGACCAGGTCGACATGCTGCGCGGCATTACCGATGTGTCTATCCATACCTGGTCCGATCCCCACCGCATCCTGCCCGGCCGGGTGCGCGAGATCTCGGCGGCAGCCGATCCGGTCACGCGCACCTATCCCACGCGCGTCAGCATTCCCAACCCGCCCGCGGACCTGCGCATCGGCATGACGGCCGTGGTGTCGTTCACGCGGACTGGCGATGCGGCCACGATCCGCGTGCCGCTGACCGCGCTGCTGCAGGACAAGGGCGCCAACCATGTGTGGATCTATCAGCCCGGCCAGGGCGGCAGCGGCACGGTCAAGCCCGTGCCCGTGACGCTGGGCGCGGCGCAGGGCAACCTGATCGAGGTGCGCCACGGCCTGTCGCCGGGCCAGACCATCGTCACGGCGGGCGTGCATCTGCTCAAGCCGGGCCAGAAGGTCAAGCCGATGCAGAGCGTGGCGCCGGCCCAGCCGGCCTCGAACCCCGGCGCGCAGCTGAGCGCCCTTGACCGCCGCCTGGGCTGAGGGCGGCGCATGGAACATTCCCGCTTCAACCTGTCGCGCTGGGCGCTCGAGCACCAGCCGCTGACGCGCTACCTGCTGGTCGTGCTGCTGCTGGGCGGCCTGCTGGCGTTCTTCCAGCTTGGCCAGGACGAAGATCCGCCGTTCACGTTCCGCGTGATGGTGGTGCAGGCCTTCTGGCCCGGCGCCACGGCCGAGCAGATTGCCGTGCAGGTGACCGACAAGATCGAACGGCAGCTGCAGGAAGTGCCGTATGCCGACAAGATTCGCAGTTTCTCCAAGCCAGGCGAGACCACGGTGATCTTCCAACTGGCCGACAACTCGCCGGCCAAGGACACCGCGCAGATCTGGTACACGGTGCGCAAGAAGATCGGCGATATCCAGCAGACGCTGCCGCAGGGCGTGCGCGGGCCGTTCTTCAACGACGAGTTTGGCGACGTCTACGGATCCATCTACGCACTGTCGGCCGACGGCTTCAACTACAAGGAACTGCGCGAATACGCAGACCTGGTGCGCCAGGAACTGCTGCGCATTCCGGCCGTGGCCAAGGTCACGCTGCTGGGGCTGCAGGACGAGAAGATCTTCATCGAGTTCAACCAGGCGCGCTTTGCCCAGCTGGGGCTGGACATCAACGCCATCGCCAACCAGATCTCGGAGCAGAACAATCCCACCGGCAGCGGCGTGCTGGTCACGCCCACCGACAACCTGCAGGTGCGCGTGACCGGCCAGCTGGGCGATGTGGAAGACCTGCAGAACCTGGTGCTGCGCGGGCCGAACGGCATCGCCAATATCCGCCTGGGCGACATCGCGCACGTGTACCGCGCCTACGTGGACCCGCCCGTCAGCAAGATGCGCTTCAATGGCAAGGACGTGATCGGCCTGGGCATTTCGATGGAGAAGGGCGGCGACATCATCGCGCTGGGCCAGGAACTGCGCCGCGTGACCGATGGGCTGCGCGGGCAGCTGCCAGTGGGCATCGAGATGGACCAGGTGCAGGACCAGCCGCAGGCCGTCAAGCGCAGCGTGGGCGAATTCGTCCACGTGCTGGTCGAGGCCGTGGTGATCGTGCTTGGTGTGAGTTTCGTGGCGCTGGGCCTGCATACCCGGCCGCTGCGGCTGGACGTGCGGCCCGGCCTGGTGGTGGCGCTGACCATCCCGCTGGTGCTGGCGGTGACGTTCCTGTTCATGAACATTTTCGGCATCGGCCTGCACAAGATATCGCTGGGGGCGCTGATCATCGCGCTGGGCCTGCTGGTGGACGACGCGATCATTGCCGTGGAGATGATGGTCCGCAAGCTGGAGGAAGGCTTCTCCAAGATGGAGGCGGCCACCTTCGCCTATACGTCCACGGCGATGCCGATGCTGACCGGCACGCTGATTACGGCGGCGGGCTTCCTGCCGGTGGGCCTGGCGCGCTCCACGGTGGGCGAATACACGTTCGCGATCTTTGCCGTGACGTCGCTGGCGCTGGTGCTGTCGTGGCTGGCGGCGGTCTATTTCACGCCGTACCTGGGTTACCTGATCCTCAAGACCCGCGCCCACGACGGCGGCCATCACGAGGTGTTCGACACGCCGTTCTACGCGCGCTTCCGGCGGCTGGTGAACTGGTGCGTCACGTGGCGCAAGACCGTGATCGCCATCACGCTGGTGGCCTTCGCGCTGGGCCTGCTGGCATTCAAATACGTCGAAAAGCAGTTTTTCCCCGATTCGAGCCGCCCGGAACTGATGGTGGAACTCTGGATGCCGGAAGGCACCGCCATTGCCGAGACCGAGGCGGTGACCAAGCGCTTCGAGGCCGCGATGCGCCGCGACCAGGCAGTGGAAAGCGTGACATCGTTCGTCGGCACCGGCGCGCCGCGCTTCTACCTGCCGCTGGACCAGATTTTCCCGCAGTCGAACGTGGCCCAGGCCATCGTGATGCCGGTGACGGTGGAAGCGCGCGACGCCCTGCGCAAGCGCGTCGAACGCGTGCTGGCCACTGAATTCCCGCAGTTGCGCGGCCGTGTGAAGCTGCTGCCGAACGGGCCGCCGGTGCAGTATCCGGTGCAGTTTCGGGTGATCGGGCCCGATGCCGGCGGCGTGCGCAAGGTGGCCGACCAGGTGCGCGCGATCATGACCGACAACCCGAACACGGTGGGCGTCAACGACAACTGGAACGAGAACGTCAAGATGCTGCGCCTGGAGCTGGACCAGGACAAGGCGCGGGCGCTGGGCGTGACGACCAATGCCATCGCGCGGGCCACGCAGGCCGTGCTGACCGGCGTGCCGGTGGGGCAGTACCGCGACGCCGACAAGCTGATCGACATCATCATGCGCACGCCGCGCAGCGAGCGCGACACGATGTCGGA
Organism: Cupriavidus sp. EM10; assembly: GCF_018729255.1. NCBI lineage: Bacteria > Pseudomonadati > Pseudomonadota > Betaproteobacteria > Burkholderiales > Burkholderiaceae > Cupriavidus > Cupriavidus sp. EM10. The sequence goes on from NZ_CP076060.1 coordinate 1,415,882, forward strand.
CCTGAACAACGTGCTGGTGCCCACCAGCAGCGGCCGTGCCGTGCCGCTGACGCAGGTGGCGCGTGTCACGCTCAAGTCCGAGCCGGGCGTGATCTGGCGCGAGAACCGCGACTTCGGCATCACGGTGCAGTCGGATATCGTCGATGGCATCCAGGGGCCGACCGTCACCGCCCAGATCAACCCGAAGCTCGACGCGATCCGGGCCTCGCTGCCGGCCGGCTACCGGATCACCATCGCTGGAGCCCAGGAGGAAAGCGGCAAGGCCGGGGCGTCGATCGCGGCGCAGCTGCCGCTGTGCATCTTCCTGATCTTCACGCTGCTGATGCTGCAGTTGCACAGCTTCTCGCGGGCGGTGATGGTGTTCCTGACCGGCCCGCTTGGGCTGATCGGGGCGGCCGCCACGCTGCTGCTGCTGCATTCGCCGATGGGGTTTGTCGCGCAGCTTGGCATCACGGCGCTGCTGGGCATGATCATCCGCAATTCGGTAATCCTGGTGGACCAGATCGAGCAGGACATCCAGTCCGGCCTGCCGCCGTGGAACGCCATCGTGGAGTCGGCGGTGCGCCGTTTCCGGCCCATCATCCTGACCGCCGCGGCGGCCGTGCTGGCCATGATCCCGCTGTCCCGCTCGACGTTCTGGGGGCCGATGGCTGTGGCCATCATGGGCGGGCTGGTGGTGGCCACAGTGCTGACGCTGCTGTTCCTGCCGGCGCTCTACGCCACGTGGTTCCGCATCAAGCCGCCCGAGGACGAACGCGGCGTGATGGCTGGATAGCCCTGCCTGCAAGCGCCGGTCTCAGGGCCGGCGCTTTTTCCATTCATAGTCCGGCGGCGGGTCGGCCGCCCCGGGTTTGCCTACGGAGTTTGGATTTTCCGAGCAGAGCGTGACAAAGCTGACCGGTTCCCCGGCGAACTGCCTGCGGCGCAACGCCTCGGCAAACTGCAGGGCGTCGCGGAGCGCATCGCCGGGGAACGATTGGGCGTGCGGGGCCATGCCTTCGGTGGTGGCCTCGGTCCAGTAGATCATGTACATGGGGCTGAATACTACTGCGCCAGCTCGAACACCACGTCCTGCGCCCCATCCCACAGCACCTTGGTGCCCAGCGCGCGCAGGTTTTCCTTGCCTTCGACGATGGTCAGGAAGTGGTTGCCGGCCAGCTGGCCCATTTTGCTGGCAAAGCAGCAACTGCCGTACGCCAGGATGATCTCCGTTTCGCTGTAGCCGCCCGGATAGAACAGGATGTCGCCCACGGAGGGGTGGCTGGTGTGGTTCTCGAAGCCCACGCCGAGCTTGAACTCGCCCAGCGGAATCCAGCAGCCTTCGCCGCTCCAGCGCACGTGAATCAGCTTTTGCCGGTACGGCAGCAGCTTCATGAAGGCGGCCACGGTGTCGGGAGCGTCCGGGTTCGTCTCGGCGATGAACGTGTGGCCGGCGGCGGTGATGCGGAGTCGGGTCATGGGATTGTCCTGTTTTTAGTAGAGCCTAGCCTATGCAGGCGCGTCAGGCCAGTGCCGCCATCAGCGTCTCGGCCACGGCGATCAGGCTCCGGTCGCTGCCCTTCGGGCCCAGCAGCGAGATGCCCAGCGGCGCGCCATCGCGGCCCGACAGCGGCAGGCTCAGTTGCGGAAAGCCCGACAGCGGCGTCAGGCACAGCGTATGCGCCGCCGCCGTCCGGTAGTCTTCCAGCGCTTCCATCGGCGTGGCGCGCAGCGGGGCGATATCGGGCATGGTCGGCAGCACCAGTACGCCGTCATGGCCCAGCAGGCGGCCCAGATGCGCGGTGAACTCGCGACGCACGGCATCGGACTGCTCAAACTGGGCGTGCGTCACCCCCTTGCTGAAGGCAAAGCGTCCGGCGACGTCGGGCCCAAGTTGCAGGCCGTAGTCCTCGATCAGCGCGCCGTCGGCCTGCCATGCCTCCCATCCCTGAATGTAGCGGAACGCCCAGTAGAGGTCGGACAGCGGCCGGTCTGCCACGTCGACTGGCGCAGCCTGGCCCAGCACCGCTTCGATCCGTGTCACGGTCGGCGCCAGCGCCGCGCGGGCGGCAGGCGTGGGCATTTCGAACAGGTCGGCGGCAAGCAGCAGGCGGGGCCGGGCCGGCAGCGGATCGCCGTCGGCGCCGAACAGCACGTCGGCCACGCGCGCAAACGTGGCGATATCGCGGGCGAAGAAGCCGCAGGTGTCGAGCGATTCGCACAGCGGCATGCAGTGCTGCAGCGAAATGCGGCCATGCGAGGGCCGGATGCCGAACAGCCCGCAATGGCTGGCCGGCGCGCGCACCGATCCGCCCGTATCGGTGCCTAGCGCAACGTCGCAAAGGTGGTGCGACACAGCCGATGCCGAGCCCGACGACGAGCCGCCCGTGATGCGGTCCGGCGCGGCGCCGTTGTACGGGCCGCCGTAATGATAGTTCTGGCCGTTCATCGAGAACGCCAGTTCGTCGGTGTGAACCTTGCCGACGAACGTGGCGCCGGCATCGAGCAGCTTCTGCACGGTGGGTGCCGTGGCCGTCTTGATGCCCGAGCGCGCCAGCACATGCGGATTGCCGCCGCCGGTGGGGTAGCCGGCCACGTCGAACAGATCCTTGACCGCGAAGGTCAGACCCTGCAGCGGTCCGGCGGGCGCGTTGGGCACGGCGGCATCGGGGTAGGGCAGGAATGCGCGGGCGGGATGGGTGGCCAGGCTCATGGTGATCGGGTTTCCTTGTTCGAGAAGGTAAGAGGTCATGCCGCGCAGGCGTTGGAAGGGTTGCTGGATGCCGGCTCGGATACCAGCACGCAGCTCACGCGATGGCCGCCACCCAGCGATACGGCGGGCGGCACGGCGGACAGGCACTCGGCACGCGCCTGCGCGCAGCGCGGGGCGAACGTGCAGCCCGCAGGCAGGTTGGCCAGGTCGGGCGGCGCGCCGCCGATGCTCTGCAGCCGCTGGCCACGATCCATGCCGTGCTGGCGGCTCTGCAGCAGGGCGATGGTGTACGGATGGCGCGCCTCGCGCATCAGCGTGCGGATCGGGCCTTCCTCTACAATTCGGCCGCCGTACATCACCGCCACGCGGTCGGCGATCTCCACTGCCGCGCCAATGTCGTGGGTGACGAAGACGATCGACAGGCCCAGCTCTCGCTGCAGCTCGCGCAGCAGGATCAGCACCTGGATCTGCACCGTGGCGTCGAGCGCCGTGGTCGGCTCGTCCGCCAGCAGGATCTTCGGCTGCGCGGACAGCGCCAGCGCGATCATTGCGCGTTGCCGCATGCCGCCCGACATCTCGTGCGGATAGGCGGCCAGCCGGCGCTCCGGGCTGGGAATCCGCACCGATTCCAGCGCCTTGAGCGCCAGCGCCTGGGCTTCCTGCCGCGACAGCTTGCGATGGGTGCGGATGCATTCCACGATCTGCTGGCCCACCGTGTAGACGGGGTCCAGCGCCAGCAGCGGCTCCTGGAACACCATGGCCACGGTGCCGCCGCGCAGACGTGCCAGCGCGCGCTTGTCGAGCTTGAGCACGTCCTGCCCGTCGACGCGGATGTCGCCCAGCATTGTCGTGCGGCGCGGCGGATGCAGGCGCATCAGCGCCCGCAGCGTCACGCTCTTGCCGGAACCCGATTCGCCGATCAGGGCCACGGCTTCGCCCGGCGCGACGTCGAGCGATACGCCGTTCACGGCCTGGATGGTCTTGCCGCCGCCCGAGAACGTGACCCGGAGGTCGCGTACCGAGATGGCGGGGCGGCGGTTGCTGTGGTGGCGTCTTTGGACATCGGAATCTCCCGCATTCAGGGCGTGGCGGCGTGCAGGCCGGGCGTCATGCGGTGCAGCGGCAGCGAATGGCCGCCGTCGGGCATCGCCATCAGGCACGACACCGGATGGCCGGCCAGCGCATCGGACAGCACCGGCGCGCGGCGTTCGCAGACCGGCTCGGCCCGGGCGCAGCGCGGATGGAAACTGCAGCCGGGCGGCGGATTGATCGGGTTGGGCGGGTCGCCGGCCAGCGGCGCGGCCAGCGTACGGTGGTCGGGGTCCATCGACGGCATCGACGCCAGCAGCGCGCGGGTGTACGGGTGCGCGGGATTGGCATAGACCGATTCGGTATCGCCGATCTCCACCACCTTGCCCAGGTACATCACCATCACGCGGTCGCACAGGTAGCGGATCACGTTGAGGTCGTGGCTGATGAAGACATAGGTCAGGTCGAACTCGGCCTTGAGGTCCAGCAGCAGGTTCAGCACCTGGGCTTCGACCGATTTGTCCAGCGCAGAAACCGCTTCGTCCAGGATCACCAGCCGGGGCCGCAGGGCCAGCGCGCGGGCGATATTCACACGCTGGCGCTGGCCGCCCGACAGCTCGTGCGGATAGCGGCCGGCAAAGCGCTTGGGCTCCAGGCCTACGCGTTCCAGCAGGTAGCGCGCCCGTTCGGTGGCTTCGCGGGACGGCACGCCATGCACGCGCGGTGTGAAGGCGACCGATTCCTCGATGGTCAGGCGCGGGTTCAGCGACGAATAGCTGTCCTGGAACACCATCTGCACCTGACTGCGGAAGGCCTTCATCGGCAGCTGGGCGGAACCCACGCCCTGCGCGTCGAAGATCAGGTCGCCACTGTCGTGCGGCGTCAGCTGCATCAGCAGCCGGGCCGTGGTGGACTTGCCGCAGCCCGACTCACCCACCACGCCCAGGGTTTCGCCCTTGAGCACGTCGAAGCTGACGCCTTCGACGGCCCGCACCACGCCGCCGGGACGGAACGGCACGGGCGACTTCAGCGGGAAATGCTTGACCAGATCGCGCGCGATCACCAGCGGCTGGGCCGGGCCGCCCACGTCGATGGCGGCGGCGCCTGGCGCGGCGGGATGGGGGCTTGCCAGCGTCTCGGCCATGCTCACTCCTTGATTTCCATGGCCGAGCGGATGCCGTCGGCCAGCAGGTTGAACGAGATCGAGGTGAGGAAGATCATCGCGCCGGGCAGCGCCGCCACCCACGGCTGGGTGTAGATGGCCGTGCGCAGCGTGTTGAGCATCAGGCCCCATTCGGGTTCGGGTGGCTTGACGCCCAGGCCCAGGAACGACAGGCCGGACGCCAGGATCATCGACACCGAGATCAGGCTGGTGGCGTAGACGAAGATCGGCCCCAGCACGTTGTTTAGCACGTGCGCGCGGACGATGGTCAGCGACGAGGCGCCCGAGGCCCGCGCCGCATCGACGAATTCGCGGTTGCGCACCTGTGTGGTCACGCTCTCGGCCACCCGCACGATCTGCGGCACGAAGACGATGGTCAGCGACAGCAGCGCGTTGCCCACGCCGGCGCCCAGCGTGCCGGACAGCGCGATGGCCAGCAGCACGGACGGGAACGCGTACAGGATGTCGGTCAGCCGCATGATGACCGTGTTGGTCCAGCCGCCGGCATAGCCGGCCACGATGCCTACGGCGCTGCCGATCACGAACGCCAGCAGCACGGGCGTGATGCCCATGAACAGCGACAGCCGTGCGCCCAGCATCAGGCGCGACAGCATGTCGCGGCCCAGTTCGTCGGTGCCCAGCGGATACCCTTCGAAGCCGATCGGCTTGAGCCGCTTGAGGATCGACGAGGCGTATGGGTCGGCCGGCATCAGCACCGGCGCGAAGACAGCCATCACGATCAGCGCCAGCAGGATCAGCGCGGCCAGGATGGCCAGCCGGTTGCGCAGCAGGCGCCGGCCCACGGTGGCCCAGTAGCCCGGCGAGCGTTCCACCGGCAGCGGCGCCACGGCCTTGTTCAGCATCATTTCCATGGCAAGGGCCTCAGTTGCGTTGGATGCGGGGGTCGAACATCGTCTGCAGCGCGTCGACCAGCAGGTTCAGCAGCACGAAGAACACGGCCAGCACCAGGATCGTGCCCTGCAGCAGCGGAAAATCTCGCTGGAAGATGGCCGAGTTCAGCAGGAAGCCGGTGCCGGGCCACGAGAAGACCGTTTCGATCAGGATCGAGCCGCCCAGCAGGTAGCCCAGCTGCAGGCCCATCACCGATAGCGCGGTCGGCGCCACGTTCTTGACCACGTGCCGGAACACGGCGAACTCCGACAGCCCCCGGGCGCGCAGCCCGACGATGAATTCGTTGGAGAGGATTTCAGCCACCAGGGCGCGGATCGTGCGGGCGACGATGCCCATCGGGATTACCGACATCGTCACCGCCGGCAGCAGCATGTACTGGATGTGCTCCCAGTCCCACGTCCACGAGCCCGAGCCATCGGGGCCGGCGCCGGTGGCTGGCAGCCAGCCCAGCAGCACCGAGAACGCGATGACCAGCACCATGCCCAGCCAGTAGTGCGGGATGCTGACGCCCAGCACCGACAGGAACGACGCCACGCGGTCGGGCACCGAATCGCGCAGGTATCCGGCCACGAAGCCGAACAGGCTGCCAAACGTGAAGCCGATCAGCGTTGCCACCGCCGCCAGCCGGATCGAGTTGACGACGGCGTTGGATACTTCGGCCATCACGGGCCGGTTGGTGGCAATCGACGTGCCCAGGTCGCCATGAAGCGCGCGCACGAGCCAGTGGGCGAATTGCTCCAGGAAGGGCTTGTCGAAGCCGTACAGCGCGGTCAGCTGGCGCCGCAGGTCTTCGGAGGCATCGGGCGGCAGTACCGACACCAGCGGGTCACCGGGCGCGATATGGACCAGCGAGAAGCAGAGCAGGGCGACCCCAAGCAGGATCGGCAGCGCATACACGATGCGGCGGAGCAGGTAAGTCATAGGTCTGTGGCCGGCTTTTGGGGATGGCTGAATCGTGTGAAGCAAACTCCCCTCTCCCGCGAGCGGGAGAGGGGAGCAACCAGCGGGCAAGCAGTGAAATCAATCCATCGACATCGTCGCGATATCGATGAACCAGCTTTGCGGCTGTACCACCCCCTTGACCTTCTTCGAGATCGCGCGCGGGCCCACGTCGTGGGCGATCAGCACGAACGGCGCTTCCTCCACGATGCGCGCATGCAGCCTGGCCAGCGCCGCGTCACGGTCCTTCTCGCCGAACGACGTGCGCGCCGTTTCGATCAGCTTGTCGAACTCGGCATTGCCGAAGTAGCCCCAGTTGTTCGATACCGGTGGCTGGGTCTTCGTGCTGACGAAGCGGACCATGGCGAAGAACGGGTCCATCGCCGCGAAGCTGACGTTGATGGCGTTGGTGCCGTGGGCGCTCGGGTCCTTGGCGCCGATGCGCCAGTTGGTGAACAGCGTGTTCCACTCGACCACATCGAAGTCCACGTCGAAGTAGCACTCCTTCAGGTTCTGCTGCACGTACTCGTTCATCGGCAGCGGCTGCATCTGGCCCGATCCCGACGCGGACACCTGCACCTTGACCTTCACCGGCTTGGCGGCCGAGAAGCCCGCTTCGCCCATCAGCTTGCGCGCGGCGTTCGGGTCGTACTTGATGTCGAACTTCGGATTGCCCCACCACGGGTTGCCGGCTTCGACGATGCCCTTGGCCTCGGCCATGTAGCCGCCCAGCAGCGTCTTCAGCCCGGCGCGGTTCACGCAGAGGTTGGCCGCCTGGCGCACGCGCTTGTCCAGCCAGGGCGAGTTCGGCGCGAACGACAGCTGCCACGGCCACATGTGCGGCTGGGCATTGGCGTAGACCTCGAAGCCACGGCTCTTGATCTGCGCGACGGCGTCAGGTGCCGGCGCTTCGATCCAGTCCACCTGGCCGGACAGCAACGCCGCGGTGCGGGCGTTGGCTTCGGGCATCGGCACCATCACCACCTTGTCGATCTTCGGCGTGCGCTTCGGGTCCCAGTAGCTGCCGTTCTTGGCCAGTTCCAGCCGCTCGCGCGGCACGAAGCGGGTCATCCTGAACGGGCCGGTGCCCGAGGCATCGGCCGCAAACGCCACCCACGCCTGCTTGCTGCGTTCGGCCGGGTCCGTCACCGATGCCGGCACGGCGGCCAGCTTCTTCTCCCACTGCGCGGGCGATGCCATGAACAGGTTCGACACGTTGTACGGCACGAACGAATCGGGCTCGGACGTCACCAGTTCCACGGTCAGGTCGTCGATCTTCTTCGCGCTGCGCAGCGTGGGCATGCGCGACGCCGTCACGCCCACCTGGCTCGGATCGAACTGCTTCGCGGTCTTGTCGAGCACCTTGTTGACGTTCCACACAACCGCATCGGCGTTGAACGGCGAGCCGTCGTGGAACTTCACGCCGGGCCGCAGCTTGAAGGTCCATCTGGTCTTGTCCTTGTCGTCGACCTTCCACTCGGTGGCCAGGCCGGGCACCAGCAGGCTGGGGCCGTTGCTCTTCGACAGGTCCCACGCGGTCAGGGCGTCGTACATCGGAATGCCGGTGAAGCGGTTGCCTTCGAAACCCTGGTCGGGCTGGCCCAGCGTGCGCGGGATGTCGGCGGCGGTCATGCCGATGCGCAGCACCTTGTCGGCCATGGCCGCGCCCGGCAGGGCCAGCAGCGACAGGGCCACGGCAGCCGAGGCCGAACGGATGACAGCGGAAAAACCTTTGGTGCTGGGATCGCGGGGATCGCGGAGGTACAAGGAGGGGGTCACTGACAGGGCTCCTGATGGGGATGTGTTGAACGCTGTGTTCGATTCCGATCTAGCAAGTGATGTGCCAGTGCGCATGCACCATCGCGGGATGCGGATGACGATGGTCTGCTTCTTGCTCGACCGCTTGCTCGACCGCTTGCTTGACCGCTTGCTTGACCGATAACCGACGTTCACTCACCGCAGACAACACAGACATGGATTCGCAATTCACTCCCCGCATCAATGGCGCCCGCCTGTGGCAATCGCTGATGGACCTGGGCGCCATCGGCGCCACGCCCAAGGGCGGCGTGTGCCGCATCGCGCTGACCGAGGAAGACCGCAAGGGCCGCGACCTGGTGGTGCAGTGGTGCCGCGAGGCGGGGCTCGACGTGCGCGTGGACGAGATCGGCAACGTCTTCGCGCGTCGTGCCGGCACCAACCCCGACGCCCCGGCGGTGGCCACGGGCAGCCATATCGACACCCAGCCATCGGGCGGCAAGTTCGACGGCAATTTCGGGGTGCTGGCCGGGCTGGAGGTCATGCGCACGCTCAATGACCTGGGCATTGCCACGCGGGCGCCGCTGGAGGTTGCGTTCTGGACCAACGAGGAAGGCACGCGCTTCACGCCGGTGATGATGGGCTCGGGCGTGTTCGCCGGCGTGTTCGATGCGCCGTTCGCCCGCGCGCAGCAGGACCGCGACGGCATGAGCGTAGGCGACGCGCTCGAAGCCATCGGCTATCTGGGCGCGCAGCCGGCCGGCCAGGTACCCGGCGGCATGTACGCGGCCTACTTCGAAGCGCATATCGAGCAAGGCCCCGTGCTGGAAGCCGCCGGCCTGCCGATTGGCGTGGTCAGCGGCGCACTGGGGCAGCAGTGGTACGACGTGACCGTGACCGGCCAGGACGCCCACGCCGGCCCCACGCCGCTGGCGCTGCGCCACGACGCGCTGCTGGCGTCGGCGCGCATGATCGAGGCCGTCAACCGCATCGCGCGCGACGAGGCACCGCATGGCCGGGGCACGGTGGGCTTTGTCGAGGTCACGCCCAATTCGCGCAACGTGATTCCGGGCCGCGTGGACTTTTCCGTGGATTTCCGCAATCTGTCGCAGGCCGGGCTCGACCGCATGGATGCCGCCATGCGCGCCGCGTTCGCCGGCATCGCCGACTCGGCTGCCGTCACCGTCGAGGTGCGTCAGGTGGTCAAGTTCGAGCCCTGCCTGTTCGCGCCAGCCTGCGTCGACAGCGTGCGGCGCGCGGCCGCATCACTGGGCCTGGCCCATATGGATGTGGTGAGCGGGGCAGGGCACGACGCCGTGTACGTGGCCCGGCGCGCGCCCACGGGCATGATCTTCGTGCCGTGCAAGGACGGCATCAGCCATAACGAGCTGGAAGATGCGCTGCCGGAGCACATCGAGGCCGGCGCCAACGTGCTGTTGCAGGCGATGCTGGAGCACGCGCGCTAGAGGCTGGTGGAAGATTCGGTGGGCGATCTGCGGCCAGATCGCCCGCCCCCGGTCGCACCAGGATGACGGCAAATGCACCAGGATCGCCCGATGGAAGCGGGTCCCTAGCGTTTACCCCTAGGGATTCCCGGGTTGTGTCCAGTGAAATATCACACTAGTATCACAACAACTTCAACGCAGAACCCATCCCGCCGTGGTGAATCCCATTCGACTGGTTGGCGCCGCCGACCCGGCCCCCGCAGTGCCCACGCCCGCCCAGAGCGGCGCGGCCTTGCGCGAGCAGGCCTATACCGAAATCAAGCGCCGCATCATTGCGTGCGAGTTCCGCCCGGGCGAACCGCTGAACGAGGCCCAGGTGGCCGCACTGCTGGGCCTGGGCCGCACGCCCGTGCACCAGGCGCTGCATCGGCTGGAGGTGGAAGGGCTGGTGTCGATCCTGCCGCGCAAGGGCGTGCTCGTGACGCCGCTGTCGCTCAATGAGGTGCTCGACATGATCGAGGTGCGTGCCACCAACGAAGTGCTGTGCGCCACGCTGGCCTGCGAGCGCGGCCACGACAGCGATTTCAAGGCGATGCGCGACATCGTCGACCGCTCGCCAGACCTGATCGCGCGCCGCGATATCCCGGCGCTGGCCTCGCTGGACCTGAAGTTCCACACCGCCATGTCGGCCGCCTCGCGCAACCGCGTTTTGGCCGAACTGCTACGCGGCCTGCACGAGAAGCAGGCGCGTTTCTGGTTCCTCTCGCTGTCCGATCCGCAGCACCTGGAGAACGTCTACCAGGAGCACCTGGAAATCGTCGACGCCCTGGAGCGGCGCGACGTACCGGCGGTGCGCGAGGCCATCCGCGAACATATCGACGAATTCCGGAAGAACATCATCCGGACACTCTGACCGACCCTTTTCCCCTCGTAACAAGGTAGTACGCAATGCCGACACTGCATCTCCAGGTAGCCGGCGGGGCGCGCTCGCCCTCGACATCGAACGACTGATCATCGCCGGCTGGACCGGCCGCGACATGGAAGCCGTCCAGCACCATATCGACGAACTGAAGGCCATCGGCGTCAAGCCGCCCGCCACGGTGCCCACGTTCTATCCGCTGGCCGCCCAGCTGCTGACCACCGACGACGTGCTGGAAGTGCCGCGCGACGATTCGTCGGGCGAAACCGAATTCGTGCTGCTGCAGGGCGCCGACGCGCTGTATATCGGCATCGGCTCGGACCACACCGACCGCAAGGTCGAGGCGTACGACGTGACCGTGTCCAAGCAGATGTGCGCCAAGCCGACGGGCCGCGAAGTATGGCGTTTCGATGAGGTGGCCGATCACTGGGATACCCTGGAAATGCGCTGCTGGCGCGTCCGCGACGGCCAGCGCGCGCTGTACCAGGAAGGCAAGGTCACGCGCCTGCTGGACCCGCGCGACCTGATCGAGCGCCTGACCGGCGAATCGCAACTGCCGGCCGGTACCGCGATGTTCTGCGGCACCCAGGCCGTCATCGGAGAAATGGGCCACGGCGAATCGTTCGAAGTGGAACTGCACGATCCCGTGCGCAACCGCAGCCTGCGCCACGCCTATCGCGTGGAAACGCTGGCCGTCGCCGAGTGACTGGCGCCATGACTGCACCGACCATTGCCGAACTGGCTGCCGCCCTGGCGGCGGGCCGCACCACCAGCGTTGCGTTGACCGAAGATGCGCTGGCCCGCATCGATCGCCACATGCAGGCGGGCGGCGCGGCGTTCATGAGCGTCGACGCCAAGGGCGCGCTGGCCCAGGCCCACGCAGCCGACCAGGCGCGCGCCGCCGGCTATGTGGCATCGCCGCTGGCCGGGCTGCCGGTATCGATCAAGGACCTGTTCGATGTGCGCGGCCAGGTGACGCGTGCCGGTTCGAAGGCGCTGGACGGCAACGCCCCGGCCCAGGCCGACGCCCCGGCCGTGGCGCGTCTGCGCGCCGCCGGTGCCGTGCTGATCGGCCGCACCAATATGAGCGAATTCGCGTTCTCGGGCCTTGGCCTGAACCCGCACTACGGCACGCCGCGCACGCCGTTCGATCCCGACCGCATCAGCGGCGGTTCCACCTCGGGCGGCGCCGTGAGCGTGGCCGAGCAGATGGCCGTGGCCGCGCTAGGCACCGACACCGGCGGATCGATCCGCATTCCGTCGGCCTTCTGCGGCCTGACAGGCTTCAAGCCCACCGCCCGCCGCGTGCCGCTGGACGGCGCCGTGCCGCTGTCCACTTCGCTCGACTCGGCCGGCCCGCTGGCCCGCTCGGTGGCCTGCTGCGCGGCGATGGATGCCGTGCTCAGCGGCGAGACGCTGGACACGCGCGCCGCCGACCTGCGCGGCCTGCGCCTCTACGTGACGCGAGACTTCGTGGCCGATGGCGTTGAAGCCGAGGTGGCGCAGGCGTTCGACGCCACGCTGGCAAAGCTGTCTGCGCAGGGTGCCCAGATCGTGGAATTTGCCCTCCCCGAACTGCGCCGCCTGCCCGAGATCAACGCCGCCGGCGGCCTGACCGCTGCCGAGGCCTGGACCTGGCACCGCGAGCTGTTGCGGACCAAGGGCGATCAGTACGACCCGCGCGTGGCCCAGCGCATCCGCCGTGGCGAGAAACTGACCGCTACCGACTACATCGTCCTGCTGGCCGAGCGCCGCGCCATGCAGCAACGCGCTGCCGGGCTGCTGCGCGATGCCGATGCCTGGCTGATGCCGAGCGTGGCGGTGCGTCCGCCGCGCCTGGACGCCCTGGCGCGCGACGAGGACTTCTTTGCCATCAACGGCCTGGTGCTGCGCAACGCGAGCGTGATCAATTTCCTCGACGGCTGCGCGGCGTCGCTGCCGATGGGCGAGGGCATGGGCCTGGGCGTCTGCGGCCTGCACGGCAGCGATGCCCGCGTGCTGCAGGTGTCCGCGGCCATCGAGCAGGCGCTGGCCTGACACCGTACCTGTAACACCGGCCGGATTCCCACGGCCGCCGCAGTGAAGCGCCAGCACAGCGCAATGCGAGAGGGCGCCGCCAACGTAGCGGCGCCCCGCCAACCACACCCAAGGAGTAGTCACCGATGTCTTCCGTGATGAGCGGCGCCCCCGGCGCCCTGGAGAGCCTGCCGCCCGCCCAACTGGCGCAGCAACGCAACGAGGCGTACCGCAAGATCACCGTGCGCCTGATCCCTTTCTCGTATTCCTGTTCATCCTGGCCTGGATCGACCGCGTCAACGTTGGCTTTGCCAAGCTGCAGATGCTGCAGGACCTGCAGTTCAGCGAAGCCGTGTACGGGCTGGGCGCGGGGATTTCTTCATCGGCTACTTCCTGTTCGAAGTGCCGAGCAACCTTCTGCTGGAGAAGATCGGCGCGCGCAAGACGCTGGCGCGCATCACCATCCTGTGGGGCCTGGCCTCGATGGCAATGATCTTCGTCAAGACGCCGACGCAGTTCTACACGCTGCGCTTCATGCTGGGCATCTTCGAAGCCGGCTTCTTCCCCGGCGTGGTGCTCTACCTGACCTACTGGTTCCCGGCCGCACGGCGCGCACGCATCAATGGCCTGTTCATGACGTCGTTCGCCATCGCGGGCGTGGTCGGCGGCCCGCTGGCGGGCTTCATCATGAGCGCGATGGACGGCGTGGACGGCCTGGCCAACTGGCAATGGCTGTTCGTGATCGAAGGCATTCCGTCGGTGCTGGCCGGTATCGCGGTGCTGATGTACCTGCCCGAGAAGCCGGTCAACGCGAAATGGCTGTCGCAGCAGGAACAGGCCATCGTCACGCAGGACATCGAGCAAGAGGCACGCGACCCGGCCAAGCATTCGTCGCTAAAAGGCGCCTTCGCCAACTCGCGCGTCTGGATCTGCGCGGCGATCTACTTCTGCGTGGTTAGCGGCAACGCGACCATCGCGTTCTGGTCGCCATCGATCATCAAGGAACTGGGCGTGCAGGGCAACCTGCAGATCGGCCTGGTCTCGGCCATCCCGTTCGTGGCGGGCACGATCGCCATGGTGCTCAACGGCATCCACTCGGACCGCACCGGCGAGCGCCGCATGCACTGCGCGCTGGCCACGCTGCTGGCCGCCGTGGGCCTGACGCTGACGGGCTTCTGGCTGCACAGCGCCGTACTGGCCCTGATCGCACTGACCCTGGCCTCGGTCGGCATCCTGGCCGCCTTCCCGGTCTTCTGGTCGCTGCCCTCGGCCTTCCTGGCCGGCACGGCCGCCGCCGGCGGCATCGCGCTGATCAACTCCATCGGCAACCTGGCCGGTTTCGTGGCACCGTACATGATCGGCTGGTTCAAGACGACCACCGGCCAGCTGGCATCGGGACTGTATTTCGTGGCGGCGCTGGAAGCCTGCGCCACCGTCCTGGTGATCGCCTTCATCCGCGCCCGCCAGTGATTTGCGGCAAGGCGTCAGGGGACTGGATTCCCCCGACGCCTTGCGATACAATCCGCATCCTTATTGCGCCGCAGGCTGAAGTAACGCCCGCGGCACGAACCGGATCCCGGCGCGCAACGCGCCAACAGCAAGCCACAAGCAGGAAAAGGCGGGCAGTCCAGCCGCCTTTTTTGCTTTGTGAATGCCCGGTTCCAGGACTGCGAGGGTGGCGAAATTGGTAGACGCACCAGGTTTAGGTCCTGACGCCAGCAATGGTGTAGGGGTTCGAGTCCCCTCCCTCGCACCACGATTTCTTTTGAAATCAGTGACTTAGCGCTGCCGCACTGGCAAAAATTTAGCCAGTTTTTGCCGGTTTGGCTCCTGATTTGCCAGCTTTTTTGCCAGCATTCCCGGCGAACTTCTTCACGGCCCGATTCCCCGCTTCGGCATCCGCCGACGGCATCCAGCGGCCGTACACGCGGGCGATCATTGTCCAGTCAGCGTGCCCCACCCAATTTCGTATCCTGGGCGCTGGGCCAGTATCCGGACGCGGAGTTCATTCACACGTCGTACAGCGCGAAGCTGGCGGCAAAGAACTCTGCGGGCACACGCGAGATGCTGGGCGTCCCCGCCTAACCGAAAATCAGGGCGTTGCTCAAGTCCTGCATAGGGGGATGCCTTCAAAAGATCTCGTTACAGGCAGCGCGAGCCCCTGCTTGCGTTGAGTTCCGCGCGTTCAGTGACTGTCGATGCAAGGATGCCAAGGATCGTTACCGCGACCAGACGTGCGACGGCTGAACTTCTCAGACCTATGCTGAGTGCCTCGCGCCACGACGATTTCCTGAAATCCATATCGACCCGCGATCGATGTTATGTAGCCCCGCTGTCGTGGGGTCGAGGAAAGTGAGGCCGAGGTGTAGGCGTGTGTATGCGAGCCCCGGGATATGCCGGACATTCATGGCGAGCCTCCCCAGACCGCTCGACTATCGAAGTCCGGTCGGGCAACCAGGCCCGGTTGCCCGCGGACTTCCGTTCTCGGCCATGAGCGGTCAGTCCGGTTCGCCCGGATATACTCTGGGGACTAGCGGCAGCTTATTTTGAAGATGATATTTGGCAGCAGACAGGACTTTGCGATCGAGGTAATGATGGAGCCCGATCTGACGCCGCCATCCGCCGTCTACGGCCGAATGCGAGTATGGTGCAAAGGCGTCCAGTTCGGGGATTTTTCGGATCCGAGGTGTGCGCTGTATCCAGCGTATCTTGGATTCAAGGAACTACTGCAGATACTCCCTGAACTATGGCTGGAAGACCTCGACGGCCTGGGCGATCTACAACTGGCGGACCGAGTGGATCTGTTGCTGTACGGTGCTCGAGGCGATCAACTAATCGATGACGCTCGCACTGTTGATGAGTGTCAACGCGACTGGCGCATCCACAGGCGCTTTAGCTTCCTAAATAATTGGGGGGAGCAGTTCGATCGCGATACCAAGTCTTTCATTTTTGCCCGCCGTCGCGCAAAGTAAAGATCCTTGTTCGTACGTCCGATGTAGAGGAAGTTATATCGTTGCAGACTTCGCTACTTGATGTCACAACGGCTATTCAGCATTTTCTCAAATGGTTCGAAGATTCTGCGGCGCTGCTCTCGAGCCCCCGCACCCTCGTTCAAATCAATCCTAGGGCGGGGATCGGCCACAACCCGTCGGCCGCCACGTTCACGGAAACCAGTACTATTCGTCGAGCAACTGCAAGATCCTGTTGAGCAAATGAAGCTGCTGCTCATACAAGACTGAAGCCGTCCCGCCGTGAACATGGCCAGATGACTTCAATTCGATTCGTCGTATCGACTCCGCTGTTAGGCTGCGTACCGCATTGATGCGTTTATGGGCATTTGCGAGGCCGCGATCGGCACCGAGATACCATTCGTAGACGACGTCCACCTCCTTACGCAACTCATTCTGGTTCAGTCGGTCATAGCTCACCGTGAGAGCCGTCGCGTTCATGGAAAGCAAAAGGCCCGCGCCAGCCGTAGCTGTAAGCGTATTCTCGTTCCGCTCAAGATAAATCGGCTTGGTATACAGAAGCTCGCGAAAGAAGTCCATACAGGTCGAGACATTGCCTAACCCTTCCAGGGAAATCTGTAGCACTTGCTCGTTGCGCGGAGCTCCGGGATGAAAGTCACATACAAAGCGGAGTAGCAATGCCGAGCCAACCTGCTCGCATTGAGTGACGTACAAGTCTTCAGGCGGTATTGCAATAGCCATGATTTCCCTCGCAGATGTAACTGACGAGCGAATGGTATCAACTGCGCCGCGATGGCACGGTCAACAGCCGCTATCGGGAAAGCTGGCTGTCCCTTGTGGGTCGATACACGACCTTGCGTGATGCGACCCGAACAATCGGTCCTGCGCTTCGCATTTGGCTTCATGGCATACAGACGGGGCAATTCCGGTCAGTATTTCCGAATCCGAGTTCACCAGGTAGTCAGGCGCTGTCGTCTTAAGCGCCCAATCAAGGCCGATGCGTCCGCAACCAATCCTTCAACGCATCATTCATCCTGGTCTTCCAGCCATCGCCGCTTGAACGGAAGGCGTCCAGCACGTCCGCGTCATAGCGGATGCTGACCAGCTCCTTGGTGCTGGCGAGTTTCGGCCGGCCCCGGGCTCTTTTGGCCAGGGGTTCCATGGCGCGCATCTGTTCGGCTGATACCTCGAAGGTGTCCGGGTCTTGCGCGATGCCCCGGTTGATTGCCGCGTCTTCCTCGTCCGTCGGCATGACGATCTTAGGTTTGGTCGACATAGTTGGTCACCTCACGCCAAAACTTTGGTAACGGTTCCAGGAACGGCAAGGCGTTGGCTCTCGCCTCGAAGTTCGGCTAGTTCGACGCCCCGAAGCGGTAACGCAAAAATATTTGCAGCTGCAGATTATTGGCCGTTCCTGGCGAATCGGCCTTGAGGCAGGACATCTCCGGCGCAGCCGATGCATCTCGCCATCCACGGCGATACGGATAGGGTTTGACCGGATGTCATCGCCCGGGCCTTGTTTTGACAGTGTTTTTTCCGCGCAGGTCGGCGTTTCTCCACTTTTCGTCCCATCTGACAGCCTTGCCATCCGGCCGGAAACGACCATAATGCAAACGTTTGCAAAGCAAGGAGCGGAAATGGATACACAACACCGGGTCCCGGTGGACGAGCCTCTCGCCACGCTGGCCCTGATCCAGGATGAGGCCTCGGTGACCGAGGTTGTCCTGCAGGCGATGGCGAAGACCGAAGACGCCCGCCTGCGCGCCGTGATGGCTGCGCTGGTCTCGCATCTGCACGCGTTCCTGCGCGAGGTCCGGCCTACCGACGAAGAGTTCGAGCGGGCGCTGGCGTTTATCGCCGCGCTCGGACACGCGACCCACGCCACCAACAACGAGGTGGTACTGGCCGCCGATGTGCTGGGCCTGTCGACGCTGGTTACGACGATCAACAACAGCACGCAGGGCGGTCGCACGCCCGGTGCGCTGCTGGGGCCGTTCTATCGCGCCAACGCACCGCGCTACCAGTGTGGCGATTGCGTGGTGCAGGACGACGCGCCCGGCATGCCGCTGTTCGTCAGCGGCACGGTACGGGCGACCGACGGCTCCGTGCTGCCCGGTGCGATGGTCGAAGTCTGGCAGGCATCGCCGGTAGGCCTGTACGACAACCAGGACCCCCGCCAGCCCGATCGCAACCTGCGGGGGATGTTCCACACCGACGCGGACGGCCACTATCACTTCCGCACGGTGCGTCCCGCCGGCTATCCGGTGCCGACCGATGGCCCGGTTGGCGCGCTGCTGGCAGCCCAGCAACGGCACCCGTTCCGGCCCGCGCATATCCATTTCATCGTCGCGGCGCCGGGCTACCGCACGCTCGTCACGCAGGTATTCGCCGACGATTCCGACATCCTGGAAACCGACGTCACGTTCGGCGTGCATCGGCAACTGGTGGGCGCCTTCCGGCTCGTGGAAATGGGATGGAGCCCGTGGGGCGAGATGCCGGCGCCGTACTACACGCTGCAATTCGATTTCACGCTCGAACCGGGCGAGCAGACGTTTCCGACGCCTCCCATCGACTGACCATCCCGGCAACCCACGCATTCACTGTCCCACACCATGACTATTACCCATCTCTCCGGCAAGGTTGCCGTCATCATCGGCGGCACCGGCGGTATCGGCCTGGCCGCCGGCCGGGCCCTGGCCAACCTGGGCGCCAGCGTCGTGCTGACCGGGCGCGATGCCGGGCGCACCGCGAAAGCGGTCGAAAGCCTGCCCGCGGGCAACCATATGGCCGCCCATGCAGAAGTGTCCGATAGCACATCGCTGCGGGCCCTGGCCGCCGATGTGCAACACCACTACGGCCGCGTGGACATCCTCGTCAACACGTCGGGCTTCACGCGCGCCATTCCGCACGGCGATCTCGAGGCCCTGGACGATGCGCTGATCGACGAGCTGTTCGCCGTCAACTGGCGCGGCCAGTTTGCGGCGATCCGTGCCTTCGCGCCGGTATTGCGGGCCGGCGGCGAAGGGCTGGTCGTCAATGTCGGCTCGATTGCCGGGCGAACGGGGCAGGGCAGCAACGTGGCGTACTGCGCCGCCAAGGCCGGTCTCGACGTGATGGCGATGTCGCTGGGCCGTGCGCTGGCCCCCGAAATCCGTGTCCTGAACGTATCGCCCGGGGTAGTCGACACGGCGTTCGTGCCGGGCCGCGACAGCACGTTCAACGAACGGGCCGCCAAGACCACGCCGCTGCGCCGCATCGGCCAGGCCGAGGACGTGGCGGATGCCATCGTCGCCTGCGCCACGTCGCTGCGGTTTGCCACCGGCACCACCATCGTGGTCGATGGCGGACGGCAGCTCGGCTGATCCCTCGGCTGATCCTTCTCCACACGCAGACTTATCTGACCTCCATGCACGCCAGAAAGACCATAATCACCTGCGCGGTGACCGGCAATATCGTCACGCCAGCCCAGCACCCCGCGCTGCCTGTCACGCCGGCGCAGATTGCCGACGCCGCGCTGGAAGCCGCCGAAGCCGGCGCCGCCGCCGCGCACATTCACGTACGCGATCCGGAAACGGGGCGCCCGTCGATGGAACTCGACTACTACGCCGATGTGATCGACCGGATTCGGGCCCGCAACCGCAGCCTGATCATCAATCTGACGACGGGGCCGGGTGGCCGCTTCGTGCCCGACGAGAACGAGCCGCGCGTGGCCGCGCCGGGCACCACGCTGCTGCATCCGTTGAAGCGTGTGGCGCACATCGCCGCCTTGCGCCCCGACGTCTGTTCGCTGGATCTCAACACCATGAACTCGGGCGGCGATGTGGTCATCAACACGCCTGCCAACGTGCGCAAGATGGCCGAAGTCATCCGCAGCGCCGGCGTCATGCCGGAACTGGAAATCTTCGATTCCGGAGACCTGAACATGGCGCTCGACTTCATGCGCGACGGCGTGCTGGACGGCCCCGGCCTCTGGACCTTCGTGCTGGGCGTGAAGTACGGCTTTGCGGCCACGCCGGAGACCATCTTCTACGCCCGCAACATGCTGCCGCCCGGGGCCCATTGGTCGGCGTTCGGCATTGGCCGGGCCGAGTTCCCGATCGTCGCGCAGGCGTGGCTGGCGGGTGGTCACGTGCGGGTTGGCCTGGAAGACAACATCTACCTGGAAAAGGGCGTGCTGGCGCCTGGCAATGCGGCGCTGGTGGCCAAGGCGCGGGACATCGTCAAATCCTTGGGCGGCGAGATTGCAACGGCGACCGATGCGCGCGCGCAGCTTGGTCTGCGCCAGGCCTGACGCGTTTTCGAAATTTTCCGAATTCCACGGTTTCTTTTTATTCCATTCATCATGAACACGATTCAGGTTCGCCAGAAAGCCCCGACCATCGACGCGCTGGAGCTGTCGCTGATCGGCATGCCACGCCCGGAGGCCGGCGCCGGCCAGTGCATCGTCGAAGTGGCCAGCGCGGGGGTGAACCCCAGCGATGTCAAAGCCACGCTTGGCCTGATGCCGCACGCCATCTGGCCCCGTACTCCGGGCCGCGACTATGCGGGGGTGGTCATTGACGGCCCCAGCCAGTGGGTCGGCCAGCAGGTGTGGGGCAGCGGCGGCGAACTGGGCATCCGCCGGGACGGTACGCATGCCAGATACCTGCGCATCGGCGTGGAAGCTGTTCGCGCGAAGCCGCAGGCGGTGTCGCTGATCGAGGCCGGCGCGGTGGGCGTGCCGTTCATCACGGCGTACGAAGGCCTGCGGCGCGCCGGCATGCCCAAGGAGGGCGATGTGGTGCTGGTGGGCGGCGGCAACGGCAAGGTGGGACAGGCCACCATCCAGATCGCCACCGCGCTGGGCGCGCGCGTATTCGCCGTGGAGCGCGGCGCAGAGCCGTATCGGGGCCACGCCAGTGGTGCGGTGCGCATGATCGACGCCAGCCGCGAGACAATTTCTAAGGTGGTCCGCGACGAAACGGGCGGCCATGGCGCCGACATCGTCTACAACACCGTGGGCAGTCCGTATTTCGAGCAGGCCAACCTGGCGATGGCCATCGGCGCCACGCAGATCTTTATCTCGACTATCGAGAAGCCGGTGCCGTTTGACATCTTCGCGTTCTACCGGGGCCAGCATACCTACGTGGGCGTCGATACGCTGGCGATGCACAGCCAGGCCTGCGCCACGATCCTCGATGCGCTGGCGCCGATGTTCGCCGCCGGCAAGCTCAAGCCGTTTCCGGTGCTGCCGGACTACACCTACGCGCTGGCCGACGCCAAGGACGCCTATCGCGCCGTGCTGCAAGGCGCCACCGAGCGCGTGGTGCTGACGCCATGAACACGACCCGATTTGCCCAGGCGCCGGCCTACCATCCGGCCCATCACGAAGGCATGCACTGCCTGCGCCTGCAGGGTCACGAGGCCGGGCCCTCCGAGGCCCTGTGGATGGGTGTGTCGGTGATCCTGCCGGGCGGCCATACGTCGCTGGACGCGTCGCCGGTCGAAAAGCACTACGTCGTGCTGGAGGGCGAGGTCTGCATCCGGACGCCGTCCGAGAGCGTCACGCTGGGGCGGTTCGACTCCGTGAGGCTGGCGCCGGGAGAAGCCCGGCAGGTCACCAATCCATCGAACCTGCCGGCCATGCTGCTGCTGGCAATGCCATACCCGCCGCGCGCAGCCACCTGATTTTTGTAGTCGATTTGCAAACGTTTGCAACGCATCCATAACAACGAGGAGGAGACCCCAAGATGCGAAAGACTTTGAGGCGGCACCGCATGGCCCCGCTGGCGCTGGCGTCGGCCGGCATCACCAGCGGCATGGCCGCCCCCGCAATGGCCGAAGACGGCGTGACGATTTTGGACGGCTCAACACGGCCATCGAGTATTCGCGCGCCAGCACGGCCACCGATGGCACGAGGCTGGGCGGCAGGGCCCGGCTGACCAATAACCGGTCGGTGTTCGGTTTTCGGGGGGAGGAGGGGCTTGGCGGCTCGCTGAAGGCCGTCTGGCAGATCGAAAGCAATGTGTCGCTGGATACCGGCCAGGGGCAGATCGCCGGGCGCAATTCGCGCATTGGCCTGCAGGGCGACTACGGGCTGGTGTTCATGGGCCACTGGCAGACGCCCTATACGGAGTCGACCGCCAGCTATGACCCGTACTATCCGACCACGGCCGGCTACATGGCCTTGATCGGCAACGGGTCGACGTCGAGTTCCGACAACGTCCAGGACACCAGTTCCTTCGACCGGCGCCAGAAGAACATCCTGCAATACCGCTCGCCGCAGATCTGGGGCGCCAGCCTGTGGCTGGGCTGGGGGCTGCCGGAAGAGAAGAACACGGTGCCACGGAATCCGGCGCTGTATTCGGCGGCATTGGTCTACGACCGCGGGCCGCTCAGCGCGACGTTTGCCTACGAAATCCACCAGCACTACCAGGCCGCCGGGCGCAACGACAACGCGCTGAAGGTGGCGCTGGCGTACCAGTTGCTGCCCGGTACCCGGCTGGCGGCGGTCTACGAACACCTGCACTACCGGACGGACACGGGGGACTTGCAGCGCAACGGCTACTACGCGTCGCTGGTCCAGAAGCTGGGCCCGGGCAGCGTGCGCGTGGGCTTTGCCTTCGCCCCCAACGGCACCGGATCGTCCACGGACACCATCGGATTCTTCCGAAGCGGCCCGGAAACGGGCGCCACGCAGTTCACGGTGGGCTACGACTACCCGTTGTCGAAGCGCACGGCGCTCTACGCGTACTACAGCCGCATCAACAACAAGAAAAACGCGATCTACGACTTTGCCATCAACGAGCTGGGCGTCAGTGCCGGTGCCGATCCGCAGACCTTTGCGCTTGGCATGCGGCATTTCTTCTGACGTTCTGACCTTCTGACGCCGGGCCCGAACCTTGTTGCGAGGAGACCATCATGATTCGACAGTTTTTCCGCCCCGTTGCCTGCCGTGCCAAGGCAATGCGCCGCATAGCCGTTCGTCCAATTGCCGCGCTGACGCTGGCCATGGCTGCCGCCGCGCCGATGCAGGCGGGCGCGCAGCCCCAGTATCCGGCCAAGCCGATCCGGCTGGTCGTGCCATTTTCCGCAGGCAGCGCCACGGACATCCTGGCGCGCATCATCGGCGCCAAGATGGGCGAATCCGGCCAGTGGCAGGTGGTGGTCGACAACCGGCCGGGCGCCGGCGGCACGCTGGGTGCCGCCACCGTGGCCAAGTCGGCGCCTGACGGCTACACCCTGATCCTGGTCTCGGTGGCGCATGCCATCAACGCCACGCTCTATCCGAAGCTGGGCTACGACACGCTGAAGGACTTCGCCCCGGTATCGCTGGTGGCGTCGGTGCCGAACGTGCTGGTGGTCAATGCGGCCAGTCCGTACAAGTCGGTGCGCGACATCTTGGCGGCGGCCAAGGCCAAGCCGGGCGCACTGAACTTCGACTCCGCCGGTTCTGGCAGCTCCACCCACCTGAGCGGGGAGATGTTCAAGATGCAGGCCAGGATCGATATCGTGCATATCCCGTACAAGGGCACCGGCGAGGGGCTGACCGATGTGATGGCCGGGCGCGGCGACATGATGTTCGCGCCCAGCGTGTCGGCCATGCCGTTCGTCAGGCAGGGCAAGCTTCGCGCGCTGGCCGTGACCACGCCCCGGCGGGCCGGCGCGCTGCCCGATGTTCCCACCGTGGCGGAATCGGGGCTGCCCGACTATGCGTTCGATTCGTGGTTCGGCGTGCTGGCGCCGGCTTCGACGCCCAGGGAGATCGTCAACGCGCTGAACGCCGAGATCGGCAAGGCCCTGGCCGCGCCCGACGTGCGCGAGCGCCTGGCCGCACAAGGAGCCGAACCCCGGCCCAGCACCCCGCAGGAATTCGCAGGTTATATCCAGGCCGAGATCGCCCGGTTGGCCCCGGTGGTCAAGCAGTCGGGCGTGCGCGGAGGAGAGTGATGGGGAGTGACGGGGGAGTGACGGGGGAGTGACGGGGGAGTGCCGAGCGGGAGTGACAAGGGGGAGTGGCAGGGGGTGCGGCAGGGGCTGGCGGCTGAGGCTAGAATGGCGCATCTCAATGATCCAGCCTGGCATCGCCGCATGTCCGAGCGCAAACGCGTGACCATCAAAGACCTTGCTGCCGAGGTCGACGTGCATTACTCCACGGTGTCGCGCGTGATGAATCCGGCGACGCGCCACCTGGTGGCCGAAGAGGTGGCCACGCGCATCCTCAAGCTGGCCGAAGCGCGCGGCTTCCGGCCCAACCGCATCGCGGCGGGCCTGCGTACGCAGCGCTCGGGGCTGGTCGGCGTGATCCTGCCCGATATCGCCAACCCGGTGTTCCCACCCATCCTGGCGGGCATCGAGTCGGTGCTGGCCCGCATGGGCTATGTGCCCATCGTCGTGAATGCCGGAGCCGAGCGCGCCCGGCAGCGCTTTGTGGTCGACCAGATGCTGGCCCGGCAGGTGGAAGGGCTGATCCTGGCCACGGCCGAGCGCGATGATCCGTTGCTGGAATACTGCGTCAAGGTGGGCATCCCCGTGGTGATGGTCAATCGTGGCGAGCCCACGGGCCGGGCCTCGTGCGTGGTCAGTGACAGTGCGCTGGCCATGGGGCTGACGGTCGATCATCTGGTGTCGCTCGGCCATCGCTGCATCGGACACATTGCCGGCCCGGCCAGCACTTCCACCGGCGAGTCGCGCCGCGAAGGCTTCCTGCACGCGGTCAAGCGCCACAAGCTGCGGCGCGGCGAATTCGCCGTGGTCGAGGCCGAAAGCTATGCCCGCGACGCGGGACGCAAGGCCTGCGCGCAGCTGTTCGAGGCGCTGCCAGGCCTGACCGCCATCGCCGCCGGCAACGACCTCGTGGCCATGGGCTGCTATGACTATCTGCGCGAGCACGGTATTCGGTGCCCCGATGATGTGTCCGTCGTCGGCCACAACGACATGCCATTCGTCGACGCCCTGACGCCGCCGCTGACCACCATCCGCATTCCCGTCCACGACATGGGCGAGCAGGCCGCCGAACTGCTGCTGCGCCGGATCGACAAGCCGCAGACGGCCAGCGTCGTCATCGAACTGCGTCCGGAACTGGTGGTACGCGGGTCCACGTCGGCGCCGCCAGCGTCCGCCTAGCGCTGCCGCGCACACATCCGTCGAAGATTCATGCGCGGGGCGGTCTACCTTCGAACGCATCCTGCAGCAGTTGCAGAATGCCTTCCCGTTCCAGGGGGCGCGGATTCGGGTACTGGTCGCGCAGCGCCAGCGCGGCAATGTGTTCGATATCGCCCGCCGACATGCCGAGTTCACGCAGTGACGTCGGCGCGCCAAGTCGGGCCGTCAGGTCGAACACCCCGCGCGGGCCCTGTGCCGCGCCTAGCGCCTGGGCGATGGCATCCATGGCCTCCGGTGTGGCCGGCGCGTTGTACGCCAGCGCATGGGGCAAGACCACGGTGTGGACTTCCGCATGGGGCAGGTTCAGCGTGCCGCCCAGCGTATGGCAGAGCTTGTGATGCAGCCCTACGGTCACGCTGCCCAGCACGGCCCCGCACAGCCACGCGCCGTACAGGGCGTCGCTGCGGGCTTCCCGAAGTGCATCGCGCAGTGCATCGGTGCCCGGCGCGGACCCGGCGATCACCGGCAGCGCCCGGGCCAGCGCGGCAATCCCTTCGCGTGCCATCCACTGGCTGACCGGGTTGCGATCGGCCGCGTACAGGCCTTCTGCCGCGTGGGCGATGGCATTGATGCCGCTGGTCACGCTGATGGCGGGCGGCAGGCCAAGCGAGAGATCGGGATCGTAGATGACGGTGCGCGGCAGCACGCGCGGATCGCGTCCGGTGCGCTTGAGTCCGGCGTCTGTCAGCCCGTAGATCGGCGTCATTTCCGATCCCGAGTAGGTAGTCGGCACGGCAATCACCGGCAGGCTCGATTCCAGCGCAATGGCCTTGCCCAGGCCAATGGTCGACCCGCCGCCAATCGCCAGCGAACAGTCGGCGCCGCATTGGGCGGCCATTTCACGGGCACGCCGCGCCTGTTCGATGGGCACGTGCATCACGGCGCCGTCGAAAATACCCGCGCAGCGTGCGCCCAGCGCCTCGGCCACGCTTTCGGCCAGCTTTCGCTGCCCCGGGGTACACAGCACCAGCACCCGGCTGGCGCCCAGCGCATCGACTTCGCCGGCCAGCCTGGCAAGGCTGCCCGATCCGAAGACGATGCGCTGAGGAGAGGATTGGTAGGCAAATGGATGCATGCGGCACTCGCAGGATGACAACGGGGCGGGCCCGGCGGCGCAAGCGGCGCTCTTTGCACAGGCTGCAAAGTCTCGCCGCCGCCTTGGTGACGCCGATACTAGGTGAGCACCGCGCAGGCGGCAAGCCGCGATGCCAGCGCTCAGGCGCGGATCACGCGAAGGCTGAGCGCCAGCCCGACGGCGATGCCCAGCACATCGGCCAGCAAGTCGGCCCAGGATGGATCGCGATACGAAGTCAGCGACTGAAGGATCTCGATGGCGCCACCGTAGGCCGTCAAGGCCAGCACAAGGTGCCAGAGCCGTGCGGGCCACGCCCGGACGCCCAGCACGGCGAGCGTGCCGAATGCCAGCAGATGATTGGCCTTGTCCCAGCCGGTGGTCACTTCGGGCGCATCCGGAGGCAGCAGCGACAGCACCAGCACGGCCAGCGCGCAAAGGGCAAAAAGAACGCGGTAATGGGATGTTGTCAGGCGAATCACGGGGTTCTCGGTATTTTCATGAATCCCGCCACCTTGGCGCCGCCGATCGTCCGCGTCTGTGGGCTGCGGCACAAAAGTGCGGCAGCCGCCGGGCGTTCAGTTGTCCAGCGATTCGAGCGTGAAGCTTGCGCCGCCATCCTGGCCTAGCAATTCCACGAGTTTTGGCATCGCTTCCTGCAGCGCGGCCTTCAGCGTCCATGGCGGATTCACCACGAACATGCCGCTGCCGTGCAGGCCCAGGCCACCTTCGACCGGATGCTTGACCGTCAGCGTCACATGCAGCCAGCTGTCGAGCGGCAGGCGCTTGAGCTGTGCCGGCAATTGGGTGGACTCCCGACGCTGGACTTGCGGATACCAGATCGCATAAACGCCATTTGCAAACCGTTCCAGGCCGGCCCTCAGCGTGTCAAGCGTCCGCGCGTAGTCCTGCTTGTCCTCATAGGACGGATCGATCAGTACCAGCGCGCGGCGCGGCGGGGGCGGGAGGATGGCCTTGATGCCGTTGAAACCGTCGCCGTCGTAGAGCATCACCTTGCGGCCGGCGCCCCGGAAGTTGTCGCGCAGCACCTGGATTTCGGTGCTGTGGAGCTCGAACAGGCGCAAGCGGTCGGCATCGCGCAGCATCTGCCAGGCCAGCCACGGCGAACCCGGGTAATGCTTGAGATTGCCGTCCGGGTTCAGTTCGCGCACCTGATCCAGATAGGCATCGAGCAGTGCGGGAAGGGCCTGGCCGCCGGCCGCCGCGCGCCACAGCGGACCGATGCCGGTTTCGAATTCGGATTTCTTTTGCGCGTAGGCGTGATCCAGCGCGTAGAGGCCGGCGCCGGCATGCGTGTCGACGTACCAGAACGGCTTGTCCTTTTGCGTCAGGTAGTCCAGCAGCTGGACGACGACGGCGTGCTTGAGGACATCGGCATGGTTGCCGGCGTGAAAGGCGTGACGATAACTGAGCATGGCAAGGCGGGATGACGGCGCGCAAACTTTGGTCGGACACACGGCCAGACTGGGGCCGGCGAGCGGTTGCGCGAAGGGCGCTATGCTACCATCCGCGGCCATTTCCAGCCCCTTTTTCTCCTCGTTTCCCCCGATTTCATGCCGCGTACCCTTGAGTCCGCCGAGCCCATCCTGTCCGAGGATGGCATCCCGTATTCGCCACGCTACGACGATGTCTATCACAGCGCCGCCGGCGGCCTGGCCCAGGCGCGGCACGTGTTCCTGGGCGGCAACGGATTGCCAGGCAACTGGGCGGGGCGCGAGCAGTTTGTCATCGTCGAAACCGGCTTCGGGCAGGGCCTGAATTTCCTGGCCACGTGGCAGGCCTGGCGCCAGTCGCCGCAGCGCTGCACGCGGCTGCACTTTGTTTCCATCGAAAAGCACCCGTTTACGCGGGAAGGGCTGGCGCAGTTGCACGGCGGGCTGGGCGATCTGTTGCCGCTGGCGGTACAGCTCCAGCAGAAGTGGCCCGACGCCTTGCCGGGCCTGCATCGGCTCACGTTCGAGGGCGGGGCAGTGACGCTGACGCTGGCTTTCGGTGACGCTGGGGCGATGCTGCCGAAGCTCGTGGCGGGCGCCGATGCGTTCTATCTGGACGGCTTCGCGCCGTCGCGCAATGCCGACATGTGGTCCGACACCGTGTTTCGCGGACTGGCGCGGCTGGCCCGGATGGGGGCCACGCTGGCCACCTACACGGCGGCCGGATTCGTGCGCCGCGGGCTTCAGTCTGCCGGGTTCGAAGCCAGCAAGGCGCCCGGGTTTGGCGGCAAGCGCGACATGACGGTGGCCCGCTTCGCCCCGCTCTGGAAGAACCGCCGCCATGCGCCGCCCGCCGCCGTCCACTGGGCCGAGCGCCATGCCATCGTCATTGGCGCGGGACTGGCCGGCTGCGCGGTCACCGAGCGGCTGGCGGCACGCGGCTGGCGCGTCACGCTGTTCGACGCCCACGACGGGCCGGCACGCCAGACCTCCGGGCATCGCGCGGCGGCTATGCATGCGCATGTTTCTGCCGACGACAGCATTCTGTCGCGGCTGTCGCGCGCCGGGAACCTCCACGCGCTGCGCACCTGGCAGGCGCTGGACGCGGCCGGTTATCAGGTCGGCTGGCATGGATGCGGTGTCCTGCAGACGGGCGAGGATGACAACGATAACGCGGCGCAACGTGCGGCATTGGATGCGCTCGGCTTTCCCGAGTCGTTCGTGCGCTGGATGTCGCCGGAGGAAGCCGCCGCGTCCCATCGGGCCACGGTCGGCCGTGGCGGGCTGTGGTTCCCGCGGGGCGGGTGGGTGGCGCCGCCCGACATCTGCCGGGCCCAGCTGGCCGCCGCCAGCGACCGGCTCGATGCCCGTTTCGGCAGCCGGGTGGATGCCATCGAGCATGTCGATGGGCAGTGGCTGGCCCGCGATGCGTCGGGCGCGGTGCTGGCCAGCGCACCTGTCGTGGTCGTGGCCAATGCGCATGAGGCAGAGCGCCTGGTGTCCGGTCGGTTCCTGGCCCTGCGCCGCGTGCGCGGGCAACTGACCGACCTGGACCCGGGCCAGGTCGATGCGTTGGGCGGCTGGCCTGATTGCGTGGTCACCGGTGGCGGCTACCTGCTGCCACGCGGGGAGCAGGGCGGGGCGCGCATCGGCTCCAGCTACGAGGACGATGCCGGCCCGCTGACAGAGAGCGCCGCGGTGCATGCCGCCAACCTGGATCGGCTGGCATCGCTGTTACCCGACCGGGCTGCCGCACTGGCCCGGATCGATCCCCGGACGCTGCATGGCTACGTCGGCGTGCGTACCGTCACGCACAACCGGCTGCCGCTGATCGGGCGCCTGGCGGACGAATCCCAGGTGCTGGCCGATGCCGGCGCGCTGCGCGGCGCGCACCTGCGCGACCTGCCGCGCAGGCCCGGGCTGTACGCGGCCCTTGCATATGCGTCACGCGGCCTCACATGGGCCGCACTGGGCGCCGAGCTGATCGCCTGCCAGCTGGAGGGCGAACCGCTGCCGCTGGAGTCCGACCTGGCCGATGCCATCGATCCGGCCCGCCTGCTGCTGCGCGCGCTGCGTCACGGGCAGGCGGCGGATGTGTCAGTAACGGATTCGGGGCCGGATCAGGACTGACTAGGGTAAAAACTGCCGGAAGCGAATGAAAACCGTGCGATAATCCGCGTTTTCCGTTTGCACGGAGACCTCCGCTCGCGGGCACCGGCCGCCACTGGCCAATCCCGGAGGCGGCAAGGGTGCGCAGGCGGATGCGCTGACAACAACTATTTCTGAATTGGATTAACGACCATGTCGAACGTCATTGAAAACCTCGGCAAGCTGGACCGCAAGGTGACCCTGGCTATTCCCAAGGCCGAAGTGCAGAAGGAAACGCAGGAACGCCTGGTACGTCTGTCGAAGACCGTGAAAATGTCCGGCTTCCGTCCGGGCAAGGTGCCGATGAAGATGGTCGAGAAGCAATACGGCCAGCAGGTGGAATTCGAAGTGCGCTTCGACAAGGCTGCCCGCAAGTTCTTCGACATCACCCAGGCCCAGGACGTGAAGGTGGCCGGTCAGCCGAAGTTCGACATCAAGACCGACGGCGTTGCCGACGACGAACTGGCTTTCGAAGCCACCTTCGAGGTGTATCCGGAAGTCAAGATCGGTGAACTGGCCTCGGCCGAAGTGACCCGTACCAAGACCGAAATCGGTGACGCCGAGATCGACAAGACCGTCGACATCCTGCGCAAGCAGCGCGTGCACTACCACCACCGCGGTGAAGCCGGCGCCCATGGCGACGGCGGCGCCGAAGTGGCGGCCCAGAACGGCGACCGCGTGACGATCGACTTCGTCGGCAAGATCGACGGCGTCGAGTTCGCCGGCGGCAAGGCCGAGGACTTCGTGTATGTGCTGGGCGAAGGCCGCATGCTGCCGGAGTTCGAGCAAGCCACGCTGGGCCTGAAGGAAGGCGAGAGCAAGACGTTTCCGCTGACCTTCCCCGAGGACTACCACGGCAAGGAAGTGGCCGGCAAGACCGCCGAATTCACGGTTACGCTGAAGAAGGTCGAGTGGGCGCACATGCCGGAAGTAGACGATGCGTTCGCCAAGTCGCTCGGCATCGCCGACGGCAGCGTGGAAAAGATGCGCGCCGACATCCGCGAGAACCTGGAGCGCGAAGTCAAGCGCCGCACGCATTCCATGCTGAAGGACGAAGTCATGGAAGCGCTGCTGAAGGTCAGCGAACTGGACGTGCCGAAGGCCCTGATCGAACAGGACCAGGAGCGCCTGGTGGAAATGGCTCGCCGCGATCTGGAGCAGCGTGGCATGCCTAACGCCAAGGACATGCCGATTCCGGCCGAGATGTTCGCGCAACAGGCCGAGCGCCGCGTGAAGCTGGGCCTGATCCTGGCCGAGATCGTCAAGGCCAACGGCCTGGAAGCCAAGCCGGACCAGGTCAAGGCCGAGATCGAGGACTTCGCCAAGAGCTACGAAGACCCGAAGGAAGTCATGCGCTGGTACTACGGCGACCAACAGCGCCTGGCCGAGATGGAAGCCTACGTGCTTGAAAACAACGTGGTAAATTTCGTGTGCGACAAGGCCAAGGTCACGGACAAGTCGGTGTCGTTCGAGGAACTCACCGCCGCGCCCGCACAAGCCTGAGGTCGGGCAAGGCCGGATGCCGCGCATTGACGCGGCGCCGGCCCGTGTCTGCCGGCCTCGCGCGCTGGCCGGTCGACACCATTCCTGAATATCTGGAGAACCTGCATGACCCGCAATGATTTGCTTGATCGTCTGGCCACCACGCAGGCTTCCGCCCTGGAGACCCAGGGTCTCGGACTGGTGCCGATGGTTGTCGAGCAGTCCGGCCGGGGCGAGCGCGCGTATGACATCTACTCGCGCCTGCTCAAGGAACGTGTCGTCTTCATGGTAGGCGAGGTCAACGACCAGACCGCCAACCTGGTGGTGGCGCAGTTGCTGTTCCTGGAAAGCGAAAACCCGGACAAGGACGTGTCGCTGTACATCAACTCGCCCGGCGGATCGGTTTCGGCCGGCCTGGCGATCTACGACACGATGCAGTTCATCAAGCCCGACGTGCAGACGCTGTGCATGGGCATGGCGGCGAGCATGGGTGCGTTCCTGCTGGCTGCTGGCGCCAAGGGCAAGCGCAGCGCGCTGCCGAACTCGCGCATCATGATTCACCAGCCGCTGGGTGGTGCACGTGGCCAGGCGTCGGACATCGAGATCCAGGCACGCGAGATCCTGTACCTGCGCGAGCGCCTGAACAGCATCCTGTCGGAAGTCACCGGTCAGCCGGTCGAGAAGATTGCCCGCGACACCGATCGCGACAACTTCATGAGCGGCGACCAGGCGGTGGACTATGGTCTTATCGACAAGGTGATCACCCGCCGCGGTTGAAATCTGGCCGGTGCGTCGGCACATGGGTCCGGAAGCATCCTGTCGGAAGCGTCCGGGCGGTGACCGGCAAGGCCGGGCACCTGCCGCATTGGCCTGCGTCGTGCCAAATGACGAAGGCTACACCGGAACGAGGCTGTGCGCCTCGTTTTTGCGTTTTGCCCCACACGCAGGGGATGCCGCCGACTGCGCCAATTGATTTGGCGTATGATGCGTTTAATGCGTTTCCCGCCCGGACGTTTCTGGCGGGATCCACACAGCTAATGTGACTGATTCCTATGGCGGACAAAAAAGGTTCATCCAGCGAGAAACTTCTCTACTGCTCGTTCTGCGGCAAGAGCCAGCACGAGGTAAAGAAGCTGATCGCGGGCCCGTCGGTGTTCATTTGCGACGAATGCATCGACCTGTGCAACGAGATTATCCGTGACGAGGCCGCCGCGACCGACAAGGACGCCGCCGCAGTCACGCGCTCGGATCTGCCCACGCCCCACGAAATCCGCGAAAGCCTTGACCAGTACGTAATCGGTCAGGAACAGGCCAAGAAGATTCTGGCCGTGGCGGTCTACAACCATTACAAGCGCCTGAAGCACCTCGGCAAGAAGGACGACGTCGAGCTGTCCAAGAGCAACATCCTGCTGATCGGGCCCACCGGCTCCGGCAAGACGCTGCTCGCCCAGACGCTGGCGCGCCTGCTGAATGTGCCGTTCGTGATCGCCGACGCCACCACGCTGACCGAAGCCGGCTACGTGGGCGAAGACGTCGAAAACATCATCCAGAAGCTGCTGCAGAACTGCAACTACGAAGTCGAGAAGGCGCAGCGCGGCATCGTCTACATCGATGAAATCGACAAGATCTCGCGCAAGTCGGACAACCCGTCCATCACGCGCGACGTGTCGGGCGAGGGCGTGCAGCAGGCACTGCTGAAGCTGATCGAGGGCACGATGGCCTCGGTGCCGCCGCAAGGTGGCCGCAAGCATCCGAACCAGGACTTCCTGCAGGTGGATACCACCAACATCCTGTTCATCTGCGGCGGTGCATTCGATGGCCTGGAGAAGGTGATCATGCAGCGCTCGGACAAGACCGGCATCGGTTTTGACGCGCAAGTGCAGAGCAAGGAAGAGCGCGAGGTCAGCGAGGTACTCCCGCAGACCGAGCCCGAGGATCTGATCAAGTTCGGCCTGATCCCGGAACTCATCGGGCGTCTGCCAGTGGTAGCAACGCTGGCAAAGCTGGACGAGGCCGCTCTGATGCAGATCCTGGTCGAGCCGAAGAACGCGCTGGTCAAGCAGTACCAGAAGCTTCTGGCGATGGAAGGTGTCGAGCTGGAGATTCGTCCGGCCGCCCTGACCGCGATTGCCCGCAAGGCGATTCGCCGCAAGACCGGTGCCCGTGGCCTGCGTTCGATCCTCGAACAATCGCTGATGGACGTCATGTACGACCTGCCCAACTACAAGGGTGTACAGAAGGTGGTGATCGACGAAAGCACGATCACCGGCGATGCGCCGCCGCTGCTGATGTACGAAGAGCAGCAGCCCAAGGTGGCAGGATCGAACTGAGCGAGGTCCAACTGACGCCGAACGTGCCGGACCCCACGTGGTCCCAACCAAACTGGCGAGACTTTCAAGCTGCCGTTCGCTGGAAAGCGAGCGGCTTTTTTCTTCAATTCCACAAACTAACGGGAGCAAACGCGGGTATGCTGTTTCAGAGTGGGTCGCGGGTGCAGTTTGACGCACGTTTTATGAAGTGCGGGGAATTGATGACGGGTATCTTGCAATCGAATCCCGTGACCCTATTTACGCCTTAAATGACTGACTGGGGAAAATGATGTCCGGAACACAACTCCTCCCGGCTGAGCCGATTCGCCTGCCATTGTTGCCACTGCGCGACGTGGTGGTGTTTCCGCACATGGTGATCCCACTGTTCGTGGGACGCCCGAAGTCCATCAAGGCGCTCGAGACTGCGATGGAGTCGGGCAAGAGCATCATGCTCGTGGCACAGAAGACGGCCGCCAAAGACGAACCGACAGCCGAAGACCTCTACGAGGTTGGCTGCATCGCCAATATCCTGCAAATGCTGAAGCTGCCCGACGGCACCGTGAAGGTGCTGGTCGAGGGTACGCAACGTGCAAACATCACCGAGGTGAGCGAGGACGATTCGCACTTCATGTGCGAAGCCGTGCCTGTGCCCCCCGCACCTGCTGAGTCGGCCGAGACCGAGGCGCTTCGCCGCGCGATCGTGTCGCAGTTCGACCAGTATGTGAAGCTGAACAAGAAGATCCCGCCGGAGATCCTGACGTCGCTGTCGGGTATCGATGAGGCCGGCCGTCTGGCCGACACCATCGCCGCGCATCTGCCGATCAAGCTCGAGCAGAAGCAGAAGATCCTGGAAATGGTGAAGGTGACGGAACGCCTGGAGAGCCTGCTGTCGCAGCTGGAAGGCGAGATCGACATCCTGCAGGTGGAAAAGCGCATCCGTGGCCGCGTCAAGCGCCAGATGGAGAAGTCCCAGCGCGAGTACTACCTGAACGAGCAGGTCAAGGCCATCCAGAAGGAACTGGGCGAGGGCGAGGAAGGTGCAGACCTTGAAGAGCTGGACAAGCGAATCAAGGCCGCGCGCATGCCCAAGGAGGCCAAGAAGAAGGCCGACGCCGAGTTCAAGAAGCTCAAGCTGATGTCGCCGATGTCGGCGGAAGCCACGGTCGTGCGCAACTACATCGACACGCTGGTGAACCTGCCGTGGCGCAAGAAGAGCAAGGTCAACAACGACCTGGCCAACGCCGAGCGCGTGCTGGACGAGGATCACTACGGTCTGGAAAAGGTCAAGGAACGTATCCTCGAGTATCTTGCCGTGCAACAGCGCGTGGACAAGGTCAAGGCGCCGATCCTGTGCCTGGTCGGACCTCCCGGCGTGGGCAAGACGTCGCTGGGCCAGTCGGTGGCACGCGCCACGAACCGCAAGTTCGTGCGCATGGCACTGGGTGGCGTGCGTGACGAGGCCGAGATTCGCGGTCACCGCCGTACCTACATCGGGTCGATGCCGGGCAAGATCCTGCAGAGCCTGTCGAAGGTTGGCGTGCGCAATCCGCTCTTCCTGCTCGACGAAATCGACAAGATGGGCATGGACTTCCGTGGCGACCCGTCGTCGGCCCTGCTCGAAGTGCTGGACCCGGAACAGAACCACACGTTCCAGGACCACTACATCGAGGTGGACTTCGACCTGTCGGACGTGATGTTCGTGGCGACGTCGAACTCGCTGAACATCCCGCCGCCGCTGTTGGACCGGATGGAAGTGATCCGCCTTTCGGGTTACACCGAGGACGAGAAGGTGAACATCGCCACGCGCTACCTGCTGCCGAAACAGATCCGCAACAACGGTCTGAAGCAGGGCGAGATCGAGGTCACCGAAGCCGCCATCCGCGACATCATTCGGTACTACACGCGTGAAGCGGGCGTCCGTTCGCTGGAACGCGAGGTGTCGAAGATTGCCCGCAAGGTAGTCAAGCTGCTGCTGCTGAAGAAGGAGTCGAACTCGGTGAAGGTGGATTCCGAGAACCTCGACAAGTTCCTGGGCGTGCGCAAGTACGACTTCGGCCTGGCCAACAAGGAAAACCAGGTGGGCCAGGTGACCGGTCTGGCGTGGACGGAAGTGGGCGGCGATCTGCTGACCATCGAAGCCGCGATCATGCCGGGCAAGGGCAACATCTCGCGTACCGGTTCGCTGGGCGACGTGATGAAGGAATCGGTCGAGGCCGCTCGCTCGGTGGTACGTTCGCGGGCACGTCGCCTGGGCATTACGGATGAGATGTTCGAGAAGCGCGACATCCACATCCACGTGCCGGAAGGTGCAACGCCCAAGGATGGTCCGTCGGCGGGTATTGCGATGACCACGGTGCTGGTGTCGGTGCTGACGGGAATCCCCGTGCGCGCTGACGTGGCAATGACCGGCGAGATCACGCTGCGCGGCGAAGTGCTGCCGATCGGTGGGCTCAAGGAAAGCTGCTGGCTGCCCACCGTGGCGGTATCAAGCTGGCGCTGATCCCTGAGGAAAACGTGAAGGACCTGGCGGATATTCCCGACAACGTCAAGAACGCCATCGAGATCGTGCCGGTACGCTGGATCGACAAGGTGCTGGAACTGGCACTCGAGCGCAAGCCCGAGGCGCTGCCCGAGGAAGATGCCAAGCCTGCCGAAGTGGCGGACAAGGGCGAGGCCAAGGTCGAGCGCATTCATCACTGATCGACGCCATCGTCGATACGCCAAAAAGGCCGCGGGGTTCGCCCTCGCGGCCTTTTTGTTCGTGCGCCGGGTGATTCGGGCGAATCGTGCAATCAGCGCTTGGCAAACCGAAAAGTCTCGTATTACAATCGCGGCCTCGCAACGCAAACAGCGGCAACAAAGCAGTAACCGCCGAATCGTGCGCAGCGAGATTACCTTGCAGGCAACTGGCTTGCGTGGTCCATGTGGGTGCTTAGCTCAGCTGGTAGAGCGGCGCCCTTACAAGGCGTAGGTCGGGGGTTCGAACCCCTCAGCACCCACCACACTGGATCGCGGCGAGCATGTCTGACGAAGGTGCCGACGCAAGGAGTGGTAGTTCAGTCGGTTAGAATACCGGCCTGTCACGCCGGGGGTCGCGGGTTCGAGTCCCGTCCACTCCGCCAACAAGAAATCGCCCGCCTATGCGGGCTTTTTGTTTTTGCAGAGGTTGATTTGTGCGGCGGCCGATCCGGCTTCGCTAATCGCGTCAAACATGACGCAAACTCACGCCGGGCCACATATTCCGCAGGTCTGGCGTCCCGCTCCTGATAGAATCGCGAAGTTTGACCGTCGGCCCAAGGCCTCAACCCTTTCACCCGAAAAGCATGCTTGATTTCGTACGCAACAACCGGCGCCTGATGCTTTTGCTGCTGCTGGTGCTTGTCTTCCCGTCGTTCGTGTTCTTCGGTGTCGAGAGCTACTCGCGCTTCATGGACAGCTCGCACGATGCCGCCAAGGTCGATGGCCGTGCCATCACCGTGCAGGAAGTCGACAACGTGGTGCGTGATCAGACCGAGCGCATGCGCCAGATGCTTGGCAACAACTACGACCCGCGCATGTTCGAAGGCGCGGCGGCGCGCCAGTCGGTGCTGGACCAGTTGATCCTGCAGCGCGTGGTGGCAGACGCCACGGCCAGGAAGAACCTGACCGTTTCCAACGAGCAACTGCGCCAGGCCATCGAAGCCATTCCGGCGATTGCCCAGCTGCGCGGCCCGGACGGCAAGTTCGACGAGAAAGCCTATATCCAGTTGCTGGCCCAGCAGGGCATGACGCCCGAACAGCTCGATGCCCGCATGCGCTTCGAACTGGCCACGCAGCAACTCGGTGGTGCCGTGGGCACGACCGCGTTCGTGCCGAAGTCGCTGCTCGACCGCCTGATCGCCATTCGCGACCAGCAGCGCGACGTGCAGGCCCTGGTCATCAAGCCGGCTGATTTCACGTCGAAGGTCACGCCCGACGCGGCCGCGCTGAAGGCTTACTACGAGGCTCATCTGTCGGCCTACACCACGCCCGAGCAGGCCAAGGTGGAGTATGTGGTGCTGTCGGGCGATGCCATGGCGGCCAGCCAGGCCGTGACGCCCGAGGAACTCAAGTCCTACTACGACAGCAACGCACAACGTTTCCGCACGGAAGAGCAGCGCCGCGCCAGCCATATCCTGATTACCGTGCCGAAGGATGCCAAGGACGCCGATCGCAAGGCGGCCAAGGACAAGGCAGAGAAGCTGCTCGAGGACGTGCGCAAGCATCCCGAGACGTTTGCCGACGTGGCGAAGAAGAACTCGCAGGATCCGGGTTCGGCGGAGAAGGGCGGCGACCTCGGGTTCATGGGTCGCGGCGCGCTGGTCAAGCCGTTCGAGGACGCCATGTACGCACTCAAGGACGGCCAGATCAGCGATCTGGTGGAAACCGACTACGGCTATCACATCATCAAGCTGACCGGCATCAAGCCCGCTGCAACGCAGCCGCTGGATGAAGTACGCCCTGAACTCGAAGCCGAGCTCAAGAAGCAACTGGCGGCCAAGAAGTATGCGGAGCAGGCAGATGCATTCGGCAACACCGTCTACGAGCAGTCCGACAGCCTGAAGCCGGCCGCCGACAAGTTCAAGCTGGCGATCCAGACCGCCGACAACGTCACGCGTCAGCCGAACCCGGCGTTGGGCAAGGACAATCCGCTGAACAACGACAAGGTGCTCAAGGCCCTGTTCAGCGACGACGCGATCAAGAACAAGCGCAATACCGAGGCCGTGCAGGTCGGCCCGACGACGCTGGTGGCAGCGCGCATCGTCGACTACCGCCCGGCCACGGCGCGCAAGTTCGAGGACGTGGAAGCCCAGGTGCGCCAGGCCTACGTCGCGCAGCAGGCTGCCGAACTGGCCCGCAAGGATGGCGAAGCCAAACTGGAAGCGCTGAAGAAGGCCGACAACGCCAGCGGCTTTGGTCCGATGGTGACCGTGTCGCGCGCCAAGGCCGACAACCTGTCGCCGAAGGCCGTGGACGCCATCATGCGTGCCGATGCCACGAAGCTGCCGTCGGTGGTGGGCGTGGACCTGGGTGCGGATGGCTACGCGATCTATCGCATCACCAAGGTCGGCACGCCGCCGGAAGCCAACGCCGCACAGCGTCAGGCCGATGCGCAGCAGTTGAGCCAGCTGGCCGGCCAGACCGAACTGGCGGCCTACTATGAAGCACTGAAGGCCCAGGCCAAGGTCAAGATCCTGCATCCGGCCAAGGCCGAGGATCAGGCTCCGGCCAGCGAGGCCGCCGCGCACTGACGCGACCCCTGCTACGCCAGATGGCAAAAGCCCCTGCCGTTGCAAACCGCAGGGGCTTTGTCTTTGGTCCCCGGCCGTGGGGCATGTGGCGCGTCAGCGGCGCTTGGCCGGCGCCTTCAGCAACGGCTTCAGGCCCGGCCAGACCGTGTCCAGCAGCGTTGCCTGCGCGGCGGAGGTCGGATGGATACGATCCTCCTGGAACCACTCGGGGCGTGCCACGACCTTGTCCAGCAGGAACGGCACCAGTTGCGTCCGGTATTCCCCGGCCAGCTTCGGAAAGAGGCCAAAGAACCGTTCGGTGTAGTCGGCGCCGTAGTTCGGCGGGATGCGCATGCCGACCAGCACGACCTGGGCGCCAGCCTTCTGGGCGTCGCCGATGATGCTGCGCAGGTTGGCCTCGGTCGACGACAGCGACAGGCCGCGCAGCGCGTCGTTGGCGCCCAGTTCCACGATGACGATGGCCGGCTTGTGCCGCTTGAGCAGGTCCGGCAGGCGGGTCTTGCCGCCGACCGTGGTTTCGCCGCTGATGCTGGCATTCACGACGCTATAATCGAACCGCTCGCGGCGCAGGCGTTCCTGAAGCAGGCTGGCCCAGCCTGTTCCGCGCGCGATGCCATATTCGGCCGACAGGCTGTCGCCCAGCACCAGTAGCGCAGGCCCGGCCGATGCGGTGGCCGCAGTCTGAGCCATCGTGGGCGGCGCCAGCAGTGAACCGAACAGGGCGGCGGCTGTCGCACCACAAGCTGCCAGCATCCGCCGGCGACCAACGTTTGCAATCCTCTCGCGCATGTCCTCTTCCATTCTTGCTGTCGAGTCACTCGGAAAGACCGTAGCCGACACGACGGGTTCGCTGACGATTCTGCATGACGTCACGTTTTCCGTCACGGCCGGCGAAACGCTGGCCATCGTCGGTGCCTCGGGATCGGGCAAATCCACGCTGCTGGGCCTGCTGGCCGGGCTCGACCTGCCCAGCACTGGCGCGGTCAATCTGCACGGACAGGATATCTTCAAGCTCGACGAAGACCAGCGCGCCGCGCTGCGTGGGCGCCATGTCGGCTTTGTGTTCCAGTCGTTCCAGCTCGTCGGGCACCTGACCGCGCTGGAGAACGTGATGCTGCCGCTGGAGCTGCGTGGCGAAACCGCGCGCGTACGCGAGCGTGCCACGGAAATGCTGGAGCGGGTGGGATTGGGCAAGCGCCTGTCGCACTATCCGCGCACGCTGTCGGGCGGCGAGCAGCAGCGCGTGGCGCTGGCCCGGGCCTTCGTGGCGCGCCCGGACATCCTGTTTGCCGACGAGCCGACCGGCAGCCTGGACACCGCCACCGGCGAAGCGGTGATCGCGCTGATGTTCGAACTCAATCGCGATGCGGGCTCCACGCTGGTGCTGGTGACCCACGACCGCTCGGTAGCCGCGCGCTGCGGCCGCATCCTGACAATCGAGGCCGGCCGTGTGGCCAGCGACGAGCTGATGGGTACAGAAATCTAGGGGTGCCGGAATCTGGCGGCCTTCCTCAGCTACGTTCCAGCACGCCCCGCGCGCGGGCGATCAGCGCCGCCGTTGACGCATCGTGCGTGGACGTGCCCTTGCCCGTCAGTTCCTGTTCGATGGGCCGCGCCAGGATCTTGCCCAGTTCCACGCCCCACTGATCGAACGAATTGATGTTCCACACCACGCCCTGCACGAACGTGCGGTGCTCGTAGAGCGCGATCAGCGCGCCCAGCACGTGGGGGTCAGGTCCTCCATCAGCAGCGTATTGCTGGGACGGTTGCCCTCGAACACCATATGCGGGATGCGTGCTTCGTCGGTGACCCCGGCGGCGCGCAGTTCATCGGCGCCCCGGCCACGCATCAGCGCCTCGGCCTGGGCGAAGCAGTTGGCCAGCAGCTTGGCATGATGGCCGGGCAGGTCGCGCGGCGGCACCAGCGGGGCGACGAAATCCACCGGCACGATCTGCGATCCCTGGTGAATCATCTGAAAGTAGGCATGCTGGCCGTTGGTGCCCGCCGTGCCCCAGACCACGGGCGACGTTTCCACGTGAGCCGGATCACCATTCAGCTGTACCGACTTGCCGTTGCTTTCCATCTCCAGCTGCTGCAGGAAAGCCGGGAACAGTTCGAGCGACGTCGAATACGGCGCCATGCAGCTGGTCGGCATTCCAAAGAAATTGCGATACCAGATGCCCAGCATGCCCATTACTACGGGCATGTTGCGCGCCAGCGGCGCGGTGCGGAAATGATCGTCCATGGCCCGGCCGCCCAGCAGCAGGTCTTCGAAGGCGTCGAAGCCCACGGCCAGCGCGATCGACAGACCCACCGACGACCAGAGCGAGAAGCGGCCGCCGATCCAGTCCCAGAATTCGAACATGTTGGCCGGGTCGATGCCGAACCTGACCACGGCTTCCCGATTGGTCGACACGGCCACGAAATGCCGCGCCAGCTGGTTCTCGGCCACGCCGTGGCGCAGGAACCAGTCACGCATGCTGCATGCGTTGGCCATGGTTTCCAGCGTCGTGAACGTCTTGGAGCACACGATGACGAGCGTGCGCGCCGGGTCCAGCCGCACTAGCGTTTCCGCCAGTTCGGTACCGTCGACGTTCGACACGAAATGCATGCGCGGCCCTTGCGGGTCCGCCAGATGCGCCAGCGCGCGGCACACCATGCGCGGCCCCAGGTCCGATCCACCGATGCCAACGTTGACGATATCGGTGATGGTCTGGCCATTGAAGCCGGTCCAGGTCCCGCTGCGCACGCGTGCCGCGAAATCGCGCATGCGGCCCAGCACGTCGTTGATGCCGGGCATGACCGACGCGCCGTCGACCTTGAATGGTGCGTCGGGCAGGGCGCGCAGGGCCACATGCAGGGCGGCGCGATCTTCGGTCGTATTGATATGTTCGCCCGCGAACATGGCGTCGCGGCGCTGGGCCACGCCCGCCTCCTCGGCCAGCTTCATGAGCAGGGCGAAGGTCTCGAACGTGATGCGGTTCTTGGAAAAGTCGAGGTACAGGCCGGCGGCTTCCAGCGAGAAGTCCTCGACGCGGCGGGCGGCTTCGGCCTCGGCAAACCACTGCTGCATCGGCGTATGGCGGATGGCATCGAAGTGGTGGCGCAGGGCGGTCCAGGCGTGGAGTTCGGTCGGCATGGGGTGTTCTGAATTTCTCGGGGCGTAGCCCATTGCGACGGGCTTGAGCGCAAGTATATCGCTCGGATGTGATGGCAAAAGCCGAAAGTAGCAGCAAAACGTAACGGCGCTTGCGGCATCGGCAAAACCTTAACAGCCGACGCGCCCGGCCCGTATCGGGCGTTGTCCGACGTGCGGGCCGGCTTTGTGCGCCGACGTGCCCAGTGGTTTGCCTTGCCAGCCATGCCCCGGTATGTGCGTCAGCGCGCGTTAGCGCCGCAGCCGTGCGGCCACCCGACGCAGCAGGGGTTCGCCGCCTGCCACGCAGAGTCCACCCGCGCAGATCACGGCGATGCCCAGGGCGGTGGTCCAGTCCGGCAGGTGGCCGAACGCGAAGTATCCGACCACGGTGGCCGAGAAGATCTGCAGGTACAGGAACGGGCTCAGGAACGACGCGTCGGCGTACTGGAATGCGCGGATCACAAAGTAGTGTCCAAGAGACCCGGTCAACCCGGCCGACAGCAGGAGCGCGGCCTGCGCCAGCGTCGGCATGGCCTCGAACCAGAAGAACGGCACCAGCAGCGTGGTCAGCGCGGCACCTGTCACGCCGCTCTGGATCAGCGTGGTCATGGGCGCGTCATGCGCGGCGATGCGGCGCGTCAGCATCTGCAGGCCGGCAAACAGCAGCGCCGACAGCAGGCCCAGCCCCACGCCAAGGGCATCGAGTTCGCCGCCCGGGCGGACTACGACCAGCATGCCCGCGAAGCCGATGCCGACGCCAATCCAGCGCGTCCAGCGCGCGTGCAGGCCAGGGCGCTCGCCCAGCAGCCAGGGCGACAGCGCCACGACGATCAGCGGCGCACAGAAGTTCAGCGCGGTGGCGGTGGCCAGCGGCATCAGCTTCAGCACGCTGAAGAACACCAGCGTGGAGGCCAGCATCAGCGCGCCGCGCAGCCATTGCAGACGCGGTGCGGTGGGCCGCGACTGGCGTTGCCAGCGCGCCGGGCCGATCAACAGGAAGATGGCCACCACGTGCCCCAGGTAACGCACCCAGGCCACCGCCACCACGGGCAGGCCTTGCTGGGTCAGCGTCTTGCCCGTGGCGTCGAGCAGGCTCAGGATCCATTGCCCGATGACGAGCAGGGCGATGCCGGTCAGCAGACGGCGCCGCGCGTCGTCGCCGTTGTTGCCACTGTCCCCACTCTGACCGCTCTGGCCGCTGTCGCCATCGTCGGTGAGTGCCGCCGCCTGCGTCATGCCGCGCCGCCTTGCAGCAGCACGTTGAAGATGGCCCGCGCGGGCAGGTAGAGTTCGCTCGCCGTCAGGCCCGCTGGCCCCGTGCCTGCTTCCACCAGCCGATCGGCTGCGCGCCCATGGATCCACACCGCCGCGCGTGCCGCTGCCAGCGTCGGCATGCCTTGCGCCAGCAGCGCGCCAATCATGCCGGCCAGTACATCGCCGGTTCCTGCCGTGGACAGGCCCGCGTTGCCCGTGGGATTGACGGTGGCCGGGGCATCTTCATGCGAGGCAATCACCGTGCCCGAACCCTTCAGCACGACAGTGGCCTGCCAGCGCCGGGCCAGCGCATGAGCCGCGGCCAGGCGGTCGCGCTGCACGTCTGCCACGGTGCTGCCGAGCAGCCGCGCCGCTTCCAGCGGGTGCGGTGTCATTACATAGTCCAGACCGCTATCGATCAGCGACTGGCGCAGCGTCTCATCTGCGGCCAGCAGGTTCAGGGCGTCTGCGTCCAGCACGAGTGGCAACGGGGGCCGAGCATTTGCGCAGAAGTCGATCAACTGCGCCAGCTGCTTGCGCGCCGCGGTGCCGCTGCCCATGCCGGGACCCGCCACGAAGGCCGACATCGCATCGAGCGAGAGCTCGGCCGCCGGATGCAGCATCAGTTCCGGATGTATTGGGTCGATGGCCGGCGCGGGCTGGGCCAGGAAGCCCACGTGCACGCGACCCGCACCGAGATGCAGCGCCGCGCGGGCGCCCAGCAGCGGCGCGCCCGTCATGCCGTGGTTGCCGCCGATGACGGCAAGGCTGCCGAAACGGCCCTTGTTGGATGCATGCTCGCGGCGCGGCAGGGCATGCGAGAACGCGCCAGGCTGGTTGACGATGGCCACCGGCCGCTCCGCGGGCGGATAGTCCAGGCCAAGCGGGGCGATATCGATGGCGCCGGCGCAGTCGCGGCCATCCAGCGTGAGCAGGCCTGGCTTGGCGGCCAGGAAGGTCAGTGTGCGGCGCGCCCGGACGGCCGGCTGGCCGGCGCCCGTATCGGCAAACAGGCCGCTCGGGATATCGAGCGCATACACCGGCAGGTGGGAGGCATTGAGGTGGGCGATCCAGCGCGCCACGTCGCCACCGGCGGCCCGGTTCAGGCCGATGCCCAGCAAACCGTCGACGACGGCGACGCAGCCGGTGGGCCAGGGCGGCAAGGCTGCGTCGGGGTCCGGGTGCATCGCCAGCAGCGGCACGCCGGCAGTGCGGGCGTCAAACCAGGCGCGCGCGGCATCGGCCGGCAGTTGGTCCGCTTCGGCGATCAGCCACGCTTCGACCAGCCGGCCGGACTGGTGCAGGCGCGTGGCGGCCACCAGGGCATCGCCGCCATTGTTGCCACGGCCCGCCAGGAAGAGGATGCGGCCATTCGGCACATGTTGATGGATCCAGTCAGCCGCCGCCGCGCCGGCGCGCGACATCAGCGTGAATGGCGGCGTGGCATCCAGGCCCG
Organism: Cupriavidus sp. EM10; assembly: GCF_018729255.1. Classification (NCBI taxonomy): domain Bacteria; kingdom Pseudomonadati; phylum Pseudomonadota; class Betaproteobacteria; order Burkholderiales; family Burkholderiaceae; genus Cupriavidus; species Cupriavidus sp. EM10. Next base: position 1,460,448 of record NZ_CP076060.1, read on the forward strand.
CCTGCTCGATGCGGCGGATGGCGGCTATGTCGTAGAGCGGGGTCGGCTCGTCGGCGGCGGCGTCGAGCGGGATCCAGCCGGGCGCGGCACCGGTGTCGGCCGGGGATGCCGGAGCGGAAGAAGAAGGGACGTCGGTATTCATGTCGGACTCACGCGGGCGCCAGCCGGTAGCGGGCCGGAGTCAGCCCCTCCATGTCGATGGCGGGCCCAGGGCCCTGGCCGGCGCTGGCTGCAATCTGGTCTGCGGCAATTTTGCCCGATCCGCAGCTCATCGCCCAGCCCGTGGAGCCGTGCCCGAGGTTCAGGAACAGCCCCGGCACGCGTGTGGCGCCGATCAGCGGCGGCCCATCGGGCAGCATCGGCCGGGCACCGGCCCATAGCGTGGCTTCCTGATAGTGGCCGGCCACCGGGAACCAGTCGCGTGCCACCTTGATCAGCGTGTTCAGCGCGGCCGGGCGCAAGTCCAGCCGGCGCGACCCGAGTTCGGCCGTGCCGGCCACGCGCAGCCGGTTGCCCATGCGCGTGATGGCCACCTTGAACGATTCGTCCATCAGTGCGCCGAGCGGCGCCTGCAGTTCATCGCGCACCATGACCGTGGCCGAATAGCCCTTGACCGGATAGATCGGCACACGCAGCCCAAGCGGACGCAACAGGCGGGCACTGCCCACGCCGGCGGCCACCAGCACGCGGTCGGCCTGGAGGGTTTCCGGCGCGGCGCCGCGCTGGACCGGGGCCAGTTCGACCGAAATGCTCCCCGCCTGGCCGGTGCGCAGCCGCGCCACGTCGGTCTGGAAACGGAATTGCACACCAGCGGCCTCGGCGTGCTGGTGCAGCCGGCGCACGAACATGGGGCAATTGCCCGATTCGTCCTCGGGCAGGTGCAGGCCGCCCGCCAGCGGGGTATCGTCGGCCAGCCCGGGTTCGATCTGGCGGCAGCCCGCCGCATCCACCAACTGATGCGGCACGTTGTTCTCGCGTAGCAGCGCAAGCGCCGGCGCGGCCAGTTCCAGGTCCTTCTGCGTGCGGAACAACTGGAGATAGCCGCGCGACTGCTCGTAGTCGATCTCAAGTTCGTCGCGCAGCTGGTGCAGGCACTGGCGGCTGTAGAACGCCACGCGCTGCATGCGCAGCTTGTTGGTGCGATAGCGTTCGTCGTCGCATTCGCGCAGCCACCGGCCGATCCAGCGCCACATCGCCGGGTCCACGCTGGGCCGGAACAGCACGGGAGACTCCCGGTGGAGCAGCGCCCGCAGCACCTTGGCCGGCATGCCGGGCGCGGCCCACGGGGTGACGTAGCCCGGTGCGATCACGCCGGCATTGCCGAAGCTGGCTTCCTGGGCCGCCGCGCCACGCCGGTCCAGCACGGTGACGGTGAAGCCGGCCTGGCGCAGATACCAGGCCGAGCAGACGCCGATGGCGCCGGCGCCGATGACAATGACGTGCATCCGGGCGGGTTTCCTGTGGATGAGTGCGGGTTTCCGGGCCTACTTGAGCTCCTTCGCCATCACTACGTCGGGCAGCCAGGTGACCACGGTCGGCCAGACCGTGATGATGCCGATGGCGACGACCATCATCATGAAGAACGGCAGCGACACGCGCGCGATATAGTTGCTGTCCTTGCCGGTCATGCTCTGGAGCACGAAGAGGTTGAAGCCGACGGGCGGCGTGACCTCGGCGATTTCCACCAGCAGCACGATGAAGATGCCAAACCATACCAGATCGAACCCGGCCGCCTGCACCATCGGCAGCACCGTGGCCGTGGTCAGGGCGATCATCGAGATGCCGTCCAGCGCCGTGCCCAGCAGGATGTAGATCACCGTCAGCACCGCTATCAGCGCCCACGGCGACAGGTGCAGCGCCGCCACCCATTCGGCCAGCGCGCGCGGGATGCCCGTGAAGCTCATGGTGACCGACAGGAACGACGTGGCGCCCAGCACGAACATGATCATCGCGGTCAGCCGGGTGGCCGACATCAGGCTTTCCCAGAACGCCTTGCGCGTCAGCGATCCGCCCGCCCAGGCCAGCCCCAGCGACGCCACCACGCCATAGGCGGCCGCCTCGGTGGCGGTGGAGTAGCCGGCCATCATGATCCACGTGATGAACGCGATCAGGATGATGCAGGGCATCAGCTGCCGGATCGACGCCAGGCGCGCGCCCCAGCCGAAGGTCTCGGCCGGTGGGGTGCGGTGCGGGTTCATCAGCGCCCAGACCACGATATAGCCGGAGAACAGCAGCATCAGCAGCAGCCCCGGCAGGAATCCGGCCAGGAACACGCGGATGATCGATACATCGGCCGAGACCGCGTACACCACCATCGTGATCGACGGCGGAATCAGGATGCCCAGCGTGCCCGCGCACGACAACGACCCCAGCGTCACGCGTTCGTCGTAGCCGCGCCGCGTCAGCTCGGGCAGGGCCGACTTGGCGATCGTGGCGCACGTGGCGGCCGATGAACCCGAGACCGATCCGAAGATGCCGCACCCCAGGATATTGACGTGCATGAGCCGCCCGGGCAGCCAGTTCAGCCACGGCGACAGGCCGTTGAACATCTGCTCGGACAGCTTGGTGCGGAACAGGATCTCGCCCATCCACACGAACAGCGGCAGCGACGCCAGCGTGTACGACGCGCTGGACGACCACCACGAGTTGGCCAGGTTTACCAGCGCGTCGTGGTCGGAGAAGATCACCAGGCCCACCCACGACGTGACGGCAATGGCTACCGGAATCCAGGCGCCGATGGCCAGGAAGACGATCATGACCAGCAGCAGAACCAGTGCAACGAGTACGGTGCTCATCAGACGGTCTCCCCGAAATCGCCAGCGGCCAGCTTGGCCTCCTGCGCCAGTTGGTAGCGCGGCTTCTGCCGGCGCACCACGCGCAGCCATTCGTCGGCCACGGCCAGCAGGAAGCCGATGGCGCCGAGCACGGCAAAGCTCTGCGGAATCCAGAGCGGAATCACGATCTGGCCTTGCGAGACGTCGTTGATGTCCCAACTCTGCCAGGCAAACGTGCCAAGCGCCCACGCGGCGTAGGCGGCGAAGATCAGGCAGATCGTGAGCGACACCACTTCCAGCGGCCAGCGGCGGCGCGGGCCCACGGCGTCGAGCAGCATTTCCACGCGCACGATGCCGCCGTGCTGGAAGGTCTGGCCGAGGATCAGAAAGGCGGATGCCGCGCACAGCCAGGCGACGATGTCGTCGCCGCCCTTGAGCACGAACAGGGTCTCGCGCGAGATCGACATCGCGATCATGACGATGCAGACCGCCAGGATGCAGAGGGCGCCGAGGGCGGCAAACACGTCAAGCAGATGGTCTAGCCATCGCTTCTTGAAGAGGGGGCTTCCATGGGGATGACAGGCTACCGGTGATACTGCGAACAGCACGGAACAGGCCCGGCGCGATGCCTTGGGGGCGTGCGCCGGGCCGGTGGAGCAAGACGCGGGGCGGGCCGGCGTTACTTCTTGTAGGCGTCGAGGATGGCCTTGCCGTCGTCGCCGGCGCTCTTGGCCCACTCGCCCACCATGATATCCCCACCTTTTGCATGTCACCCTTGAGTTGGGCCGACGGCGGGGCCACGGTCATGCCGTTCTTCGACAGCGTGGCCAGGTATTCCCTGGTCTTCTGCTCGGATACCTGCCAGCCGCGCTTCTCGGCATCGGCCACTGCCTTGAGCAGGGCGTCCTGGGTCGGCTTGTCCAGCGCGTTGAACGCCTTCTTGCTGACCACCAGCATGTTCTTGGGTAGCCACGCGTCCACGGTGTAGAAGTACTTCACCGATTCCCAGACCTTGGTGTCCACGCCGGTGGCGCCCGACGACATGAACGAGTTCACCGTGCCCGTGGCCAGGGCCTGCGCCAGGTCGGCGGCCTGGATCGTCACCGGCTGGGCGCTGACCAGTTCGGCGATCTTCGATGTGGCCGGGTTGTAGGCGCGCCATTTCAGGCCCTTCATGTCGGCGGCGCTGTTGATGGGCTTGTTCGCGTAGATGCCCTGCGGCGGCCAGGCCACCGCGTAGAGCAGCTTCATGCCCTGGCGGTCCAGCACCTTGTCGGTGACCGGCTTCGAGGCTTGCCAGAGCCGGTACGAGTCGGCGTAGCTGGTGGCCAGGAAGGGCACCGCGTCGACGCCGAACACCGGGTTTTCGTTGGCCAGCAGCGACATCAGGATTTCGCCCATCTGCACCTGGCCGGTCTGCACGCCGCGCTTGATCTCGTTGGCCTTGAGCAGCGAGCCGTTCGGATGGATGACGATCTTGAGCTTGCCACCGGTGGCCTTTTCCACGTCGCTCGCCATCTGCTGCAGGTTTCGGTGTGCAGGTTGGTGGCCGGGTATCCGGTTGGCAAGTCCCACTTGGTATCCGCCCGTGCCGCCGTGGCGGCCAGCAGCAGTGCCGCCGCCGCGACTGCCATTGCCTTGACTCGCATCTCGATCTCTCCTGGTGTTGCGCGCGGGCGCCTGCCCGGCTGCGCGGGTTTGGACTGCCTGGAACTGCCGCCGCGCCAGTCGTCCATGTCTGAGACATGGCTTGGCGGCGCGGTATTGCGTTCACGGCACGGGCCTGGCTCAGCCTGCGTGCCGTGACGGTCGAACGATCGATTCCAATGCAAGGGCCGTGCCCAGCAGGTGCGCGTCGCGCATGGGGCCGTGCGACAGCATCAGGCCCACCGGCAACTCGTCGGGCGCATGGCACGGCAGCGACACCGAGCAGCCGTCCAGGAAGTTGAAGGCCGACGTATTGCGCAACAGCAGGCCGTTGGTGCGGAAGAACAGGGCGTCGTCGGCCACCAGCGGGGCGATCGGCGGCGCCACCATCGGCACGGTGGGGCAAACCACGGCGTCGAACGGCGCCAGGCGGGTTTCCATGCGGGCGATCCAGTCCAGCCGGGCGCGGTGCAGCGCGATGTAGTCGGCCGCGCTCATCGCGGCGCCGCGCTCGATGCGGCTCAGTACGCGCGGATCGTAGCGGTCGCGCTGGGTGGCCAGCAGGTCGCGGTGATGGGAGAAGGCTTCCGGCGCCGAGAAGCCGCCGGCGGCGTTGAGTCCGGCCAGTTCGGCCAGCTCCGGCATGTCCACGTGTTCCACACGCACCCCGGCCGCCGACAGCCGCCCAATGGCCCGGTCGAAGGCGCGCGCCACCACTTCGTCCATGTCATCGAGCACCAACTGGCGCGGGATGGCGAGCCGCAGCGCGGTAGGCGCGGCGATGACCGGGATCACCGGTGCGTCGGCGATGACACTGTCCACGGCAATGCAGTCGGACAGCGTGCGCGCCATGGCGCAGGCCGTGTCGAGCGTGTAGGAGAGCGGAAAGGCACCGGTCAGCGGCACGCGGCGCGCCGTGGGCTTGTAGCCGGTGATGCCGCACAGGGCCGCCGGAATCCGGATCGATCCGCCCGTGTCGCTGCCCAGCGCGGCGACGGCGGTGCCCAGCACCACGGAAACCGCCGCGCCCGACGACGACCCACCCGGAATGCGCGGCGTGGTGTTGTCGCAAGGATTGACCGGTGTCCCGAAATGGGGATTGATACCGACGCCCGAAAAGGCGAATTCGGTCATGTTGGTGCGGCCGACCAGGGCTGCCCCGGCGGCGCGCAGCCGCGCCACCACGGCGGCATCCGCGGTGGCCGGCGCGGCATCCTGGCGGGCTGTGGACGCGGCGCGCGTGACTTCACCGGCCACGTCGTACAGGTCCTTGACCGACACGGGCAGGCCGGCCAGCGGATGCAGCGGCTTGCCGGCCCGCTCGGCGGCGTCGGCGGCCTGGGCCACCTGGCGGGCGGCATCGAACGTGGTGTGGAGAAAGACCGCTTTGCCGGCGGGGCTGGCGGCACTGGCGGCAGCCTGGGCGATCAGGTCTGTACGGGATATCTGCCCGGCACGCAGGCTGGCGTGGAGCGATGCAATCGATTCAAGCGGGTCGGACGGATTGAGATGAGGGGGCATGCGGCGGCGTGACGATCGGGCTAACGATGTTAGGCGTCGCGGAACCAGACCGCATTCACGCATTGCCTCTGTGAATTAAGGTATTCATGCTGAGAATTCGCCGATAAACTGTCAAGCCGAAAATGCCCGAACCCGCTTCGGGCTTTCACCTATCGCCACCGTGGCCCACCTCGGCCATCCCCCTGACGCCCCCGCCGACCTTAATGGGAGAAACCTCCATGGCACGCAAGCCCGCCCCGGAACGCCACGCCGATGCCGCCGAGGGCGCGAACCTTGACGCCGCCGCGCGCACCGCGCCGCTGACCCGTGCCGCAGGCGTCAATATCGTGTCGTCCGCGCACCTGGTGTCGGTACGCAGCCCGGAGCTTTCCGAATTCGAATTCGGCCTGAACACAGCCTATAACGCCTACAGCCGCTGGGTGGTCCGCTGCATGGGCGCCGCCGGCGTGCGCGACCTGACCTTCCTCGATGTGCTGGTTTTGCACCACGTCAACCACCGCGGCCGGGCCAAGCGGCTGGCAGACATCTGCTTCGTGCTCAACGTCGAGGACACCCACCTGGTCACGTATTCGCTCAAGAAGCTGGTCGGGCTGGGGCTGGTGGCCGGCGAACGGGTGGGCAAGGAGGCGACTTACGCCACCACGCAGGCCGGCACGGAGGCATGCGCCCGATACCGCGAGATTCGCGAGCAGTGCCTGACCAGCAATTTCACGGAAGGCAGTGACGAGAACGTCGAGATTGGCGAACTGGCCCGATTGCTGCGGGTGCTGACCGGCCTGTACGAGCAGGCAGCCCGCTCGGCAACCTCGCTCTGAGGGTTTTTAGCGCGATTTCGGACGATTTCAAGGGAGTTTCGATCGGATCGGCCACCCGGCTTGGGCGGCGAATGCAGCACCGGGTTGAGGGTTTTCGCCCCGGTGTCCGGTTTTCCCGTGAGTGTCCGTCCGCGCCGCATTGCACAATGCAAAAAGCGGCCGCCAACAAGGTACAATAGCGGTTTCCCGCCAGCCGGCATTCCATTCAGCAGTGCCAGCCGCCGTTTCGCCTCACCTTCCTACGCCTCCTGACCGTACCGATCATGGCGCATTTCTCGTGCTTCCCCGGCGCTTTGGCGCTTTCCGCTTTCCGTCAGCAACGCCTGCTTGCCGCCCTGCAACAAGTCGACGCCGATATTGAGTCCGTCCATGGCCAATTCGTGCATTTCGTCGATTCGGACACCCCGTTGTCCACCGAGGATCAGACGCGCATTGGCGCGATGCTGACCTATGGCGCGCCGTTTACGGCCCAGCCCGAGGGCGACCGTTTCGTGGTGATTCCGCGTTTCGGCACCATTTCGCCCTGGGCCAGCAAGGCCACCGACATCGCCCATAACTGCGGCCTGACGCACGTGCATCGCATCGAGCGCGGCATCGAGATCACCGTGGTCTGCAAGAAGGGGCTGCTGCGCGGCCGCAAGACGCTGGACGCCGGCACCCGCGCCGCCGTGGCCGCGCACCTGTTCGATCGCATGACCGAGACCGTGATCGCTTCGCGCGAGGAAGCGGCCGGCCTGTTCCAGGAACTGCCGGCCAAGCCGCTGCAGTTCATCGACATTTCGGCGGGCCGCAGCGCCCTGGTTGACGCCAACACGGCGATGGGCCTGGCGCTGTCGGAAGACGAAATCGACTACCTGCTGGAGAACTACGGCAAGCTCGGCCGCAATCCGACCGATGTCGAGCTGATGATGTTCGCGCAGGCCAACAGCGAACACTGCCGCCACAAGATCTTCAACGCCACCTGGACCATCGACGGCGTGGCGCAGGACAAGTCGCTGTTCGCGATGATCCGCAACACGCACCAGTTGAACCCGCAGGGATCGATCGTGGCCTATTCGGACAACTCGGCCGTGATGGAAGGCGATGTGGCCGAGCGCTGGTACCCGCGCGGCGCGGACCAGAAGTACGGTCGCCACGAGGCCCTGACCCATACGCTGATGAAGGTGGAGACGCACAACCACCCGACCGCGATCTCGCCGTTCCCGGGCGCCTCCACCGGCGCCGGCGGTGAAATCCGGGACGAAGGCGCTACGGGCCGCGGTGCCAAGCCCAAGGCCGGCCTGACCGGCTTCACGGTGTCGAACCTGATGCTGCCCGGTGCCGTCGAGGGCTGGGAAAACGCCCGCGATGCCGCGCAGCCGCTGGCGCACCGCAATCCCGACGACAAACCTGGCGTCACCGGCAAGCCGGACCGCATCGCATCGCCGCTGCAGATCATGATCGACGGCCCGCTGGGCGGCGCCGCGTTCAACAACGAATTCGGCCGCGCCGCTCTGGGCGGCTACTTCCGCGTCTACGAGCAGAACGTGGGCGGCACGGTGCGCGGCTATCACAAGCCGATCATGATTGCCGGCGGCATCGGCAATATCGACGCCGGCCACACGCACAAGAACCCGCTGCCGGCCGGCACGCTGCTGATCCAGCTGGGCGGCCCGGGCATGCGCATCGGTATGGGCGGCGGCGCCGCCAGCTCGATGGCGACCGGCACCAACACGGCCGACCTGGACTTCGACTCGGTGCAGCGTGGCAACCCCGAAATGGAGCGCCGTGCCCAGGAAGTGATCAACGCCTGCTGGCAACTGGGCGAAGACAACCCGATTCTGTCGATCCATGATGTCGGCGCGGGTGGTATTTCGAATGCCTTCCCCGAACTGGTCGACGGCGCCGATCGCGGCGCCCGTTTCGAGCTGCGCCAGGTGCATCTGGAAGAGTCGGGCCTGTCGCCGGCCGAAATCTGGTGCAACGAGTCGCAGGAGCGCTACGTTCTTGCCATCGCCCCGAACGACCTGCCGCGCTTCCAGGCCATGTGCGAGCGCGAGCGCTCGCCGTTCGCCGTGGTCGGTATCGCCACCGAGGAAAAGCAGCTGCAGCTGGTGGACGCCAATGTGGACGCCGCGCTGAAGGAGCACTTCACGGTAGACATGCCGATGGACGTGCTGCTGGGCAAGCCGCCGCGCATGCACCGCGACGTGCAGCGGGTGCAGCGCGAACTGCCGCCGGTGGACGTGACCGGGATCTCGCTGGAACAGGCCGTGAGCGACGTGCTGCGTCACCCGACCGTCGCGAGCAAGTCGTTCCTGATCACGATCGGCGACCGTACCGTCGGCGGCATGAACGCACGCGACCAGATGGTTGGCCCGTGGCAGGTGCCCGTGGCAGATGTGGCCGTGACCACGCTCGACTACAAGGGCCGCGCCGGCGAAGCAATGACGATGGGCGAGCGCACGCCGCTGGCCGTCATCGACGCCCCGGCTTCGGGGCGCATGGCCATTGGCGAGGCGCTGACCAACCTGGCAGCCGCTCCGGTCAAGGATCTGAACAAGGTCAAGCTGTCGGCCAACTGGATGGCCGCCTGCGGCGTGGCCGGCGAGGATGCCAAACTGTACGACACCGTGCATGCCGTCGGCATGGAACTGTGCCCGGCGCTTGGCATCAGCATCCCGGTGGGCAAGGATTCGCTGTCGATGCGCACGAAGTGGTCGGATGCCGATGGCGACAAGGAAGTGGTCGCCCCGGTCTCGCTGATCATTTCCGCTTTCGCGGCCGTGGATGACACCAACAAGACCTTGACGCCCCAGTTGCGCACCGATCTGGGCGACAGCACGCTGATCGCCATCGACCTGGGTCGTGCGAAGAACCGCATGGGCGGCAGCATCCTGGCGCAGGTGACGCAGCAGGTGGGCGATCGCGCGCCGGATGTGGACAGCCCGGAAGACCTGAAGAATTTCTTCAACGTGATCCAGCGCCTCAACCGTGAAGGCAAGCTGCTGGCCTATCACGACCGTTCCGACGGCGGTTTCATGGCCACCGTGGCGGAAATGGCTTTCGCCGGCCATACTGGCGTGTCGCTCAACGTGGACATGCTGACGCTGGATCCGACCCAGGAGCAGGACTACGGCGACGCCAAGAACTGGGCGCAGCAGGTTGCCGAGCTCCGCAACGACCGGACGCTGCGCGCGCTGTTCTCGGAAGAACTGGGCGCCGTCATCCAGGTCCGTGCGGAAGAGCGCGATGCCGTTTTCGCGGTGCTGCGCGAGGCCGGGCTGTCGGCTTGCAGCCATGTCATTGGCAAGCCGAACACGAGCGACCAGATCGAGATCTACCGCGACGCCAAGAAGGTCTTCGGCGCCGCCCGTGCCGACCTGCAGCGCACGTGGACCGAGGTGAGCTGGCGCATCGCGCGCCTGCGCGACAACCCGGCCTGCGCGGACAGCGAGTACGACCGCGTGCTGGACGCCGCCGATCCGGGCATCAGCCCCGTGCTGACCTTCGATCCGGCGCACGATATCGCCGCACCGTTCATTGCCACGGGCAACCGTCCGCGCGTGGCAATCCTGCGCGAGCAGGGCGTGAACTCGCAGATCGAGATGGCCTACAGCATGGACCTGGCCGGCTTCGAGACGGTTGACGTGCATATGAGCGATCTGATCGCCGGCCGTGCCACGCTGGCCGATTTCAAGGGTTTCGTGGCCTGCGGCGGCTTCAGCTACGGCGACGTGCTCGGCGCGGGCGAGGGCTGGGCGAAGACGATCCTGTTCAACGGCCAGATGGCAGAGCAGTTCGCGGCGTTCTTCAACCGCCAGGACACGTTCGCGCTTGGCGTGTGCAACGGCTGCCAGATGCTGAGCAACCTGGCCCCTATCATCCCGGGTGCCGGTGCATGGCCGAAGTTCACGCGTAACCTGTCGGAGCAGTACGAAGCGCGCTTCGTTACCGTGGAAGTCCAGCAGTCGCCGTCGATTTTCTTTGCCGGCATGGAAGGCAGCCGCATCCCCATCGCCGTGGCGCATGGCGAGGGTTTCGCCGACTTCTCGCAGCAAGGCGATATCGCGAAGGTGGACGTGGCGCTGCGCTTCGTCGACAACCGCGGTGCCGTGACGCAGACGTACCCGCTGAACCCGAACGGATCGCCGCAGGGCATCACGTCGGTGACGACCTCCGATGGCCGCTTCACCGCGCTGATGCCGCACCCGGAACGCGTGTTCCGCGCCGCGACGATGAGCTGGGCGCCGGACGCCTGGAAGGACGTCGCCGACGGCGGTAGCCCGTGGATGCGCATGTTCCGCAACGCCCGCAAGTGGGTGGGCTGAACGAGCTCGCTGCATCGAACGACACGCCCGCGCAAGCGGGCGTTTTTCTTTGACGCGAGGCTGCCGCATCACTGCCTGACTACGTAGAGCCACACGAAGAACGCGATGAAGGTGAATGCCGAATAAATGATGATGCCCCACTCGGCGCGCTTCATGACTTTTATGTAGAACTCGTCGTCTTCAAAAAAGCGGGTCAGGAACTTGTTCAATTCTTCCTCCAGAATTTAGACGCATGTTGGGAAGTCAGGCGAGTGTCGACGTCAGCACGACACGGGCACATGCTGCGGCTACCGCGCTAACAAGGCTCAGCAGGATCGAAAAGCGCAGAACGAGATTGACCTCTGCGCATTTGCCGCGGCTTCTGGGGTGGGCGTCCATCGCGCCCAGCAACACCAGCACCGAACCAGCCACGATCAGCAGGACATGCAGGCACAGAAACATCCAGGCGCCCAGGTGGGGCCCTTCCGCGTGTTCGATCCACCCCGCCAAGCCGTGGCACGCGCTAGCGCTAAGCGGAATCGCCGCCCAAAGTAACTGCCCATCCTGAATCGCCCGTCGCACGATGCCGTGGCTGCGCGACCGCGAGAACACCGGCACCTTCGCGAATGGCAGGAGGGCGAACGGCGCCAGCAGCGGGATCGCCACGTTGAAAACCAACCAGCCGACTTGCTCGGATACGCCTGCCATATCGCTCCCCGAAGATCATTGGAAATGACTGCGCACGACAGGCACGACATGCCTTCACGTCCACAACGCAGTGATCCTATGGTTCAGGGCGGGGCGCGCCAAGAGGGTTTTTGTGAACTTGTGTGTCCGAAAACCCGGCGCTTGCGTCACGTCATGAGAAAGGTCTCAGACTGCAACAGGAATGGGGAAATCGGAAGGATTCTGGCCTGTCTGAGAAGCCTGTGCCTGCTGCGAGCGCAGCCGGTCGCTCCATGGCAGATAGCGGGAATAGAGCAGGCGCATGCGGTCCGCGCCGGGCGGCACGGGAAGCTCGCCGCGGACTTCCATGAAGGCGATGGTGGCCTGGAGCAGCTTCGACTGAGCGTAGCGATCGCGTGCTGGCACATGGGGTTGCAGTTGGCGCCAGCGAAGGCCGGTGCATTCGATATTGGGCATCCCCAGCGCGCAGTAGACCACGCCGCTCGAATAGAGGTGCCACATGTACCAGTAGCCGCTCGTCATGCCCATGCCCTGTGCCTTCGATCTCGTGCTCGATACCTTGCCTGGACGGGCGTCCGGCGTCGCCGAGCAGTCAGATATTACTGAGGGCAGGGAACCGAGGGAACCCGCAAACTGCACCAGAGTGTTACCGAGCGCGCAGAAGGGCGCGCCAGAAACAAAAAACCGGCGCACACGGCGCCGGTTTTTGCTGGAACAGGACCCGGTTACTGGATCTTGGCCTTGTCCTTGAGCGACTTCATCATCGCCTGGAACTGCTCCCGCTGCCAGGCCTGGTCGCCCATCAGCATTTGCTGCAGCTGCGGCTTCACTTCCTCGAACGACGGGATCTTCTGGTCGCGCACGTCCACGAGCTGGATGATATGCCAGCCAAACTGCGTCTTGACCGGCGTATCGGTCATCTGGCCCTTCTTCAGGCCGCTCATGGCCGCCGAGAACTCGGGCACGTAGCTGCTGCTGTTGGCCCAGTCCAGATCGCCGCCATTGGCTGCCGAGCCGGTGTCCTTCGACGATGCCTTGGCCACGTCCTCGAACTTGGCGCCGCCCTTGATCTTGGCGATCAGTGCCTTGGCGTCCGCTTCCTTTTCCACCAGGATATGGCGGGCGTGGTATTCCTTGCCGTTGCCGAACTGGCCCTTGATCTTTTCGTATTGCTTGCGCAGCTCGTCGTCGCTGGCGCCGTGGGTCTTGACGTAGTCCTCGAAGACCGCACCGGCCAGCACGTTCAGGCGGGCCTGTTCCAGCTGGTCCTGAATGTCGTCGCGTTGCAGGATGCCGCGCTTGGAGGCTTCCTGCACCAGCAGTTCCCGGTCGATCAGCATGGTGCGGGCACGGTCGCGCAGTTCGGGCGAGGCGGGCTGGCCGGTGCCGGCGATCAGCTTGTCCACCTTGGCCGAGGGGATGGGCTTGCCATTCACAACGGCGGCGTTCTGGGCGAACACGGGCAGGCTGCCAGCAGCGAGCACAGCCGCCAGGCTGAACGAGAGGACGGTGGTCTTCATGGAGTCAGGTCTGAAAGTAGCGAGAGCGCGTCGCGTCATGCTTCGCGGGATTGATATTCTTGGTCGGTGTACGCGCTGACGGCCAGCGCATGAATCTGCGAGGGGAACAGTTCGCGCAGCGCATCATACACCATACGGTGGCGCGCCACGCGCGATTGGCCGGCGAACCGGTTGCTGACGATCAGAACGTTGTAATGGCCCCCGCCCGAGGCCGCGCCGGCGTGGCCAGCATGGGCCGCGCTGTCATCGTGGACGTGCAGGTGGGAGGGTTCGAGCGCCGCACGCAGCAGCGCGTCGATGGTGGCGGGATCGGCTGCCATCGGTATTCCTTGGGGTAAGCGGGGAACGGGAGAGCGGCTCCGTTATTCGGAGCGGCCTTCCTGAGACGGGTTTTCCTCGATGTGGCGCGACAGCCAGATGCTTTGCGCCACGATGAAGACGACCATCAGGCCCATGCTGCCGAACAGCTTGAAGTTGACCCAGGTATCGGTGGAGAACTGGTAGGCCACGTAGAGGTTCAGCACGCCCATCGCGGCGAAGAACGCGGCCCAGGCGACGTTGAGCCGGCCCCACATGGCATCCGGCATGGTGACCTGCTTTTCCATCATGGCCCGGATCAGGTTCTTGCGCCAGCCGACGACCGAGCCGATCAGCGTCACCGCGAACAGCCAGTAGAGCACCGTGGGCTTCCATTTGATGAACGTTTCGTTGTGCAGCACGATGGTCGCGCCGCCGAACACGCCAATGATCAGCAGGCTGACCCATTGCATCGGCTCCACCTTGCCATGGCGGATGCGCACCCAGGCAATCTGCAGCACCGTCGCCACAATGGCCACCGCGGTGGCCGGATAGATGCCGAACAGCTTGAAGGCGACAAAAAACAGGATGACCGGGAACAGGTCGAACAGGAATTTCATGCGGACCAAATCAGGTTGGCGAACCCGGCTTGCGGCCGGGCCTGCTGGCAATCCGCCGGGCGGACTGGACGGGGCGTCCGGTGTGCGGGTGGCGTCACCCGCGATCAGCCGGATCGCGATCGTCGAATTTTAGCGCAGCCGAGTTGATGCAATAGCGCAGGCCGGTCGGCGTGGGGCCGTCCTCGAAGACATGGCCCAGATGGCTGCCGCATTCCTTGCACCGGACTTCCACGCGCGTCATGCCGTGGCTGTGGTCCGCATGCTCGGCGATGACCTCGCCGTTGATCGGGCGGAAATAGCTCGGCCAGCCGCAGCCCGCGTCGAACTTGGTACCCGACTCGAACAGCGGGGTGCCGCAACCCACGCAGTGGTAGATGCCCTGGTCCCAGTGATCCCAGTAGCGGCCCGTGAACGGGCGCTCGGTGGCGGCCTCGCGCGTCACGCGGTACTCGATGTCGGACAGTTGGTCACGCCATTCGGCGTCGGTCTTGGTGGTGGTCATCTCGTTTCCTTGGTGGGAATCCCGGGCCGGCTGGCACTCTTACGACGAACAGCTGACTTCGAGTCCCGACGCCCAGTCGGGCGGCAGGGCGGCATAGTGTGCCGCCTCGGGCTGTTCGTCGAAAGGCTTCGACAGCACGGCCAGCAGGCGGTCCACTTCCGAAAAGTCCTTGTCGCGGGCAGCGCGGATCGCGGTTTCGGCCAAATGGTTCCGGAGCACGTATTTCGGGTTGACTTGCCGCATTGCAACCCCGCGTGCCGCATCGTCCGACTGCTCTGACTGCAGGCGGGCGCGGTACTCGGCGGCCCAGGCGTCCCAGGCGGCGCGGTCCAGGAACAGGTCGCGCACCGGTGCGTCGCGCGAGCCGTCCTGCGATCCGACCTCGGCAAGGTTGCGCCAGAACAGCGTGTAGTCCACGCGGTTGGCATGCATCACGCGGAACAGGTTCGTCATCAGCGTCTCGTCCTGCTCGTGCGCGGTCTGCAGGCCCAGCTTGGCCCGGTAGTGGCGGAAGAACGATTCGGCGTAGCGGTCGCGGAACGGGTCCAGCGCCTCGCGCGCGAACTCCACGGCGGCGTTCCTGGTCGCCTCCGCATCGGCCGCATCCGCCTCGCGCCACAGCGGCAGCAGCGCCTGCGCCAGGCAATGCAGGTTCCAGAACGCGATCTGCGGCTGCTGGCTGTACGCGTAGCGGCCTTGCTGGTCGGAATGGTTGCAGATGTGATTGGCGTCGAAGGCGTCCAGGAAGCCAAACGGACCATAGTCGATGGTCAGGCCCAGGATCGACATGTTGTCGGTGTTCATCACGCCATGGCAGAAGCCCACTGCCTGCCAGTGCGCCACCATGTCCGCCGTGCGCAGCGACACCTCGCGCAGCAGCGCCTGGTACGGGCTGGCGGCGTCGCGGCAGGCCGGGTAGAAGCGATCGATCACGAAATCGGCCAGCTGCTTCAGCGACGCGTGGTCCTCGCGGGCGGCGAAATGCTCGAAATGGCCGAAGCGGATGAAGCTCGGCGCCAGCCGCGTGACCACGGCCGATGTCTCGATGGTTTCGCGCCGCACCGGGGCGTCGGACCCAATGATCGCCATCGCCCGCGTGGTGGGCACGCCCAGGGCATGCATGGCTTCGGAACACAGATATTCGCGGATCGACGAGCGCAGCACCGCACGGCCGTCGGCCATGCGCGAGTAGGGCGTCAGGCCGGCGCCCTTGAGCTGGATCTCCCAGGGACCGTCGGGCATCGAGGCTTCCGCGAGGCGGATGGCCCGGCCATCGCCAAGCTGCCCGGCCCACACGCCGAACTGGTGGCCCGAATACACGGTGGCCAGCGGATCTGCCCAGTCGGGCACGGCATTGCCCGCGAAGGATTCGACAAAGCGTTGGTCCTGCGTGGCGGCGCGCAGGCCGACATCATCCCAGCCAAGCAGCGCGGCCGCTGCCGGCGCCACGCTGACTACATAAGGCGAAGGCAGCGCGGTCGGCGCCAGACGCGTAAAGAAGCGTTCGCCAAGGGCCGCCATGCCGGGTGCCGCCTTGAACGGCACGGGGAATGAAATGCGCGGCAGGGCGTCGTTGGATTCAGTGGGCATAGACGGCGTGCATGACGCTAGGGGAAAACGACATATTGAGACGCATGAGGGCTCGCAGTATTGTACTTGCACCGGTTTTCCCCTGCCGGCCAAGGGTTGTCCGCTGCGCGTAGACCAGTCAAAAAGCGACGCAAATACTGGACATCAACCCCGTGCATGGCAGGGCCAGCGAGTGGATTGCGGCAGAGCGATCCATTCAGCGTCAGTCCACCAACAACACCAACAAGTTTCTTCATTTTTTGTCGATGCTTTTGCAGGGTGTGGGATAGTCGGCCAAAATAAGAACGGTTGTTCGTTTTTCTCGAACCAAGGAGACCGTTTCATGGCATTGATGGGTCAAATGATGAGCGCGCCGCTGCTCATTTCCTCCATCATCAAGCACGCTGCCCGCTATTACGGCAGCACCGAAATCGTCTCGCGGCGAACCGAAGGCGATCTGCATCGATATACCTATCGCGACTGCGAACTGCGCGCCCGCAAGGTGGCCCAGGCCCTGGAAGCGCTGGGCGTGGAGCAGGGCGATCGCGTGGGCACGCTGGCCTGGAACGGCTATCGGCACCTGGAGATCTACTACGGCGTGTCGGGCATGGGCGCCGTCTGCCATACCATCAACCCGCGCCTGTTCCCCGAGCAGATCGCCTACATCGTCAACCACGCCGAGGACCGCTTCGTATTCTTCGATGCCACGTTCCTGCCGCTGGTGGAGGGCGTGGCGCCGCACTGCCCGAACGTGAAAGGCTGGATCATGATGGCCGACCGCGCGCACATGCCGGCGGAATCGAAGGTCGAGCTACTGTGCTACGAAGACCTCATCGACGCCCACGACGGCGCGTACGAATGGCCGGAACTTGACGAGAACCAGGCGTCGAGCCTGTGCTACACGTCGGGCACCACGGGCAATCCCAAGGGCGCGCTGTATTCGCACCGCTCGACCGTGCTCCACTCGTATGCATCGGCGTTGCCGGACGCACTCGGCTGCTCGGCCAAGGACGTGATCCTGCCAGTGGTGCCGATGTTCCACGTCAATGCCTGGGGCCTGCCGTATTCGGTGCCGCTGGTCGGCGCCAAGCTGGTGTTCCCGGGCGCCAGGCTCGACGGCGCGTCGCTCTACGAACTGTTCGAGCAGGAAGGCGTGACCTTCTCGGCCGGCGTGCCGACCGTGTGGCTGGGCCTGCTGCAATACGTGCAGGCCAACAACCTGAAATTCTCGACCTTCCGCCGCACGGTGATCGGCGGCTCGGCGGCGCCGCCCGCGATGATCCGCACGCTCGAGGCGCTGGACGTGGAGGTGATACACGCCTGGGGCATGACCGAGATGTCACCGCTGGGCACGTCCTGCAAGCTGCTGGCGCGCCACAAGGACCTGCCCGAGGATGCGCGCCACAAGATCCTGGAGAAGCAGGGCCGGGTGATCTACGGCGTCGACATGAAGATCGTGGACGGCGAGGGCCAGGAACTGCCCTGGGACGGCAAGGCCTTCGGCGACCTGCTGGTGCGCGGCCCGTGGGTCATCGACCATTACTACCGCAACGACAGCAACCCGCTGGTGGATGGCTGGTTCCCCACCGGCGACGTGGCCACGATCGACGAAGAGGGCTACATGCAGATCACGGACCGCAGCAAGGACGTGATCAAGTCGGGCGGCGAGTGGATTTCGTCGATCGACGTCGAGAACGTGGCGGCAGCCCACCCGGCCGTGCATATGGCCGCGTGCATCTCGGCGTACCACCCCAAATGGGACGAGCGGCCGCTGCTGGTGGTGGTCAAGCGCCCCGGCATGGATATCTCGCGCGAGGAACTGCTGGGCTTCTTCGAAGGCAAGGTCGCCAAGTGGTGGATTCCCGACGACGTGGCCTTCGTGACCGAGATTCCGCTGACGGCCACCGGCAAGATGCAGAAGCTCAGGCTGCGCGAGCAGTTCAAGGACTACAAGCTGCCGGGCGCCTGAGGCCCGACCGCCGGGCATCCCGGCGTTTTCGAGTTGACAAGGCAGCAGCAGGCATTTGCGGTGTCCCGCCACGGCTGACATCGCAGACGCGGCGGCCCGGCGCGAGGAGGGCGCGGGCCGCCGTCCATCGCCCCAATGACAACAAGTGAAGGAGACAGGTATGACAAGGTTGCGTCCGCTGGTACGAGGTGTGGCTGCAGTTGTTGCGCTGGGTTCCGTGCTGGCATCGGGCGCCGCGGCGGCCGATACGGTGAAGATTGCCTTCATCGATCCGTTGTCGGGGCTGATGGCCCCGTGGGGCAGAACCAGCTCAAGAGCTGGCAGTACGTGGCCGAGGTGGCCAACCAGAAGGGCTGGGGCGGGGCGCACAAGTTCGAGGTAGTGGGCTTCGATAACAAGCTGAGCCCGCAGGAAAGCCTGACCATCCTCAAGCAGGTGGTCGACCAGAACATCCGCTACATCGTGCAGGGCAACGGCTCGTCGGTGGGCCTGGCGCTGGAAGACGCGGTGGCCAAGCACAACGAGCGCAACCCGGGCAAGGAAATCGTCTACCTGAACTACGCCGCGGTGGACCCGGACATGACCAACAGCAAATGCAGCTACTGGCATTTCCGGCTCGATGCCAACTCCGACATGAAGATGGAGGCCCTGACCACCTACCTGGCCAAGGACCCCAACGTCAAGAAGGTTTACCTGATCAACCAGAACTACTCGTTCGGCCACCAGGTGACGCGCGCGGCCAAGGATTACCTGAAGCGCAAACGGCCTGACATCCAGATCGTGGGCGAAGACCTGCACCCGCTGGCCCAGGTCAAGGATTTCGCGCCGTACGCGGCCAAGATCAAGGCCTCGGGCGCCGATACGGTCATCACCGGCAACTGGGGCAGCGACCTTGCCCTGCTGATCAAGGCGGGCAAGGACGCCGGCCTGCCTGTCAACTACTACACCTACTACGCCGCCACCACCGGCGTGCCCACGGCCATGGGCGCCGCGGGTGCCGAGCACGTCAAGTACGTGGGCTACTACAACCCGAACAACGCCACCTTCCGGGGCGGGGACATCGTCGAGGGGTACAAGAAGAAGTACAACGACGATTTCTACGTGATGGCGTCGTACACGGGCGTCGCCATGCTGGCCAAGGCCATCAAGGACACCGGCTCCACCGATCCCGTCAAGGTGGCCAAGGCCATGGAAGGCCTGAAGGTGGAGAGCATGAACGGCACGGTGGAGATGCGCGCCAGCGACCACCAGGCCCAGCAGCCGCTGGTGGTGGCCACCTGGACGAAGGTCAACGGCAAGGACATCAAGTACGACCAGGAAAACACCGGCTATGGCTGGAAGACCAATGCGACGCTTGACCAGTTCGTGGCGGCGCAGCCCACGTCTTGCCAGATGAAGCGGCCGGGCAGCGGCAGCTGACGCAGCGGCAGGCGGGAAGGGGTTCCCCGCCACGCGGGAACCCCTGACAATATGGCTTTTGTCGGCCAGGCTCCGGCTCCGGGAACTGGCCCTGAGGACTTGCCGTGGAATTCTTCATCATCTCGCTACTGAACGGCGTCAGCTACGGCTTGCTGCTGTTCATGCTGTCATCGGGGCTGACGCTGATCTTCAGCATGATGGGCGTGCTCAACTTCGCCCATGCCAGCTTCTACATGCTGGGCGCCTACTTTGCCTACACCATCGCCACCAAGGTCGGCTTCTGGCCGGCGTTGATCCTGGCGCCGCTGCTGGTGGCCGGTGCCGGCGCGCTGGTAGAGCGCTTCGGGCTGCGCACCGTCCACAAGTACGGCCACGTGGCCGAATTGCTATTTACTTTTGGCCTGGCCTACCTGATCGAGGAAGGCGTCAAGCTGGTCTGGGGCCTGGCCGCCGTGCCGTACCGCATTCCGGCCGAACTCGACGGGCCGCTGTTCACGGTCTTCACGTCGTCGTTCCCCAAGTATCGGGCCTTCATGATGCTGGTGTCGCTAGGCATGCTCGTGGCGATCTACCTGGTGCTGACGCGTACGCGCATCGGCCTGGTCATCCAGGCGGCCCTGACGCACCCGGACATGGTCGAGGCCCTGGGCCACAACGTGCCGCGCGTGTTCATGATGGTGTTCGGCGGCGGTGCCGCGCTGGCCGGGCTGGCGGGGGTGATCGGTGGCAACGCCTTTGTCACCGAGCCATCGATGGCGGCGGCCGTGGGGTCGATCGTGTTCGTGGTGGCGGTGGTGGGCGGCATGGGGTCACTGGTCGGGGCATTTATCGCATCGATCCTGATCGGGGTGCTGCAGACGTTTGCCGTGACCATCGATGCATCGCTGGCAGGCCTGTTTGGCAGCTTCGGCATGGCCGTTACCGATGCCACGCCGTTCAGCTCGGTCTGGAAGCTCACCGTGGCGCAGGTGGCGCCCGTGCTGCCGTACCTGCTGCTGGTCGTGATGCTGATATTCCGCCCGCGCGGGCTGATGGGCACCCGGGAGAGCTGAGCGATGGAGTCGACGACGATGCAACAAAGCTCCCAGCCGGTCGTGACGGGCCGCACCTTGCGCTACCGCCCGCTGAACCTGGCGCGGTGGATCATCTGGACCACCACCGCACTGCTGATGCTGGTGATGCCGCTGGCCTTCAGCGGCGGGTTTGCCATCACGCTGATGTCCCAGATGGGCATCATGATCATCTTCGCGCTGTCGTACAACATGCTGCTGGGGCAGACCGGCATGCTGTCGTTCGGGCACGCCGTGTACTCGGGCCTGGGCGCGTTCATCGCCGTGCACGTGCTGAACATGATCGGCGCCGGCAAGGTCTGGCTGCCGGTGTCGATGCTGCCGCTGGTGGGCGGGCTGGCCGGCGCGTTCTTCGGGGTGCTGTTCGGCTACGTGACCACGAAGAAGTCCGGCACCACGTTCGCCATGATCACGATGGGGATTGGCGAGATGGTCTTCGCCAGTTCGCTGATGTTCCCTGACTTCTTCGGCGGCGAGGGCGGCATCTCCACCAACCGCGTGGTCGGCGATCCGTTCCTGGGCATCACGTTTGGCCCGGGCCGGCAGGTCTACTACCTGATCGCGATCTGGTGCTTCCTGTCGATGGTGGCGATGTACGCCTGGACGCAGACGCCGCTGGGACGCATCGCCAATGCGGTGCGCGACAACCCCGAGCGCGTGGAATTCATCGGCTACAACACTCAGCGCGTGCGCTATTTGGTGCTGATCCTGTCGGCGTTCTTTGCGGGGATCGCCGGCGCGCTGTCGGCCATCAACTTCGAGATCGTGTCGGCCGAGAACGTCAGCGCGGTACGTTCCGGCGGCGTGCTGCTGGCCGCGTTCATCGGCGGCGCGGGCGTGTTCTTCGGGCCGGTCATCGGCGCCATCGTCTTCACGCTGTTCGCGGTAGCGCTGTCGGATCTGACCAAGGCCTGGCTGCTCTACCTGGGCCTGTTCTTCGTGATGATGGTGATGTTCGTGCCGGGCGGCATCGCCAGCCTGCTGCTGATGCAGCTGCCGCTGGTGGCGAAGAAGCAGTTGGGCCGGATGCTGCCGGCGTACGCGCGGGGCGCCGTGGCCGGGCTGGTGCTGCTGGCGGCCATGATCCTGACCGTGGAAATGGTCTACAAGGTGCAGGTCGACAGTGCCAACGGCACGGCGATGTCACTGCTCGGCATCGGCTTCGACGCCGGCACGCTGACACCCTGGATCGTGGCGGCGGTGCTGTGGGCGCTGGGCTATGCCGCCTGGCGCTGGGCCACCACCAAGGTGCGCGCGGAACTTGACGCCATCCAGGCGGAAACGGGAGGTCTGGCATGAGCGCCGCACTCGAACTTTCGGACGTCCGCAAGCGGTTCGGACAGACCGAGATCATCCGCGGGGTCACGCTGACCATCGGCAAGGGCGAGCGGCATGCGCTGATCGGGCCGAACGGGGCGGGGAAGTCGACCACGTTCAACCTGATCTCGGGCCGCTTCGCGCCGACGTCGGGCGCGGTCAAGCTGAACGGCCAGAGCATTGCCGGACTGCGGCCGTTCGAGATCAATCGCCTGGGCCTGTCGCGCAGCTTCCAGATCACGAACATCTTCCATCGGCTGTCGGTCTTCGAGAACCTGCGCTGTGCGGTGCTGTGGTCGCTGGGCTACAAGTATTCGTTCTGGCACCGGCTGTCGGCGCTGCGCGATGCCAAGGAACGCGCCGATGAAGTGCTGGAGCTGATCGGCATGCAGCACCGGCGCAACACCCAGGCCGGCTTGCTGACCTATGCCGAGCAGCGCGCGCTGGAAATCGGCATCACCATCGCGGGCGGCGCCGAGGTGATCCTGCTGGACGAACCCACGGCCGGCATGAGCCGCTCGGAATCGGACCACGCCGTGGAGCTGATCCGCAAGGTCACCGTGGGCAAGACCCTGGTAATGGTGGAGCACGACATGAGCGTGGTCTTCGGCCTGGCCGACCGGATCTCGGTGCTGGTGTATGGCGAGGTCATCGCCACCGACACGCCCGAGGCCATCCGCAACAACCGCCGCGTCAAGGAGGCCTATCTGGGCACCACGCTCGACGAACCCGCGCTGGCAGGAGCCCACGAATGAGCAAGCCCATGCTGGAAGTCACCGGCCTGCACGCCTACTACGGCAAGAGCCATATCCTGCACGGCGTGGACGCCCATGTCGACGAGGGCGAGATCGTGGCGCTGCTGGGGCGCAACGGGGTGGGGCGCTCGACCATGGCCAAGGCCATCCTGGGCATGGTCAAGGCCGAAGGTTCGGTGCGCTTTCGTGGCGACGAAATCCTGGGGCGCCGCACGTTCGAGATCGCCCATGCCGGCATTGGCTACGTCCCGGAGAACCGCGACATCTTTCCGACGCT
Source organism: Cupriavidus sp. EM10 (assembly GCF_018729255.1). NCBI lineage: Bacteria > Pseudomonadati > Pseudomonadota > Betaproteobacteria > Burkholderiales > Burkholderiaceae > Cupriavidus > Cupriavidus sp. EM10. Next base: position 1,483,496 of record NZ_CP076060.1, read on the forward strand.
GACCGTGCGGCAGAACTTGCTGCTTGGCGAGAAACGCAATCCCCGGCAGCAGAAACCGCGCTGGAGCGTGGAAGACATGTACCGCATGTTCCCCCGGCTCAAGGAGCGCGAAAATACCTCGGCCGGCGTGCTGTCGGGTGGCGAACAGCAGATGCTGACGCTATGCCGGACCCTGATGGGTGACCCCGACCTGATCCTGATCGACGAGCCCACCGAGGGCCTGGCGCCGATGATCGTCACGCTCGTGGGAGACTTCCTGAAGACGCTCAAGGAGCGGGGCGTCTCGGTGCTGCTGATCGAGCAGAAGCTGGCCATCGCGCTGGATATCTCCCAGCGCGTCTACGTCATGGGCCACGGGCATATCGTGTTCGAAGGCACGCCGGTCGAACTCAAGGCGAACGGGCAGATCAGGAAGGAGTGGCTGGAGGTGTGAAGGGGGCTAAGAGAATGGGTCTATTCCTAGCCACCGATGGACCTTGAGCAGCCCCGTCCAGCAGGCGGAGCAGTCGGAGAGCACGACTCCAAGGATTGTTAGCGCGAAGAACGGTCCGCATAGATGCCATCGCGTGGGATTCAAGCGAGTCGGCCATGCCATGGATACAAGAGCCAGAAGCGCGCTGGCAAGATAGGCCACCATCGCGCCAGTGAGGTGTGGATAAAAGCCCGACGTCAAATGCTGGACCATGCCCCCTCCGACAAGGGTGGCCAGGAAAAGCGTGGTTAGCCGGGCCAGAAACCTCACAGCCAGCACGAATCGAGCGGTTCTCTTCATGGAGGGATTGAGTTTATTCCTAGCCACCATCGAGCTTGCGCAAACGCGGCCAGCAGTCCAGACAGTTGGCATGAAATATCCCTAACAACGTGAGCCCGAAGTATGGCGCGCATAGATACCATCGCGCGGCGTTCAGACGATGGACAAGGGAATGCGAAACAACTGCCATCGTGGTACCTCCGCAGGCAACAGGAAGTCCCGACGATAGCTAACACATGCCTCTTCGGTCCTTGCGGGGCATCAACCTTGCGTTGCCATGGCGTTGCTGACCAGACATGAAACCGCCATCGGCCGATTTTTTTTTGCGGATTGGAGTCCATCCTCCAATGCACGCCATCGCGAGTGCATCGTGCAGATGAAGTGGCGCAAACGGCGCAAAGCTTCACGTTGATGCCGGTTCTCTACGGGTTCCCCCTGAGGGTTTCGCCCCCGCCACAGGATCAATATGAGCGCCGGCAAATGCTGCCATGAAGGCCGCGCATGGCGGCTTAGGCATGGTCGAAAATTGAAATTGAACGACCGTGCTATTTTGTGTATGCTTGTCTCGCTTTCAGGCCGGAAGAGCTTGTGGCACAAGGGATTGCGGGCCATTCCGAAAGCCGGCCCGGCGTCCTGGCAGGACCGATGGCAATCACTGCATTCGAGAATTCGAATCCCGAGACAACCCATGAGCCCCTAGAAGACGAAGGGCTCGCAGCTACCAAAGGAACGCGTATGACAGCGCAGTATCAGGTACAGGACGGCGTAGCCGTTATCACGCTCGACAATCCCCCGTCAACGGGCTCGGTCACAGTACCCGCCTGGGCATCGTCGAAGGCTTGACCCGTGCGCTGGACGATGCCGCCGTCAAGGCCGTCGTCATTACCGGTGCCGGCAAGGCGTTCTCGGGCGGCGCCGACATCCGTGAATTCAATACCCCCAAGGCCACGCAGGAGCCGACGCTGCATTCGGTGATCCGCGCGCTGGAAGCCTCGACCAAGCCGGTCGTGGCCGCCATCCACTCCGTCGCCATGGGCGGCGGCCTGGAGCTGGCCCTGGGCTGCAATTACCGTGTGGCCGCCAAGGGCGCGCAGATCGCGCTGCCCGAAGTCAAGCTGGGCCTGCTGCCCGGCGCCGGTGGCACGCAGCGCCTGCCGCGCCTGATTGGCCTGGAGCATGCGCTGAACATGATCGTGTCCGGCACGGCCATCCCCTCTGAAAAATTTGCCGGTTCGAAGCTGTTCGACGAGCTCGTCGATGGCGACGTGCTGCCGGCCGCCGTCAAGTTCGCGCAGAGCGTGGCGGCCGCCCCCGGCCCGTACCCGAAGGTGCGCGACCTGAAGGTGCGTCACGAAAACGCCGAAGGCTTCCTGGCATTCGCCAAGAACACCGTGGCGGCCGTGGCCAAGAACTTCCCGGCGCCGTCGAAGTGCGTGGAAGCCGTGGCTGCGTCGCTCAAGCCGTTCGAAGCCGGTCTGAAGGAAGAGCGCGAGGGCTTCATGTATCTGGTCGGCACGCCGGAATCGCGTGCGCTGCGCCATGCGTTCTTCGGCGAGCGCGCTGCCAGCAAGATCCCCGATGTGGCCAGCGACACGCCGGTCCGCAAGATCGAGAAGGTGGCCGTGATCGGCGCCGGCACGATGGGCGGCGGCATCACCATGAACTTCCTGAACGCCGGCATCCCGGTGACGATGCTGGAAACCAAGCAGGAAGCGCTGGACCGCGGCGTCGGCACGATCCGCAAGAACTACGAGAACAGCGCCAAGAAGGGCAAGCTCACCCAGGAAAAGGTCGAGCAGCGCATGGGCCTGCTGACCACCACGCTGTCCTATGACGAGATCAAGGACGCCGACATGGTCATCGAGGCCGTGTTCGAGGAAATGGGCGTCAAGGAAATCGTGTTCAAGAAGCTGGACGAAGTGATGAAGGACGGCGCGATCCTGGCCTCCAACACGTCCACGCTCGATGTGAACAAGATTGCCTCGTTCACCAAGCGTCCGCAGGACGTGGTCGGCATGCACTTCTTCAGCCCGGCCAACGTCATGAAGCTGCTGGAAGTGGTGCGCGGCGAGAAGACCAGCAAGGACGTGCTGGCCACCGTCATGCAGATCGCCAAGAAGATCAAGAAGACTGCCGTGGTATCGGGCGTCTGCGACGGCTTCATCGGCAACCGCATGATCGAGCAGTACAGCCGCCAGGCCGGCTACCTGCTGGACGAAGGCGCGCTCCCGGAGCAGGTGGACAAGGCCATCGAGAAGTTCGGTTTCGCGATGGGCCCGTTCCGCATGGGCGACCTGGCCGGCAACGACATCGGCTGGGCCATCCGCAAGCGCCGCGCCGTGGACAAGCCGGACATCCAGTACTCGAAGACCGCCGACAAGCTCTGCGAGCTGGGCCGCTTCGGCCAGAAGACCGGCGCCGGCTGGTACGACTACAAGGCGGGCGACCGCAAGCCGTATCCGAACGCCCAGGTCAACGAAATGATCGTCGAGCATTCGAAGGAACTCGGTATCACGCGTCGCAAGATTTCCGACGAGGAAATCGTCGAACGCCTGGTGTTTGCACTCGTGAACGAAGGCGCAAAGATCCTGGAGGAAGGTATCGCGTCGAAGGCGTCGGACATCGACATGGTTTACCTGACCGGCTACGGCTTCCCGCTGTTCCGTGGTGGCCCGATGCTCTACGCCGACCAGGTTGGCCTGTTCAACGTGGCCCAGTCCATGAAGCGCTACGCCAAGGGTTACCACGGCGAGGCCTGGAAGGTGGCGCCGCTGCTGCAGAAGCTGGCCGACGAAGGCAAGGGCTTCAACGGCTGAACAACGACGACCTGAATCGACGGAACAGGGGAGTTGGGAACCATGGCCTACGGCGCGCAGGACTGCCTGCTGGTGATCGACGTGCAGAACGACTTCATGCCTGGTGGCGCGCTGGCCGTGCCGCAGGGTGACGAGGTCGTGGCCGTGATCAACCGGCTGGCGCCGGCATTCGAGCATGTGGTGCTGACGCAGGACTGGCATCCCGCCGGGCATGCGTCGTTTGCCAGCAGCCATGCCGGACGCGCGCCGTTCCAGAGCACCCCGCTGCCGTATGGCGAGCAGGTGCTGTGGCCCGACCACTGCGTGCAGGACACACCGGGCGCCGCGCTGCATGCGGACCTGGATATCCCGCACGCGCGGCTGCTGATCCGCAAGGGTCACCATGCCGGCGTGGACAGCTACAGCGCGTTCCTGGAAGCAGATCGCACGACGAAGACCGGCCTGGGCGGCTACCTGCGCGAGCAGGGCGTCCGCCGCGTGGTCTGCGTCGGGCTGGCAACCGACTACTGCGTGGCCTGGAGCGCGCTCGATGCGCGCGCGGCGGGTTTCGAGGCGGTGGTCGTGGAAGACGCCTGCCGGGCGATCGACCTGGACGGATCGCTGTCGCGCGCGTGGCAGGAACTGGCTGCGGCCGGGGTCCGGCGTGCGACGTCCGCGGCGTTGCTGGCCGGCAGTGCGAACCACAATCCCTGGCTCCCTGAATCCTGACGATTCACATCGACCTACCGAATATTTGTCGCAAGTTAGCTAGATAGCTAGAGACACCAAGATACCGAGGAGCAACACATGAACGAGGCAGTCATCGTATCCACGGCGCGTACCGCGCTGGCCAAGAGCTGGAAGGGCGCTTTTAACATGACCCACGGTGCGACCCTGGGCGGCCACGCCGTCCAGCACGCCATCGCCCGGGCGAAGATCGACGCCGGCGAAGTGGAAGACGTGCTGATGGGCTGTGCCAACCCCGAAGGCGCCACCGGCGCCAACATCGCGCGCCAGATCGCCCTGCGCGCCGGCTGCCCGGTAACCGTGCCCGGCGCCACCGTGAACCGCTTCTGCTCGTCGGGCCTGCAGACCATCGCCATGGCCGCGCAGCGTGTGATCGCCGACGAAGGCGATATCTTCGTGGCCGGCGGCGTGGAGTCGATCTCGTGCGTGCAGCAGGAGATGAACCGCCACATGATCCAGGAAAGCTGGCTGAACAAGAACAAGCCGGAAATCTACTGGAGCATGCTGCAGACCGCCGAGAACGTGGCCAAGCGCTACAACATCTCGAAGGACCGCCAGGACGAGTACGGCGTGCAAAGCCAGCTGCGCGCCGCCGCCGCCCTGGAAGCCGGCAAGTTCAAGGACGAGATCGTGCCGATGACCGTCCTGGCGGGCGTGGCCGACAAGGCCACCGGCCAGTTGATGACCAAGGAAGTCACGATCGATGCCGACGAAGGCATCCGCGCCGACACCACGCTGGAAGGCGTGTCGAAGATCCGCACCGCCATGCCCGGTGGCGTCATCACCGCCGGCAACGCGTCGCAGTTCTCGGACGGCGCTTCGGCTGCCGTGGTGATGAACGCCCGTGTGGCGGCCGCCAAGGGCCTGCAGCCGCTGGGCGTGTTCCGCGGCTTTGCCGTGGCCGGCTGCGAGCCCGATGAAATGGGTATCGGCCCGGTGTTCGCGGTGCCGAAGCTGCTGAAGAAGACGGGCCTGAAGGTCGAGGACATCGGCCTGTGGGAGCTGAACGAGGCGTTCGCGGTGCAGGTGCTGTACTGCGCCGACAAGCTCGGCATCCCGATGGACCGCCTGAACGTGAACGGCGGCGCCATCGCCGTGGGCCACCCGTACGGCGTGTCCGGTGCCCGCCTGGTTGGCCATGCGCTGATCGAAGGCAAGCGCCGTGGCGTCAAGTACGTCGTGGTGACGATGTGCATCGGCGGCGGCCAGGGTGCCGCCGGCCTGTTCGAAGTGCTGTAAGGCTTCACACGCTGCATGTTCTCTCCCCTCTCCCTCTGGGAGAGGGGCCGGGGTGAGGGGCCGGCGCATCGATTTGCGACCGCTGCAATTTGTACCGCCAATCCTCACCCCCAACCCCTCTCCCGCATGCGGGAGAGGGCAGCTGTTCCCCCACATCGACTGAAGGCCAAGCTGCCTTTCGTTTCAGCCCGGAGCTTCATTTTCCATGTCGCTGATTCTCTCCCGTCGTGACCTCAATTTCATTCTGTACGAATGGCTCGATGCCGAGTCACTGACGCAGATTCCCCGTTTTGCAGACCACTCGCGCGAAACCTTCGACGCCGCGCTGGACACCTGCGAAAAGATCGCCACCGACCTGTTCGCGCCGCATAACAAGAAGAGCGATGCCAACGAGCCGCACTTCGACGGCGAGACCGTCACGATCATTCCCGAAGTCAAGACCGCGCTGAAGGCGTTCTGCGAAGCCGGCCTGATGGCCGCCGGGCAGGACTACGAGTACGGCGGCATGCAGTTGCCGGTCACGCTGGAAAAGGCCGCGTTTGCCTATTTCAAGGCCGCCAACGTGGGCACCAGCTCGTACCCGTTCCTGACCATCGGCAACTCCAACCTGTTGCTGACCCATGGCACGCCGGCGCAGATCGACACCTTCGTGCGGCCGGAACTGGAAGGACGCTTCTTCGGCACGATGTGCCTGTCGGAGCCCCAGGCCGGGTCGTCGTTGTCGGACGTCACCACACGTGCCGACTACGAGGGCGAGTCGCCGCTGGGCCAGCAGTACCGCCTGCGCGGCAACAAGATGTGGATCTCGGCCGGCGAGCATGAATTGTCGGAAAACATCGTCCATCTGGTGCTGGCCAAGATTCCGGGCCCCGACGGCAAGCTGATTCCTGGCGTGAAGGGCATTTCGCTGTTCATCGTGCCGAAATATCTCGTCAACGAGGACGGTTCGCTAGGCGAGCACAATGACGTGGTGCTGGCCGGCCTGAACCACAAGATGGGCTATCGCGGCACCACCAACTGCCTGCTGAACTTTGGCGAGGGCATGAAGTACCGCCCGGGCGGCAAGGCCGGGGCCATAGGCTACCTGGTGGGCGAGCCGCACAAGGGCCTGGCCTGTATGTTCCACATGATGAACGAGGCGCGTATCGGGGTGGGCCTGGGCGCGGTGGCGCTGGGCTACACGGGGTACCTGCACGCGCTCGACTATGCGCGCAATCGTCCGCAAGGGCGGCCGGTTGGTCCGCAGGGCAAGGATCCGGCCAGCCCGCAGGTCAAGCTGGTCGAGCACGCCGATGTGCGGCGCATGCTGCTGGCGCAGAAGAGCTATGTCGAAGGCGGCATGGCGCTGAACCTGTACTGCGCGCGGCTGGTGGACGACGAACATGCCGCGAAGGCGGCTGGCGAGACCGAAAAGCAGCGCGACCTGTCGCTGCTGCTCGACATCCTGACGCCGATTGCCAAGAGCTGGCCGTCGCAATGGTGCCTGGAAGCCAACAACCTGGCCATCCAGGTGCATGGCGGCTACGGCTACACCCGCGAATACAACGTCGAGCAGTTCTATCGCGACAACCGCCTGAATCCGATCCACGAAGGCACCCACGGCATCCAGGGGCTGGATCTGCTGGGCCGCAAGGTGGTCATGCAGGACGGGACGGCCTTCCAACTGCTGGGCCAGCGCGTGCAGGCGACCTGCGAACGTGCGGCCGCCAGCGGCGACAAGGTGCTGGGCGAGCAGGCGCGGGCGCTGGGCGTGGCGGCCGCGCGGCTGGCCGAGGTGACGCGCACGCTGTGGTCGGCGGGTGATCCGGGCGTGACGCTGGCCAATGCCTCGGTCTATCTGGAGGCGTTCGGCCACGTCGTGGTGTCGTGGATCTGGCTGGAGCAGGCGCTGGTGGCCCAGGCCGCACTGGCTGGCGCGACGGGCGACGATGCTGACTTCTATCGCGGCAAGCTGGCGGCGACAGCCTACTTCTTCCGGTTCGAACTGCCGAAGGTGTATCCGCAGTTAGACCTGCTGGCGTCACTCGACCGGACCACGCTCGATATGCAAGACGCCTGGTTCTGAACGACCGGCGCCAACAATACAAAGAAACGGAGACACTCATGAGAACCATCCAGCAACTGTTCGACCTCAAGGGGCGCACCGCGCTGATCACGGGCGGCTCGCGCGGACTGGGCCTGCAGATTGCCGAGGCGCTGGGCGAGCAGGGCGCCCGCGTGGTGCTGTCGGCGCGCAAGGCCGATGAGCTGCAATCGGCCCAGGCGCATCTGAAGGCGCGCGGCATCGAGGCCGACTGGATTGCCGCCGACGGCTCGCGCGAGGACGAGATCGCGCGCCTGGCGGACGAGGCGCTGGCGAAGCTCGGCCACGTCGACATCCTGGTCAACAACGCGGGTGCCACGTGGGGCGCGCCGGCCGAGGATCACCCGGTCGAGGCCTGGGACAAGGTGATGAACCTGAATATCCGCGGCCTGTTCCTGCTGTCGCAGAGAATCGGCAAGCTGTCGATGATCCCGCGCCGTCATGGCCGGATCATCAACGTGGCGTCGATTGCGGGCCTGGGCGGCAACCCGCCGGGCTCGATGGAGACGATTGCCTACAACACGTCGAAGGGTGCCGTGGTCAATTTCACGCGCACGCTGGCGGGCGAGTGGGGCGAGCACAACATCACGGTCAACGCGCTGGCGCCGGGCTTCTTCCCGTCGAAGATGACCAAGGGGTCGCTGGACCGCCTTGGAGTGGACAAGATGTGCGAGGGCGTGCCGCTGCACCGCCTGGGCGACGACGAGGACCTGAAGGGCGCCGCCCTGCTGTTCGCGTCGGATGCCGGCAAGCACATCACGGGGCAGATCCTGGCGGTGGACGGTGGGGTCAGCGCGGTTTAAGTGCTGACCAGGCGCATAATCCCGGTCACGCAAAACCAGCCCCCAACCATGACTCAACGCCAACTCAACATCCCGTTCCTCGCCGACCTCGGCGTGATGTGCAATTACATGGAAGGCGGCCGTAGCGAGATCGAACTCGATCTGCAGAAGCGCCACCAGAACAGCTGGGACATGGCGCACGGCGGGGTGATCATGACCCTGCTCGACGTGGCGATGGCCATCGCGGGCCGCTCGTCGGACCCCGACGGGCGGGGCGTGGTCACCATCGAGATGAAGACCAGCTTCATGTCGCCAGGGCGCGGCAAGCTGACGGCGCGCGGCCAGACCGTGCACAAGACGTCGACGATGGTGTTCTGCGAGGGCGAGATCGTCGACGCCGACGGCAAGATCGTGTCGAAGGCATCCGGCACATTCAAGTACATCAAGCGCATGCCGCCCAAGCGGGAAACCGGGGCGGCCGATTCGGGCGCCGACGGCTGATCCCGCCGCGCCAGAGCTTTTCCTTATCCACGCAAAACCGAGCGAAGGAATCCACATGTCGAAGCAAACCTACAAGCGCATCGTCCTGGCATCGCGCCCCACTGCAGCCGTCACGCCCGACAACTTCCGCCTGGAAGAGGTGCCCGTGCCGGAACTGGCCGACGGCCAGGTCATGGTGCGCAACCATTTCCTGTCGCTGGACCCGTATATGCGCGGCCGCATGGGCGAAGGCAAGTCGTACGCCGATCCGCAGCCGCTGGACGAGGTGATGATCGGCGGCACCGTCGGCGAGGTCATCGCCAGCAAGAACCCGAAGTGGAATGTAGGCGACAAGGTCGTCGGCATGTTCGGCTGGCAGGAAATCGGCGTCAGCGACGGCGGCATGATGCAGAAGGTGGATACCGCGCATATCCCGCTGTCGGCCTACCTGGGCTCGGTCGGCATGCCCGGCGTGACGGCCTGGTATGGCCTGAACAAGATCATTGCCCGAAGGCCGGCGAGACCATCGTCGTCAGCGCCGCCTCGGGCGCGGTGGGTAGCGTGGTTGGCCAGCTGGCCAAGCTGGCTGGCTGCTACGTGGTGGGCGTGGCCGGCGGCAAGGACAAGTGCGACTATGTGACCAATGAACTGGGCTTCGACGCCTGCGTGGACTACAAGGCGGCCAAGGACGCCAAGGAGCTCTATGCGATGGTCAAGGCGGTGACGCCAAAGGGTGTCGATGGTTATTTCGAGAACGTCGGCGGCGACATCCTCGACGTGGTGCTGGCCCGCCTGAACCCGTTCGCGCGCATCGCAGTCTGCGGCCTGATCGCGGGCTACGATGGCCAGGACATGCCGATCCGCAACCCGCGCGCCATCCTGGTATCGCGCTGCAAGATCGAAGGCTTTATCGTGTCCGAGCACATGGACGTGTGGCCGCAGGCGCTCAAGGAACTGGGCGGCTTCGTGGCGCAGGGCAAGATCAAGTTCCGCGAGAGCGTCGCCGAGGGCCTGGCCAGCGCGCCGGAAGCCTTTATCGGCCTGCTCAAGGGCAAGAACTTCGGCAAGCAGCTGGTAAAGCTGGCCTGAGCGGCACCCCATCCCCATAAAAGAACAGGAGACAGCCATGAACGCCCCGCAAACCGCCACCGACACGGACGACATGGCCGCTGGCCTGTCGGAAGAGGTCAAGGCCCGCTACCGTAACCTGCCGCGGCCGCCCAAGTTCGACACCCCGGCGCAGGAGCGGCTGCACCGCAAGCAGCGGCTGGCGGCGGCGTTCCGGCTGTTCTCCAAGTTTGGTTTCGACGAGGGCGTGGCGGGCCATATCACGGCGCGCGACCCCGAGTTCACCGACACGTTCTGGGTCAACCCGTTCGGCGTGCATTTCAGCCACGTCAAGGTGTCGAACCTGATCCGTTGCGATCACCACGGCAACGTGGTCGAGGGCGACTACCCGGTCAACGCGGCAGCATTTGCGATCCACTCGCGCGTGCATCAGACGCGCGAAGACGCCGTGGCGGCCGCCCACTCGCACAGCACCTATGGCCGGGCGTGGTCCACGCTGGGCCGCAAGCTCGATCCGCTGACGCAGGATGTGTGCGCGTTCTACGAAGACCACGCGCTGTACGACGACTTCGGCGGCGTGGTGGTCGAGCTGGACGAAGGCCAGCGCATCGCCAATGCGCTGGGCCCGAACAAGGCCGCCATCCTGCAGAACCATGGCCTGCTGACGGTGGGCAAGACGGTGGACGAGGCGGCCTGGTGGTTCATTACGATGGAGCGGTCGTGCCAGGTGCAGATCCTGGCCGAATCGGCGGCGGCCCGCACGGGCCAGGCGCCGAAGGTGATCAGCGATGCGGCGGCCCGCCAGTCGTATTCGATCGTCGGTACGGCGCAGGCGGGCTGGTTCCAGTTCCAGCCGCTGTACGCAAGAATCGTTAAAGAACAGCCGGATCTGCTCGATTAAGAAGGAGTCGATCTCCCTGATCTCCTTCTGAAAGGCCAAGATGCCAGACATCATCCTTCATCAATACGCAACATCGCCGTTTTCCGAAAAAGTTCGGCTAGTGCTCGGCGCCAAGGGCTTGTCCTGGTGCGCGGTGGAAATCCCGCCGATCATGCCCAAGCCCGATGTCACGGCGCTGACCGGCGGTTATCGCCGCACGCCGGTCATGCAGATCGGCGCCGATATCTACTGCGATACGGCCCTGATCTGCGCCGTGCTGGACCGGATGACGCCGAATCCGCCGCTGTATCCGGCCGCCCATGCCGCGCAGTCGCGCATCATGGCCGCGTGGATCGACAGTGCGCTGTTCACGGCCACGGTCACCTACGCGATGCAGCCGGCCGGGGTGCAGGCGATGCTTTCACACCTGTCGCCGGGGCAGATCCAGGCCTTCATGGCCGACCGCAAGGCCATGCGCGGCGATTCCAACGCGCTGCGCATGCCGCTGCCCGAGGCGGCCGCCATGCTGCACGAGACCTTCGCGCAGTTGCAGGAGCAGTTTTCCACCGGCTTGCAGCATGTGGCCGGCGCCGAGCTGTCGATTGCCGATTTCTCGCTGTTCCACTGCATCTGGTTTATCCGCCGCGCCCCGGCGCTGGCGGCGCTGCTGGACGGCTACCCGCTGGTCAAGACCTGGTTCGCCCGCATGCAAGCCTACGGGCACGGCAAATTGCGCGTGATTCCGTCCGAATCTGCCATTGCAGATGCCTATGATCACGACCCGCTGCCGCACGACACGACCGTGTTGCCCGGCGCCGGCTTCGCGGCCGGCGATGCGGTGACCGTTACACCCACCGACTACGCGAAGGATCCGGTGGCCGGCGTGCTGCTGACGCTGACCGAGCACGTAGTAACGATCCGGCGGCAGGACTCGCGGGCCGGCGCGGTCAACGTGCATTTCCCGCGCCAGGGGTATCACGTCCAGGCGGCTGGGTAATCTTGCCGATTGCTTTTCCCCTCTCCCGCCTGCGGGAGAGGGGAGCAGAAACAGAGATAACAAAGACAAACCAAGATCCATCCGAAAACGGAGGAGACACCATGAAGCAGTTCGAAGGCAAGGTAGCCGTCATTACTGGCGGCGCATCGGGGTTCGGCAAGGAGTTTGCGCGGATTGGCGCCCAGAGGGGCATGAAGCTGGTGCTGGCCGATGTCCAGGAAGACGTGCTCGACACCACGGTGGCCGAATTCAAGGCGCAGGGTGCCCAGGTCATCGGGCTGCGCACGGATGTATCGAAGGCCGAACAGGTACAGGCGCTGGCCGACGCGGCCATGACGGCCTTCGGCGAGGTCAATCTCGTGTTCAACAACGCCGGCGTGGGCGCGGGCGGCTTCGTCTGGGAGAACACCGAAAAGGATTGGGAGTGGGTGCTGGGCGTCAACCTGTACGGCGTGATCCACGGCGTGCGGATCTTCACGCCGCTGATGCTGGAGGCCGCGAAGAAGGACCCCACGTTCCAGGGCCATATCGTCAATACCGCATCGATGGCCGGGCTGCTGAACCCGCCGGCGATGGGCGTCTACAACGTGTCCAAGCATGCCGTGGTGTCGCTGTCGGAAACGCTGTACCACGACCTGGGCCTGGTCACCGAACAGGTGCGCTGCTCGGTACTGTGCCCCTACTTCGTGCCGACCGGCATCAGCCAGTCGCACCGCAACCGGCCTGCCGGCCTGAGCAACGAAGCACCGCCGACGCGGTCGCAGATGGTGTCCCAGGCGCTGTCCGACAAGGCGGTCAGCTCCGGCAAGGTCACGGCCGCCGATGTTGCACAGCTGACGTTCGACGCCATCCGCGACGAAAGCTTCTATATTTATTCCCACCCGCAGGCCCTGGACACGGTGCGCCACCGCATGGAACACATCATCGGCCAGACCAATCCGGGCGATGCGTTCGGCGACAAGCCCGAAGTCCGCGCCGGCCTGGTGGCCGCGCTGCGCGGCTGACCTGGCCACTTTCTTGCATCGTCGATCAGGAGACCTGTGATGGCAGAAATGGCCAGGGAGACAACGATGACCGCACCCGCCGTGATTCATCATCTGCAGTACGCCAACCTGCCCAACGGCACGCGGCTGCATTACGGCAGTGCGGGCGAGCAGGGCAAGCCGCTGATCCTGTTCGTGCACGGCTTTCCGGAGTTCTGGTACGCGTGGGAACGGCAGTTGGCGGAATTCGGCCAGACCCATTTCGCCGTGGCGCCCGACCTGCGCGGCTTCAACCTGTCGAGCAAGCCGGCCGCGCCGGAGGCCTACAAGCCCAAGCTGCTGGTGGAAGACCTGGTGCAGCTGATCCGGACGCTGGGCTACGACCGCTGCACGATCGTGGCGCACGACTGGGGCGGCGCGGTCTGCTGGAACCTGGTGGCGCAGTTCCCGGAGCTGGTCGAGCGCTTTGTCATCATCAATTCGCCCCATCCGTACCTGTTCGCCCGGGCGCTGTCGGCCGACCCGGCCCAGCAGCAGGCGTCGGCCTACATGAACTGGCTGCGCAAGCCCGGTTCGGAGCAGGCGCTGGCCGCCAACGACTTTGCCTTGCTGGAGAAGATGCTGACGGGCGAGGCAGGTGCCGTGCCGGCATGGTTCACGGGCGAGACGCGCGCGAAGTATCACGCGGCATGGTCGGCCCCCGGCGACGAGGGCTCGCATCCGCTAACCGGTGGCGTCAACTACTACCGGGCCACGCCGATGCACCCGCCCGCGCAGGGCGAGACCGCGCCCGATATCTCGCGGCTGGACCCGGCCATGTTCGTGATCCGGGTGCCGACGCTGGTGATCTGGGGCGAAAACGACCGCGCGCTGCCCAAGACGCTGGTCGACGGGCTGGAAGACTTCGTGCCCGACCTGCGGCTGGAGCGCATTCCTGAAGGCACGCACTGGGTCATCCACGAGCAGCCCGAGCGGATCAACCTGCTGATCCGCAGCGCGCTGCCGTGATGGCACGCGGCAAGTAGGGGAAGGGGCTGGCGGCTTGCGCCGTCAGCCCTCCGGCGCCTATTTGAGCCGCTCCCGATACAGCTTGAAGTTCTCGTCGTCGAAGCAGACGAAGGTCACCTGCTCGATCGACGGGGCGCGGCCCAATGCCTCGCGCACCGCCGCAATGGCGATGTCGACGGCCCGCTCGCGCGGAAAACCGTAGATGCCCGTGCTGATATTCGGAAACGCCACGGTGCGCAGATTGTGGTCGCCGGCCAGCCGGATGCTGTTGCGATAGGCATTGGCCAGCAATGTATCCTCGTTCTGCGCCCCACCATGCCAGACCGGCCCCACGGCATGGATGACATAGGGAGCCGGCAGCAGCCCGCCCGTTGTGATCACCGCCTCGCCAGTCGGACACCCGCCCTGGGCATCCCGGATCGCCCGGCACGCCGCCCCGATGGCCGGCCCGCCCGCGCCATGAATGGCGCCGTCCACGCCGCCTCCGCCCAGCAAGCCGCTGTTGGCCGCGTTGACGATGGCATCGACCTCCATCCGGGTGATATCCCCATGCAGCGCTTGAAGTCTCATAACCCGCTCCTGTGTTGGTTTTCCGGCAGGTAAGGCAATGGCGTCTGTCTAACTTGAATCGAAGTGTCTAACTTGAGCGCTTCAGGGTGAGTGCGCTCACCGTCTCAACCTCGCGCGATTTAGTATAGTGGGCCGTCATCGCAGCGGTAGTGTGGCCGGCCAAAGCCTGTGCGGCAGCTGCCCCTTCTACCCGGGTTTTATCGGTCAGAGCCTTGGCCCGGAGGTCATGGAAGTGCATGTCCACCAGCCAGCGCGGGTCAGGCTCGGTACCAGCCTTGGCGCATTCTTCCTCGTACTTCCGGCGCGCCCGCTGGCAGGTCCGATCCCAGATCTTGTAGGCGCTCTTGTAGGTCATCCGGCTGCCGTTGGCCTGGCTGATGACTGGCCCAATCGACACAACCTTACCGCCCTTGGCTGCATCCAGCGTCTCGCGCAGATCCGGATTCATGGCGATCAGGAGCCGCACACCGGAACTGTTCACGGTCTTCGCCGGCCGGAACGAAATCCCTCGTCTGACACGTCGGCCCAGTTCAGTGCCAGCAAGTCACCGATACGCTGCGCGGTCAGGTATGCCAGGTCGATCAGAGCATTGAACGCGCGTGCCGAAGGAATAGCTCGCCCCATGTCGTCGCGCAGACCCGCAATCTTCAGGGCAGCCAGTTCGCCATCGGCGATGTAGCGATCTCGTTTCTTCTCGCTGGCGCCACTGACCTCGCGCACAGGATTGTCGTTACGCAGACCCTTCCGCACACCGTAGGCCATGATTACTGACAACAGCGCGCGGTACTTGTTGCTGTAGCTCGGCTTGTTTCCATACTTCTTGTCCAGGAATTCGGCAACCGTCTTCGGCTGCACCTCATCCACGCGGTACTTGATGAACGCGGCCCGGATGTTCAGAGCCATAGCGCGGTAGTTTTCCTGCGTCGAGTGTGCGTAGGTCGACAGCTTCGCCAATAGCCATGCGTCGATCAGGGCCGACATCATCTCTTCGTCGCGCTCTTCGCGGTCCCTGTTGATGGCTGCGAGTTCGGTATAGAGCCGCGTCAGCCCGTCGCTCACCCGGCACAGCTTGTGCCACTTCCGCTTGATGTCCACGAAGTACCAGGCGCCGTTCTTCTCATAGACTCGCGAGGGTAGGGGGACGCCTTCTTGCGCCGTCCGATCATGCTGCGTTCCTGTCAAATACCAGTTCGGGGGGCTTGCGCTTTGCCTTTTGCTGCGCGGGCGCCACGATACCACTGATGTGGTGGCGCCATACCCGAACGCTTCCGTCCGGCCGGCGATCAGCGGGGATACCGGCCTTCAGCAGCGCGTCGAGCTGCTTGGCTGCCTGGGTGTAGCCGGTGGCTTCGATGATCTCTTCTTTGGTCAGGGTCAGGGAATCCATGGTGCTCTCCCAGTTCTTCAGCGTCGTTTGCAAGACGCGATCAAATGCTGCTTCCATCAGTCTTTCTGCATCGCCGGTGGTTGCGGAAGGGGCATCCAGTGCGTGGGCGTTTCGCTCCCTTCCTGCCAGCCGTAGGCGTCTGACAGCCACACCGGAATGGATGGGTCTTCCCACGATTCGGCATCTGCTTCCGGCACATCCTCGGGCGCTACCAGTTTGGCGATGAACGAGCCGCTGTCCTCGCGCCACACCAGCACCTCTTTCCACTTCGGCGCCGTCTCAATCGGCTGCCACCCAGACTGCTTGCGCGAGGCTTGCCATGCGGCATGTGCCGACTCGCGCTCCCACAGAAAGCCATCTGCGATTTGGTCCAGAAACCATTTCTCAAATCCCTCGTTCGTCATTCCCCACTCCATGTTCTGTCTGTGTGGTAGGCGCTCAGAAAGTCCGGCTCTTTCGGATGCTCCGGCTGTTTGCTGAAAGCCTCTTGGGCCAACGCATACACTTGCGCACCCAGCTCTCCATCACACTCGCCTGAAATCTCGTATCTCATACCGTGCGACGTCCTGATTGAAACGACCAGATGTGCTCTACCCTTCTTCGGCACGCTGCGCGGGAATTGGTCGCGCGGGAAACGTGTGAGGAACTTATTCATCCCTGCAACCTCGGACACTCACTGTCCACGCATGTCCCCTTGTGATTCGCAAGTTCGATTTCCTCATTGCGGCTGGCGTAGCCGTTGTGGAAGGCTTCGCGGCGCAGTTGGTCGTATTGGTCTTGCGTGTACATGTGCTGGCCCGTCACGCGGTCATGCCATAGCCCGTGGTCCTGAAAGAACCGCTCGGCCTCTGCGTTGCTGGCATCCGCAGATTGGGCAGCGAGGGCGTCAGCGATAGCGGCTTCGCGGCTGGCGTCGTTGGTAACATACTGGCCGGCGCGGTCCAGGAAATCAGCGATCACGGCATGGGCGAATTGGACCACAGCATCGTGTCCCGCATGGCGCTCATGCACGAAGATGTTCCAGCCGTCCACCGTATGGATATTGTGTCTACGGGCCAATTCGACGATTGCTTGGTCCGTCAGCCCCGCCTGGCGTGCGTTGTCTTGGCTCATTTCAATGTCCCGTTGCGTTGCAGTTTCTTGCCGTAGTTGTGGCCGACCTCTACGAGCCACACCTTCTTACCGACCAGTTCAGGAGGAAGTTCATCCGGAAGACCAGCCCACACTCCAGCACCCATCCATGCCACGTCGTAAGGGCCGTAACGCTTGCCGCGATGCGGAGCATTCTTGTTGGTAGGTGCGGGTTCGTCGTCTTGGAAGTAGGCCGGGTTCTGGATACTGTGCTCGAATTCTTCGCCGTCATGATGGCTAATCTCCGCATCGCTCAACTCCACCCCCGCAGCGCCCAACGCTTCCGGGGCGATGTTCACGCATGAAGTGCCGGGGTGCGATGCATGGCCGCAGACTCGGCATTTCGCCTTCAGCATGTCCAGTGCCTCGTTCGCCATCTGTTTCAGGCACAGCGCGAGATGATGCGGACCAAGCGCGTCTTCAAGCTTCGCATCTGCCATCTTCTGCAGAACGTCACGAATGCTATCGACGGGCAACGCTTCCGGGGCGGGGCGGGCAGCCTCGCGTTGCCATTTGCATGCAAGTTGCCATTCCTCCCAATAGTCTTGGGTCTCCAGATCTTCATAGCCGCCATCACTATGGCGCTCCAGCGCAAGGCACCCCGGGATTCCGCCTTCATGGCCTTGAATCCAAATCTCCTCAAACGCTTCGCGCTCGGCTCGCGCCTCAATATCGCGTTGGTCCTGCGGCTTGTCGGTGTCGGTCATGCTGCTTCCTCGAATAGTTGATCTTCTGCGGTTTCCAAGCGATGCACCAGGCTAGGCAGCGTGCAGCCGCGAGGGAGTTCGATACGCCAGATGTTCAGCAATTGACCGAAGTCCAGCCTACGTTTGTTCGATGTCGTCGAGCCTTCATTCCAGCGCAGATGCTTGATCTCGTCGTACTTGGCTTGAAGCGCGGCTCTGTCGGCCATCCGGTAGTAGCTTCTGGGGAATCGCTTTCCAGACCGGACAGTCCGGCGGGTGACAGCCTCGCCAAGGCGTTTCAGGATGGCGGCCACGTTGTTGTCGCTGCAGCCATGTACCTTTGCAAAATCCGATGCGCAGACCTCTTTCCCGGCGAGAAGCTCTTCCAGGACAACGACGCTGGTACGGCGTGGTGTAGTCGTCTCGCTCATGCTCCACCCCTTGCAATCACATCCAGCATTTCAGTGTTGCCGCCGACCTGCGAATACACCCAGCGGTAGCTGTCCCTCTGCTCGCGGCGCGTCGTGCTGGCTTGCAGGTCGTCGGCCAAGTTAAGCCCTGCGCCGATGGCCTTGAATTCGTCCCCAGTGCAGCCGAATTTTCCGGTGCGTGTCCAGCGCTTGCCGACCTCGCAGATCGCTACCAGCGCCTTCTCCATCTCGTCCTGCACCTCTGGCTGGTGAGCGAAAGACTTGTTGGCAATGGCGTTCCCGCAGTTCAGGCGGAAGACGATGGTGTGCCAGCATTCTTCGTCGCCTTCGCCCTTCAGGATCTTGTCGAGCATTGCATGCGGCACGAGCTTCAGGTCGATGTCTGCGCCACCGCTATGCCGGAAGATCACCGGCAGGGCCTTAGTTTCGCGTGCCGGGCGACCGGGCTTGCGTCGCTTCTTGCTCATGCCATCACTCCGCGGGCCATCTTCTGTGACGCGCGGCGCTGGATCAGCGCTTCGAGTTGCTGGGCCTTCAGGCGCAGTTCGCGAATCTCGGACGCAGCATCGCGGCGCAGTTGCCGCGCGTCGGAGTTCTCGCAGTAGGAGGGCTCGCGCTCGAGCCGGTCGAGGATGTCCATGGCAGGTATCGGTGTTGGGTGGGGCGGCCGGCGCTGATCTCCGGCATGCCGCCTGTAGCGTTCTAGGCGGCTCACGCTGTTGGCGCATCAGCCTGCGCATTCGCCCCGTTGAAACTCAGTCTTCCTCGGCCGTCTCGGGCTCGGGCTGCGGCTCTTCGCCGAACAGTTCGCCCACGGTCTGCGGTGCAGGCGCAAGCAGTTCCTTCAGCGTGATCTCCTGCTGGATCCGGTGGTCGAGAATGCCGCTCTCGCGCTCTTCCGGGTAGCAGTTGATGTTGAAGTCGTAGAGCACGATGTCGTTTTCCTGCGGCGTGACCTTGATGTTCTTCACGGTGCATTCGTCGAGCGCGATGTCACTCTCACCGCCGAGGCCGTAGTCCACCGCCGTCGTGTAGCCCTTACCCTCGAATGCCCAAGCGAAGGGGCCATCTTCGGGAAGCGCCTGGTGCTCGTGGTGAGCATGTCGTCGGCGTTCTCCACCGGCGCGTAGATCGCGTCGTACAGGCCCTGTGCCAGCATGTCGAGCGAGCGCGCCGGCATCGCTACCTGCACGCGCATCGTGGCCGCGGGGCGCTTCACCTTGCCGTGCTTCTCGGCGCGCGGGTTGTAGTTGACGAGCTTGGCGGGGGTGGGGTTGGTGATCTCGAACATTCGGACGTCTCCAGATGGTCAGGAATAAAAAGCCGGCCGCCGAGGGGAGAAGATGCGGCCGGAAGGGGGTAGTCAGTCGGTGAGCTCGGCGCGGCGGGCGCGGTAGCGGTCTTCCAGCGCTGCGCGGTGTTGCTCTGGCGCTTGGCGGATGTCCTCAGCCATCAGGTCGAGCGTATCGGTGTCCTCGCAGGCATCCATGCGCGCGGTGAAGCCGTTGGCGTCGAATTCGATCACCTCGCCGGTGGGCTGGTTGTCGAGCGCGGGCGGAGCATCGTCGTCGCTGTAATCGTCGTCAGCGGCCGGCGTGATGTAGTCACCTTCGAGAACGTTGTCGAGCGCCTGGCTCTCGCCGCGCGCGTGCATGCCGTCGAGTGTCGATGCGTTCGCCATTTCGATGCTGACGGGCAGGTACTTGAACAGGCGGCGCAGAACGGTCTTGCGGCCCATTTCCTCGTAATGCTGGCCCCATACCGTCTTGCCCTTATCGCGCGCGAACTTGTAGTTCTGGCTGGCGTCGCGGATCTCGTTCACCTGCTCGGCGCTCATCACCTCGAAGGCGTGGCCGCCGCCGACCAGCTTGGCCACCGCATAGAACGCGATCACGCGACCGCGATTCGTCATCGCCGGCTTGTGCTCGAGCTTCTCGTCGAGGCCATAGGAATACTCGAAGCGGTCGTTCTCATGCACAGCGTGCGCGGCAATGCTGACCACCTGCCCGGAACGGCGCGCCAGATCGATGAGGCCCTTGTAACCGATCACGATCTGCGTTTCGATCTTGTCCACTACCCACCGCTCGCCCTGCTTCTTTTTCTTCTCGAAGGGGATCAGGTAGGCATGGCCAAGCGGCGTATTCGGTTCGAGACCGAGCTGCGAGCATTGCACCACGGCGCCCATCAGTGACTCGACCGTGCACTCCATCAGCTTCGGCGTCGTGCGAAGCGCGCCCAGCGCGATCTTAAGCATACGGTCGGGGCTGACGTGCTTCGGCAGCACCGCGGCAAGCGTGGCTTTCTGCGACTCGAAGAACGTCTTCACGCTGCCGATGCCGGCTTGCGAGGCGACCATCTTCGAGGTCTTCTTCAGGTCCGCGAGGGAAACGGTATTCGACATGGATTCGTCCTGTCAGTCGATGAGCGCCCAATTGGGCAGGCTGATGATTTCGATCTGGTTGCTGTAGCCAGGCCATACGCCGGTGCTCAGGCAGTTGGCATAGGTGTCGAGGTCGCGCCGGTACAGGTCACGGCCGGTGGTCTTCGCCAGGTCGTCTAGCATCAGCGCGTTGGCGGCGAATGGATACACGTCTTCGACGGCTACGAACACGAAAGCCAGCACTTCGAGGGCGCTGGCGCGCGCGAAGCCTTCCGAATAGAAGGCGTCCTGAACGTGGTAGCGCTTGCGCGCCACCTGCCGGCGGAACTCGTTCGGGCTGGCGTCGCTGTACGTCTTCACGTCGAGCAGGATCGCGCCGGCCTCGCCGCAGGGATGCACCCAGTCCGGCCGGCAGCGGCACTTCACGCCCGTCTCGGGATCGATCCAGAAGGCCGACACTTCGGGGTGGCCGGCGGCGAGCGCGTCGCGGATCTCGGGCAGGCGCCGTACCGACTCACCCTGGCGCATGGCCGTCTCGCGCTGCTCGGGCTTCAGGATCGTCACGCCAGGGCGCGCGGCAGCCATCTCGGCCACGTAGTCCTTCCACTTGTTCGTGTTGCGGTTCCAGTCTGGGCCCACGACATAGCGCACGTCGAACTGGTCGGGTTCCAGGATGGCGCAGTGCGCGAGCTCGCCTTCCAGCTGCCCGGACTTCTGCTCGGCGGCCGGACGATTCGGGTCCAGGTGGCGGGCGTAGGCGATGGCCGGCGACTTGGATACCGAGTCGAGGACGGTCTTAGACGCGCCTTCCATGCCGTGGTAGGCATCGATCGACAGGCCGTGCTGGACGCCGGTCCAGAGTTGGGAGAGGGTGCGTGGTGCGTTCATGGCTACCTCAATGCAGCTTGTTGGTCAGCGCCGGCACGTAGTGGCCGTTGTACTTCGTCGAGCCCAGCCACTTGTCGCCAAGCTCGCGGATCTGCTGCAGGCGCCGCGACTCCAGCACCGCCAGCTTGATTTCGTCGTCGCTCAGGTCGGTTTCGATGTGCCTGAGATCGGTCATTTTCGGAATCATTTGCGGTCCCCAAACATCTTGTCGTTCATCACAACCGCACCGATCACGATTGCGGTCAGGCATACGGCGTAGTAGGCGGCGGCGAAGATCATGGCTATTCGACCTCCACGAACTCACCGTCAGCATTGAGTTTGTAGAAAACGTCCGCCTTGATCCCGTCTTGGCCGACGATTGCAGCCTTGGCATGGACGATCTTCCAGTCCGAATCGCGGTAGACCAGGAACAGCGCGCAGCCTTCCTTACCTTGGGCTTTTCCATTGCGACCGCTCGACATGGCTGCGCCGGAGTAGCCCGAAGCGGTGGCTGCGCCGGAGTCGCCCGAAGCGGTGGCTGCGCCGGAGTCGCCCGAAGCGGTGGCTGCGCCGGAGTCGCCCGAAGCGGTGGCTGCGCCGTAGTCGCCCGAAGCGGTGGCTGCGCCGTAGTTGCCCGAAGCAGTGGCTGCGCCGGAGTCGCCCGAAGCGGTGGCTGCGCCGTAGTCGCCCGAAGCGGTGGCTGCGCCGTAGTTGCCCGAAGCAGTGGCTGCGCCGGAGTAGCCCGAAGCGGTGGCTGCGCCGGAGTAGCCCGAAGCGGTGGCTGCGCCGGAGTCGCCCGAAGCGGTGGCTGCGCCGGAGTAGCCCGAAGCGGTGGCTGCGCCGGAGTCGCCCGAAGCGGTGGCTGCGCCGTAGTTGCCCGAAGCAGTGGCTGCGCCGTAGTTGCCCGAAGAAGAAGCCGACTCGTTACGGCCCTTGGCCGTTACCGCAGTGTTATCCAGGTGGGAGTTCTTGTCCTCAACCGATGTGCAACGTTTCGTGCGCCACTCGATACCCGCTTTGATCAGGCCAACGATATCGATTTCTGCTTTCACCGTGATCTTGCGGCTCGCCACCTTCGAGTCTTCCTCGTGGCGGCTTAGATCGCCGGACTGCTCGACAACGGCGAAACGCGACTTCGATGCCGGGTAGTAGCGCAGAACATGCAGCGGGTCTTCGCATGCATGAAACCCACCAGCGCAGGCTTCGACTTCACCCTTGTGCTCGTACGACTCGCCCAGCGCGTACTGGAAACCTCGGCACGTCCAGTCGGCGTTGAAGCCCTTATAGGTCACGATCACTTCGGCGTCGGTCTTGTTCTCTTGCATTTGCTTCCCCTCGTGTTTTTGGTTGGTCACTGCATCGCCTCTTTGTCAGCCTTGGTGATCGCGGCGCTGATCTCGGCGCGCAGATCCTTGAAGTTGCACTTGCACGTCCCTTGCTCCGCCACCCACAGCCCAGCGCTCGCGCGCATCAGCAGCGTGGACATCTCGGTGAGCAGGTTTTCATGGCGCGACTGGCGCTCGATGGCTTGATCGGTCGTCACAGCACACCCCCATTGCGCGGCAGCAGGTGGTTCGGCGTGCGGCCAACGTGCGCGCGGAACTCGGCTTCGCAGCGCTCGATGGCATCGCTCATCTCGCGGTCGGTCTCGGCAACCAGGTGCGCCACGTCGGCAAGGTATTGCTGGAACACCTGACGACCCAGCGAGGCCAGCGCCGCATCGTCCAGCTTGTTGCGCAGCACGAAGTCAGCGACCGCCGACAGGTACGCGCCGGCCTCGATGTCGTTGTCGTTGGCGAAGTTCAGGCCGTCCTTCGAGACGACCATCGCGATCAGGCGCTCGGCGCCCGTGAAGTTCTGGGGAGATTTGGTGGCGGGCATCGCTTGCTCCGGTTAGATCGCAGCGGCCAGACGGATCAGGCCGGCAATCAGCAGAAGGGGGAGCCCGCCGAGAATCATCGGGACGCCGACGATCACGCCGGCTGTGGTGAGGGTTCGCATCGCTTGCTCCGGTCGTTTGGTTGGCGCTGTTTGTGTAGCAGCGCTTGACGGAAGCAAGTGTAGCAAGACTTTCCATGATGTCAAGCATTACTACACATCATGGGTGAAAAAAGCCCGCTCGTCGGCGGGCTGCTGGATTAGCGGTTTGCGTTGAGAACTGAGAGGGCCCAGGTTCTCGCCTCACGTTGAACTATCTCGATGTCCTTCGAGGTATGGAAAACACGATACGAATTGAGCATCACAAGCTTCCCTTTCACGCGGCAATAGCTCGTGACGTTGATGACTGGCATATCTGAGGCTCCATCCTGAACCTTTGATGCGGTCGAAACATCAGCCACTCATCGGTATCTTCGTTCACCCCCATCATCTTTACCGCCTGGACGCCCACGCTCTTTAGAAGGCCGGGGTATCTCTGTTCAACGGCGGCCTGCATATCAAGAGACTTCGTTTCCCGCCTAAGCTTCTCGAATCTTTCCTTGGTCAGTTCTAAATTACGGGTTCCCCTAGGGGTCTGAACTAGTGCCCAACTTGTTGCTTCCCAAGTTGTGGCGCCGGGCGAGCTCGGAGCACTCCTTTTTTCTATGAAATGGTCTAGGAGAATGGAGCGGCTCGGGGTGAGCCGCGCCGCAATATCCCATAGAGCCGGATAGTTCGACGTCGATATAGATCCTAGAGGAGGCGGAACTTCCAACTGTGTGCCTTCGAAATCGTAGCTCTTCGCAGCTGCAGTGAAAGTCGCCAGCACCAAAGCTAGTGCGGCAATCCGCATCCTTAAGCCATTCTTCATTCCGGCACCCACTTCCCAATGATTACCCCCACGATCGAGTCTTCGTCGGACAACGACTCGATCTCCTCTGGCCACTTTTTATTGAGTGGTTGCACCATACGCTTTCCGTTTTCAATGAGCAGCTGCCTAAACAGCGTCTCGTCCGTCCGCTTCTTGTGAACCAGAACCATGCTGCCACTAATGGCGGGGCGAGCTGGATCCACGGCAATGAAGTCCCCTTGACTGTAGGACTTCGGGCCGGCCGGGTCATACATGCTGTGACCTGGTACGGTTGTTATGAAAGCTTCTGGACTATGCGCAAAGGGGCACGGAATGCGCTCAAGGGTGCATAGCTCCTTTTCATCTGCCATTTTTTCCCTCCACTTTGGGGCCTCTCTCATGTCAATCAGAGGGAGGCCCACCGGTCTGTGTAAGGGAATTGGCGTGCGATGTTCTGTGCTCACGGGCACTGAATTGCCATTAAGCAGATGCTCCACAGACGTGCCGAAGAGCTTGGCCAGGCGGGAAAGCTTGTCCTGATCCGGGCGAGTGTCGCCACGCTCCCAGGAGCCGACGGCGCTTCTCGTAATGCCGAAAGCGTCACCTACTTGCTGGAGCGTCATGTTTTTCTGAAGGCGTAAAGCCTTGATTCTTTGTCCGACATTCATGGTTAGCGTAACTTAACACTTGCCTGTGTAGCGTTGCTTCCCTATACTGTGTAGCGACACTTGACGTGACCGGAGTCACTACACATGGAAACCACCCGCTCTGAAGATCTGCGGCGCGCGATCGAGGAAGCAGGCGGCGCTGTCGCCGTCGCAACCCTGCTCGATGTCTCGCGCCACGCTATCTACGACTACATCCGTCGTGGCCGCGTCCCTGCTGAGCATTGCCCGACGATCGAGCGCCATAGCGCCGGCCGCGTGCGATGCGAAGTCCTGAATCCCTCGGTTGACTGGAACTACCTGCGTGAGCATTCAGCCCACGCAGAACCGGCTGCCGCCTGAGGATCGACTCATGTCACGTCGCGCTGAATACCGCGAAGAGATCAAGACGCGCATGCGGCCGGCCGTTGCCACCGCCCTGCGCAAGTTCAAGTCCATGAACGGCTTCGACAGCGATTCCGCTGCGCTCAACCGCGTCGCGGAACTGTTCCTGCTGGGCGTGATTGGCACTTTGCCGGACGACGAATTCGCCGTCAGTGTCGAAACGGCCCACACCGGCCCGCGGAGCCACGCATGAAATCTCGGCTGGTCGATGTGCCCGTAAGGCTTACCGAGGCTGAAGTCCAAGAAATGGAAGAGGCCGCGCAGAAGCAGGGTGTCTCAGCGCCCGAATACCGCAGCTATTGCACGCGACTCGGCGCCTTTGGCTGGTTGCGGGCGAACAAAGGGCTTGCCGAGGACGATCCCACAGCGTCCCACAGTGGCCCGGAGAAGGGGTAGGAAATGGCCCGCGCACGCAACATCAAACCTGGCTTCTACGCCAACGAGGATCTGGCCGAATGCTCTATCTGGGCCCGCTTCATCTTCCCAGGACTCTGGATGATGGCTGACCGGGAAG